>DATFCN010000001.1:0-9296 GCA_035253045.1 Nitrososphaera sp.
AATATTTCAGTAAGGGAGCAAGTGGTAGATCGTTTGAAGTGAGCCGACAAGTCCTATTCCTACCAGCATTCCAATCGTGCTGAAGTTTGATTTCGTTACTTTGAATGACATATGCACTACCCTTTACTATGGCAACTATTACTACTGTTCTCAATATCCTATTCTAGAAATTGAAAGGTTCTTTAACACGTCGCTAATGGACCTGATTAATCATAATTGAATCATTTGATCTTCTTTCTTTAGAATCGCTGCGCTTGGTATATCATGAATTTTTACTATATCGATACCGATATCGCTACCTTCGGAGGTGGGCTACGAAAGCTAGTGTAACTTGCGGCTCGGTGGGATGAGGGACAGGTTTGACTCGATAATTCCCCTCATCCAATATAGGGTATAATATAGCTTCGGCGGGTGCAGCTGAAAACTCAGACGAATTGAGACTGCTGAGCATGTTTTCGCAGCAAACATTATTTAGAAGAGGCAAACGATCTGATTCCGCCTATATGCTCGTTTTGATCTTTTCTCATGATTTGACAAGTGGTATAAGAAACAATTTTTTGCACGGTCTGCCTTGATTTTAAGGGGTTAAAAAGACGTCCAATGGTGAATTATTACTTTACCTCTCCAAATCCCTCTTTCCACTGGGTTTTGTAATTTTCTAATTCATTTTTTGAAACCTTTAGTGAAACTGCATGCCCGTCAAATCCTTCTACTACGTCTTTTGGTATTCGATACTGAGTACGTGCGCCCTCACTAGAAACTAGTACAGCACTTTCATCAGTAGCCTCTACGTTACCGACTAGATCTCCTTCTTTGGATGTTACTACTTTGTTAATTGTCGCTTCCCAATTTGGGACATTTGAAGACATTCTCTCTAATAAGATAGGGGTAGATTATAGGTCTTTCCCCAGAGCAGGAATCGTGTTTTGGTTTCTGTCTATCACGTGATAGGAAGATCAATAGTCTTGTCTGCAAGTTGCTTTGCTCTATACACATCTATCCTTCTTCATAAACCGGTATCTTGTCTCAGAAATGGCTTCTAATTCTAATTCATGGGTTCGGTAGAACTCAGAATGATAACGGTCCTTTTGGAGGATACTTCCCAAGGGTGATAGAATCGCCTAGCTTTAAAGTTTCCTATTAATTTGAACAGGCTAACGTCAAACCCAGTATCGACGATTCGTTCAATGTCGGCTTGACGTAGCTTTCTTGTCCGATTTGCAATAAGCAAGTAGGGCATCATAAACATAAGACTGCCTTGTCATATTATCATGATCGTCCTTGGAAATTAAGCTAAAACCTGCTGCTATAGCAACCAAGCCCTCTGACTGTGGTGTTAAAGCTCTATTTGGTGTATCTGCACCACGGACTATCTTTGCCAGCTCTAATAATTTTGGTTCTTTCTCGTCTAGATTGTATTTTTTTATTATGGCATCAAATGAACACTCGTCACCATGATGCCCGAGCTCTACATTCGGAACATCAAATGGCATGGCATTTTGTTCGCTGGCTAAATGCATCACTTTGTGAGCTGGAACGAATAGAAATTCAGCATCTTTGTCAATAAAATTTCTTATTAGCCAGGGACAAGCTATTCGGTCTACTTTGGCATGCTCCCTTGTTATCCACTTCATACAAGATAAAGTGGCACTTTCATATTTGAACACTAATCAGTCAGTAGCTGACATACTACTAATTCTTGCGAATCATGTATCACCCCAGTTTTTTGATGACCTAGCACTGGCAGAAGTTCTCACCTCATACGTATCTGCATGGGGTTATCCATGACAGGTATGCTAACTTTTAAGTATTCTTTAAAGCTTTCAAGCCGCTTCGGTGGAATCCGAGACTGATTTGACTTAACAAGAGTTGGTTACCTACACTCAAAAAGAGAGATAAAGCAATGGGCTTTATTATTTAAAATCCCTCTTCCATATCGACATCATTTGATGTAAGCAAAATTGCAACCCAATAAGTGCCGTGTCAAGAGGTTGCAAGCTGATATAAGTTCTCTGAAAGGGTTCGGAATTCATAGGCATATAGCTTTGCTATAGCTATACCGTGAAACCGATGACTGTTCATTTATTGCTCTATTATCATGTAATCTGATCCATCTAAAAAAATGTCAGATTTCTTAAAAAGAAGACACCATCAAAAATAAGAATGCTTAGGATAGCAATAGTTAATTACACTAGCTCTGAATAACTTCTTAACATGCCTTACTATGTTATTTTATGGAATTGGACTGATCAAGGAATGAGAGATGTAAAGGATTCTCCAAACAGGCTTGCATCTTTTGGAGCACAACTTGAAAAAGTTGGTGGTAAACTAGTTGGTGAATATTATACAATGGGAAAATACGATGGTGTTGTAATAGTAGAAGCTCCAAGCGATGAACCTGTAATGGCAATTATGTTAGGCAATGCAAGTAAAGGTAATTTTCGTAGTATGACACTTAAAGCATTTCCTGCGTCAGAAACAGGTAAGATAATTGAAAGGCTCTGATTAATCAAATAAAATGTTAGCGTTTGAATAATCAATAGCAGCATCTGTGCGAGGATTTCTGACCTTGCTCCTATTTTTTCACTCGTCTCTAAGATTCGTTGAATTAGCGGTTTCGGTGGGATGAGAGACAGATTTGACTCGATAATTCCACCCATCGAATAGCTGACAAATTATGGCTTCGGTGAATGCAGGTGAAAATTAAGTTGAATTTCTAAATTGAGTTATGCCGTTAAGCTAGTGTAAAGATGAACCTATTCCATCAGCACCTTTAAGGATAGAAGTGGAGGGAGATAGTTTGGCTTTTTGCTAGCAAGGGTAGTAAAAGAGTATTTGTATTGATTTATTGGAATCTTACAAGTAGGAGTCCCCTTATACGTAAGCTTATAGGCTCATTTGCCATTTTGTGGAAGTATCTTATATAATATTATTTGGATAGTGTTGCATTATACTATAATAAGTAGAAATGTTTAACTTCGTATTCTGCTCGTGCATTTCGCCAATCGACTATGGAAAATCATGGAAAGGGACGGCTACAAAGAAAACAGAAACTCTTCTCAACCAAATCACTGCCAATAGCCCTGGCAGTAATTGTATTTACTGGTCTAATCGTGGTAATGCCTTTAGCTCCTTTGCTAGTATTTGCGCTGAACATAGACGGAACATCTGGTAATGATACACTAAATGGGACACCCGACCCAGATACCATAAATGGCTTTGAGGGTAATGACATAATCTCTGGTGAAGGTGGCGACGATATTTTGGATGGAGGCCGAGGAAGTGATGAGATTAGAGGAGGAGAGGGAAATGATGGCATTAAAGATGGGAATGTTCACGTCGATGGAGATGACTCTGACTATGCTACCAGCAAGGTATATGGTGGTTCTGGAAATGACAACATAGATGTTGGCCATTCGCATAGCGACTATTACTATGTTTATGGTGAAGCTGGCGTTGATTACATCAAGGTAGTATCCAATGCTGCGGTTTGGGGCGGTATTGATGACGATACGATATACTGTACAGCACCCGATGAATGTGGCATAAATGGTGATGAAGGAAACGATGAGATTCACATAGAAACAAACAATGTTCCAGACTTGGCCAATGCAAATGGAGGCAGCGGAAATGACAAGCTGTACATACATGATGGAGGGGGTGGTCTCGTTGGTGGTGATGGAAATGACTACTTGTTCGTCGAGGTAGCTGGCGGTCTAGATGGAGGCGAGGGAGACGATATTTTAGAAACGCAGCAAGGTGAAACAGACTACAGGGGTGGGAACGGGGCTGACACATTCAAGTGCTCACCAGGGTCGGCAGACAAAGTACAAGACTACAGCCCAGAAGAGGGCGACCAGATAGTGTCTGCGGCAGATTGTGAACTGATAACAACAGTTTCTGCTTCAAACCCCAACAATCTATTTGCTAGTTTTACTAGCCTAGTAGGGGGAGATACACTTTCTGGCATATATGAAGTGCAAGTTAGTGCTTCTCCTTTGAGCATGGTTTCAAACGTCAAACTCTATGTTGATGATTCCACATTAGTAAGTCAGGAAAATAATGCTCCATATGAGTTTCCGCTCGATACCACCAAATTTAGCAACGGCAATCATGTTCTCAAGGCGGTAGCGACTTACAATACAGGAGAAACTGTTGCTACAACTGTCACTGTGAAATTTGAAAATCAAGCACCAGAACCGACACCACCGCCACAATCAGTCCAAACAGCCCTTACACTTAACACGATAACAAATGTTCCATGGGGCAAAGAACTGACCGTAACTGGTAAACTAGTAAATTCTGCTAATAATGCAGGGATTGGAGGAAAGACCATCGCATTTGACGGTACTGGTGCTGACAATATCCCCGATGTAGTTACAAACACTGATGGAACTTTCACAGTTAAGGGAGCATCACCGACTACTGTAGCAACAGGATGGAAGGTTCAAGCGCACTTTGCCAGTGGTTCAGGCTATACTACATCAGATAGCAGCATAAAGGCATACAGCACAGTGAAACATAGTGTGACAATTACTATATCATCAGCTTCAAGCAACGTACCGTGGAGCATGCCCACGAAATTTACAGCAACGCTAAAAGATGCTTCGCTTGGTGGGGCTCCAATCCCAGGAAAAACAATTCACTTTGATGGTACTGGAGTTATGTCAATATCTGACAAGATGACAGATAGCATCGGTAAAGCCAGTGGTACTGGTACTGCTCCCAACACCGTAGCAACAGGATGGACATATCAAGCGCACTTTGCTGGTGACAGTTTGTACAATGCAAAAGACTCTTCAACAAAAAGCTACAGTACCACAAAGCACTCTGTAAGTCTATCACTAAGTGTTACATCAAATTCAGTATCTAAAGGAGCAAGCTACAAAGTATCGGGGACATTGACAGATAGCACAGCTAAAAATCCACTTGCTTCAAAGACAATAACCTTCACGGCAGAGAACCCTTTAACAATTGGAGATAAGACGACTAGTACAAACGGAGTCTATTCAGCAACCCAGACAGCACCCAATACTGCAGGGTCATATGACATTCAGAGCCAGTATGCTGGTGACAGTTTGTACAATGCAAGGGATTCATCGACTAAGACGCTGACGGTATCGTAGAAGAAGAAGCAAAAGCAAATTACTGTCCTTTTTGATTTTCCTTCTTATTATTTTGAATAAAAAATTCTGTGGACTACCTTCACGATCGACATTTAGTTGCACAGATAAATCTCTGAAGCCCATGCGTGACTCGAATAGAGAGGAAGCTCACAATAGCATATCTTCTCCGAGAACTTCCTACAAATATTAAGAAATGAAATCATTTCAGTATATTCCTTTTCTATATCTAACCTTTCTTTAGATGGTGTGTTGCAAGAATCAGCTAATTACGCGGGTTCGGTGGAACCTGGAACGATAGCGGTCGTTCAAGCGGATTCTAGCGATTTTGAGAAGAATCCCCTTAGCTTTATAGTTTTCTTGCTTCTGTGAATGTGATTCAGCTGGTTATTCGTGAGCCAGCACTGACGGGAAGCATAGAGCATTTGATCAACTCATTGACGATCGAATGCGCTGCCAGTGATATGTACAATTCCTCAAGATGGTTATTGCTATTGAGTCTCCTATTCTTCTCTGTCTACTTACCTAGTGACGACAGTCTGGTTTCCGATAATAGGAGCAGAAGCATCAGCTTCAAATAGAAACCATCTAGCTCTCCACTCTCACATTCTAATGGTGCCTCCCACAGTAAAGAAATCAAACTTCCCTATTGCTAATATGTTATCAGGGAATGCTAATGTTTAGTAGAGATTGTACTGAAGCGCACAACCAAAATTTCGCTCTCAAAACCATAATGATTTGCATGACTCGTGACGACGAATATAGCAGTAGCGTTGTTGTATAGTTCCTCATGGATCAAGCATATTTGGAAGCTAACAAGAATAGAGACTTCAGCCCTCTAGTATATCGAAGGGTACGTCTAGTACAACGCTATGGAGACTCTAGAACATCGAAAGATGATGAGGGACGAGAAGAAGAAGGATCACAACACAATAGCTTATACAAGAGGAGGATACAAGATATACGGTATACATAATGGATAAGACAGCCATCTATGCCATTATAGCCTTGGTCATCATTGTAGCCGTTACAATTGCAATAACTCAGTCACAATTACCCGGACTGTCACTATTGTCACCCTCATCGCTAACGGGTAATAATAACATCAGCAGCACCAGCAACGATAACAATACGAACAGCAGCAGCAACAGCAATATCAACAACGCCACAGGGCAAGAATAACAAGGTGTGGGACGAGCAGGAACACACAAAACGACGTTTTTCTCTGGGGCAGTGTTCGTTCTCCTTTTTCAATTTGTTATCTTCTCGATAATTGTGTCTATCACTGATTAGGAAAAGATTGAAAGTTGGGAATCTTTATTTCTCTTCTTTTTTGGCATAGTTAATGAATGAGTTAGGTAGCCTGATGCCATTTTTAACATAATAATATCTTGCTAACCGCTTAGCTTGCAGCGCCTTAAAGGCGCGGATAACATCAAAATCTGGTCATTATGCAATTAAACAGGGTTCGGTGATGTGCAACTGAAAATTGAGATCAATCTGCAAAAGGAAGCGTCAAGGTCCCAAGGGGAGAGTAAATGTAAAAGTTGAACCTTTTCTATCGCTATTATTCTCCGCCCATATCTTGCCACCATGGGCTTCTATAATGCTTTTTGATATGAACAATCCTAGACCAGTTCCTGTCTGGGACTTGCTTGTGAACTTTGTAAAAAGTCTCGGCATAATTTCAGAGTCAATTCCTGTGCCCTTATCCTTGATTGAAACTCTTATTTGCCCATCTTTATTCTCTTCAGAAACATAAATTGTTCCTTGTTTTGTAAACTTGAAAGCATTGCTTAAGAGGTTTGAAATAACCTGAGTTATTCGCTCTCTATCAGCTTCTATCATTATATTTTTAGGTGTATATTCAATTTTGATCTTGCTATCCTCTATCCTTCTCTTTCCATCCTCTATAGCTAAAGCAATTACTTCTGATAAATTGAATTGCTCTCTATTCAGATTAAGCCGGTGCCCTTCTATTCTTGTTACATCAAGAATGTCACTGGATAATCTCTGAAGACGCTCTGCATTTCTAATTATCGCCTTGATTACGTCCTCTCTGCTTTCTGGTCTTAGGTAAAAGAGATCTGAATAGCCAAGGATTGCCTGAGTAGGCGTTCTTAATTCATGAGCCGCTACATTGATAAATTCTCGTTGCATCCTATCATGGTCTCTGAGCTGGTCTATCGCTTCCGTTAAAGACCTGTTTGCCTGTTCAAGCTCAGCTGTCTTTGATTTGACCGTTTCTGATAATCTCCTATTCCAGATCAGGATAGAATATGCAATCCCAACCGCAACTGCTGCTATCGATGCTATTATAATCAAGTTGAAATTCCGCTGCTGGTCAACGAGGGGTCCTAATGTTTGTTCAAACTTGTGTGGTACTAAAATATAGCCAACCGCAAAGTTGTCTTCCCCACTAAACGAAACTGGCTCATACGCAATCGTGCTTGTATTACCTTGGACAGTAACTTCTCCCGATCCTGCACGACCTGATAGTGATTCTTGTATAAAGGAATTGAACGACTGTCTTATTTCTGCGGGAATGATACCTTGAACCTCATCCCCGAAAACATCCTTTCCTATCTGTGTGGTGTCGCGAGCATATAAGATCATACCATCTCTATCAACCATTCCAAAAGTACTATCAAATTTGGGCGATAGCTGGCTCTGTACCAATTGACCGAGCTGTTCAACGTCAATGGCTGCAACGACAACTCCGTTGAATGTTGAATTGTTATTGTTGCTATTATCGCTGGTGTCCAAAATTACAGGTTGCGCAATATAAAGTCGCGGTACCTGATCCACAGACTCGATTAGCGCGCTAAAATATGGTCTGAGTGTATCTCGAGGTTCAGAAAAATATGGTCTAAAGCTTCTATCGCCGCCTGCATACTGCTGATATACTGTCTGATTTTCAAATGCATTAGCCCAAATCAGCTTTCCATTCTTGTCGACCCAAAAGTAGCTTGAAGTGATATCACTTGTGGATTCCTGTGCATCAGAGAACAGCTTCTTTGAGGTTTCCAAGTCTTGATTTTGTATGGTGGGGATACGGGAAAGTAGTAGAAGGTTGCTATATACAGTACCCATCTTGTTTTTTAGGTTGTTTACTATGTCATGGGCTTGTATTTCGGCATTAGACCTTATGTCCGCAGCAGCAATTCTTGTTATCTCCTGCGAAGTAAAAGTAGAATATTGATATGATGCAATTGCAAGACCGATTGCTATAGCACCAATCAGGACAAGATGTAAAATGCTGCTGCTACTGCTCCTTGCGGGTCTTTGAGACACATTCAACTGCTATGACGTAAATCCTATAGATAACTTGGTACGCTAAATTTTTATATAATATTGTAGTAATAACCTTTTCTAAACGCATAGCTATTACAAAACTATACATGCCCAGTCTTCGCAAGACAGTAATGATCTGCGATGATGAGACCGACCTGCTACTTCTTTTCAAATATACTTTGGAGTCGGCTTATAATATTCTTGTTGCAGAGTCTGGAAAGGACTGTTTAGAGAGATTCCTTGAAGAGAAGCACCAAGGAAAAAAGGTAGATGTACTTCTGCTTGACTATAAACTTGGTGACATGACGGGCGACGTTGTCGCCTGTAAGATACATGAACTCAACGGAGTCAAAACTATCCTAATTAGTGCTTATGAATTGGAACAAACTATGATTGATCACCTCATAGAACATGGTTGCATTAAGGGAATCTTAAGAAAGCCAATCCGCATGCCTGTCATGGTGAGAGAAATAGAAAAAACACTTTCAGCTAATTAATAATCGCCAAAAAGAGAGGTTTTTGTTCCATGCAAAGCATGCGGGTTCGCTGGAATACAGGACAGATTGACCCATTACTTCCACCAGCCAATTTGGGCAATTTATTTGCTGGTTCGGTGGGATGGGAGACAAATTTAACCCGAAAATAACACCCAAAGAATAGCCACAATTATGGTGAATTATCTGAAATTGTTCGGTGTCATGAAGCTGAAATTCAGACGAATTCTTAAGCAACCTACAAGGTATAACGAGGATATTCCAATTTCCCCTTTCCCATATTTGGTAGAAAGATTAGATGCATATCACAACTTCCTTTTATATAGAATAACAATGGTAGTAATATCTTACATATCACTATCGACGAATAGGATCCGGCGTTGAA
>DATFCN010000002.1:0-6879 GCA_035253045.1 Nitrososphaera sp.
CGTCAGTAAAGATATTCCGATCGTCGTTTTGGCGCCCAATCAGAAATTGAAGTTTGAAGCCTATGCTAGGCTGGGCACTGGCAAAGACCATGCAAAATGGCAGCCGACATCTGCTGCTGTAGTAAAGGATGGCGAGAACGACGATGAAACAATACTAATCCTTGAGTCAAATGGCGCGCTGACGGCCGAAGAGGTGTTGTTGTCTGCATGCGAACGACTAGTTGCAAAGATCAAGAGCTTCAAACAGTTAGTCTCCACTCTTAAAATTCCAAAGAACGCATAGAGATTGTACTCCGATAACAGATATCTTCACTATGAGCCCTGAATTTTTTAGAGCGAGTTTAGATAGCAAGGATATTCATTCAAACAGGACCAATTTGGAATAGCCTTGTCGGTAGAAATACCTCTGAACATTCAACGGTATATGTAAGTTCAGGTTGCCACTACATTTATTTGGGGACTTTTGAATACGATTTTGTATTACGATGTTTGTCCAGACGGCGGTTGACAACACAATTTGGAGCCTTCGTAATGCCTTTAAGAGAAAGAAGGCACCCGTATGGCGGGCTCTGCAAAGAGAGCTTGAAGGTCCTAGAGCCAATCGGCGCGAGATTAATGTCAGCAGACTTGCACAAGTAACCAAGGCCGATGAGGTCGTAGTGATCCCAGGAAAGGTTCTAGGAACGGGAAGTCTTGGCCACAAGCTGACTGTTTGTGCTTTTTCGATATCAGAGAGCGCCGCTAAAAAGATCATAGAATCTGGTGGTAAGGTAGTGACATTTGATGGTTTGATAGAGATGTATCCCGATGGTAAAGGTGTGAGAATAATTGGGTGAGCAAAAAGCAGTACAAAGGCAGCAGCAGGAGCCTATCATAGTAGTTGATGCAACAAACTGCATTGCTGGTAGGATGTGCTCACATGTTTCCAAGCTGTTATTGCAGGGCAATAGAGTTGTTATCGTCAATGCCGAGAGGGCGATGCTATCAGGTAACCGCTACAGAACGATTGACTCATACAAGGAGTATTTGAGTATTAATTCCGTGACAAACCCAATTCATGGGCCTTTCCACCCGCGTAGGCCAGACACTATACTATCTAAGATGGTGAGAGGAATGGTCCCCAAGCGGAAGTCAGGCGGTATAAGTGCATTTAAGCGTCTCAGAGTATATATGGGAGTCCCTAAAGAGATGAGGGACTACAAGATGAAGTCTTTTGATGACTCAAAGATTACGAAGCCAGAATCCTACTATATCTCGGTTGCCGAAGTTGCCAAGCAGATAGGATGGAAGGGACAATGATAAACAAGGTAGACCTCTATCCAGGACAACGCAAAACAAGCAAAGCCGTTGCGATAATAGCTAAAGGGACCGGCAAGGTGAGGATGAATAATAAGCCAGCAGAGATGGTAACACCCGAAATCGCAAGAGAGCTTCTTCTTACGCCGCTTACGCTCATAGGTGAATTGCGCAATAGGATCGATGTGGACGTTCAAGTCCACGGTGGCGGCTTTATGGGACAGGCATTTGCAGGTGCGGTTGCAATTTCACGTGCCCTAGCAGGCCAGGAAAAGGGAGGCAAGGATCCAAAAGAACATCCTCTTACAAGAAGCATGCGTGAGGAGATAAGGAGAAAGATTACAGAATATGATAGGCATCTGCTGTCTGGAGACAGCAGACAGACAGAGTCCAAAAAATTCGGTGGCCCTAGCGCACGACGGAGAAAGCAAAAGTCATACCGTTAGTCTCTTCTTCTATTTAATAGAGAATTGTTATTATCTCCAATTGTTTGACCTCTTTTTTTTATTCGAGATTATCATTTAGGGAATAAACCCTGTAAAGTTGGCCCGAGTGCCTGTCTGTATACCTCCACTCATCCGTGCCAAATTTGACCTCAATGAATTTCGACTTGATGGACGGATGCAGCATATCAAATACATACTGCCCAATTGAGATTTTGTTGGGTCCTGTGAGCGAGGTTATTTTGGCTGCTATATTCATGCAATATCCAAGAATATCAATTGGGGAGCTTCGGTCATGGCCATACTGTACGATAACATTCTCACCTTGGTCCATCCCTATCTTGACATTCAGCTCAGGGTAGTCATATTGGTTAAGAATTGGGTTGATTCCGTTTTTTACTACTGCAAGCATTGACTTGGAGCACTGCACTGCTCTATCACACGCAAGCAGCTTATTATAGCTAGCAGGAAAGAATGAAATGACAGCATCACCAACATATTTGAGGACGTAACCACTATGATTGTAAATAACTTGTGAGATTTCATATGTGAAAGCCCTTATTATCGTAGTCAACTTGTCAGCAGGTAATGTCATACTCATGTTGGTTGAGCCCACCAAGTCAGCATACATTATAACAAGTGGAAGCTTTGTGCTAACATGGTTCAGTAGGAACTCTTGACCAGGCTGTAGCGATGCATCATATTGAAATCGGCGTTTGAGTGCCCGCCATAACCTATCCTGCGTCTGAGAGACAAGGGTTTCTGAATCAATTATCTTAGTCATTTCACTGCTTTTCTTTTCATTATTCATTATCATATTGAAAAGGTCTTTGTTGGTGCTGTCATGTCCACCCCCGTTCTTTTGCTCTTTTGCGGCAGTCAAATCTGAGCTGAATAACAGTTTATTCCATTTAAACGTGAATATATTAGATCGTTTGATACACCTTCTAGCAATGAGGGTACCAATTAAGGGAGATGACTATTTTTGCAGACATCTAAATGTAGTAGCCGAAAATATGCAACAGTCTTTTCTGGATTCTATAAAGCCTTCTATTGAAATGTACGAAGCAAATGCCATGCTGGGCGATGGCACAGTAACTCAGGCTCAGACTTTTGACCCACAGAAGGTGCAGAATTTTTTCCAACGCCTTGGAAAAGCTCTCGAAGGCTGGACGTTCAGTGGGATCCTTAATTCAGCTACAGAAGACATACATAGGACATATGCTACATTTACCAAGGAGGCTGACCAGTTTTACATTAGTATTTATTTTGGTATCCAATTCCACGTCCTACTCTACTATAAGGTAGATAGGCGTGTCATCGACACACAGAGAGAACTTGCAGAAATTGAGAATAGAGCATCTTTTGTTTTAAAGAATCTTACAGGCGCAGCTGATAAGGTGCTTGCTACAGAGTTTGAAAAAAGAGGCTACACTAATTTAGGGTTTGAGGAACTTTTTGCAAGAATGTTTGAAGATGAGAGGTTTGTCGAGGAGCTTACCAAAAAGACTTCAATTATTGAAGATCAGTTTCCAGACTTTAAGGAGACAGGTGCAAAGAAAAACGAGCTTCTTTCAAAATTAAATGATCTCCTTATAAAATTCTACAGGACATCACCTGTATTGATAGATTACAATAAGCTTATGCAAGGAGAAGAAGGCGTCACCAATTACTTCGACATTGAGATCGTGAAGAATAAAAAGACCAGAAAAAGGGAGGCATTTCTTGACACCTCGAGGCTACCAAAAGGGGCCGCTCAGATGCTCTCGCAAGATCTGGGCGCCGTAGAAGAAACGCTTCGACGAATCGCAGGCTAGTGTATTGTGTTATTCGAGGTCTCAATAAGTATAGAATCGAACAGGAGCAATGTAGAGTTTACCAAGACAAGATTTGCGAACAGCATAAAGCTAATAAGAAGAAAAGGAGATGTCACGCTAGTTCTAACCATAAACAAACAAGACATAGCTTGTCAAAAAGAATAGGATACTATTTCTGACGCAAAATGTATATGCGATACAATCTGGATATTGCGATAAGCATATGGTGAGCTGCTGATCGGAGCCTTTAGTCAGCAAAGTTAAAGTTATAATGCATCTCAGACGCGCGCTCTCTCATGATTGCTATAATATATGACCACGGGTTACGAGTTTGTAGGCACTATGTGTGTTGGAAGCCTTTACTTTTGCTGTTTCAAGTTATCAATTGTCAGATCTCATTTATCAACTCAGTGAGCTTTCTTTTTGGCTTAGGATGCAGCATCCTTTGTGAGTACCCAAGGCATAAGATGACTGCAGGAATAAGATCACTCACAAGCGCCTGCATTACCTTTTGCTCGTCTATCATGCCAATCCATACAGAAGTCAGACCAAGTGCATGAGCCGCAAGCTGAGCGTAAGCTGCAGCAAGTGTGGCATCTTGTACAGAGAACTTTTTGATTATGTGCTGAGAAAAATTCATCTTGACTCTTGAGGGATTCATACAAAAAACCAGGACTACTGGAGCGTTGACATACGGCTGGTTGTTGGCAGCCTTTACTAGTTTGAGCTTAACTTCGGGGTTCTTTACGTGATAAACTTCAAAGCCTTGAAAGCCTCCAGCCGTTGGAGCAGTATCAGCTGCTGCAAAGATCATTTCAAGCTTCCAATCCTCAATCTCTCTATCATCAAACTTGCGTTGCGATCTGCGGTTCAGCATCACATTGAAGACGTTGGTCTGCAGAATATCATCCAGTTCTGAAGGCGCCTCCTCTTTTTTTGGGTAGAGCTTTGTATTACTATCGCCTGCATACATCCTTGATAAAATATCGCTCGGATACATTCAAGTACTTAATTAGATATGTATGCCCAATAAAGATTTTCCATATCAATATATCATCGAAATGCGGAATTAGCGGCAGATTTGAAGCGAAGACCTGCGCAATATAAATGACGCAGCCTGTGACGCTGTGGGCTTGTTTATGCTAGGCGAAGTCAAGATGCGCAGAAAAATTTTCTCACTATTGTAGGCACGAATATTCTAACTCGTGAGTACATTCGAGCTTGATAGAAAGTGTTCAGCATGTTGAGCATTAGTGTATAGGCGGGTGTTTCTGTTACCGCTATAAACCTCTTCAAACATTATCTGCTCAATCTCGGACCTAGAAAAAAAAGAGATCGAATAAATACCATAAGATATAATTTCGTCCAATATGGAATGTGCAGTATACGATACCTATGTTACGAGGAGTGATGGAAGGATTATGCACTTTGACGTGATTGTAGACTCAAATACACCGCACGAGAAGGCAATTGAATATGGCAAAGAATACCTTTCCACAGCAGGACAAAGTGGACAGAAAATGACACAGGAAGAATGTCAGTTCTGCCACATACAGCAAGCACCACCATTTGTAGAAAAGGCGATACAAAATAAAGGCTACTGGATTCAAAAGATGGAGGGTTGTCCTCCTTAACGTATTTTTTGTTTTAAGTATTCCCATATCTTACTATTATTTTAGGAAGCAGCCTTGATGGTACATTTGCTAGCCATTGGTTATTCCCTCTACCGTAGAATTGCAGAAAAAATGTGCGCTGTTGTGCCTGCCGAGATAGTGTTTTCCCATGTCAAGGACTCAAATAACATGATAGAGTTCGGCAGTTCACCACCGCGGTTTTGATTTATTTACGAGCTCCCACGTCATATAAACAAAATAGGAGAGCCCTTGAACCCCCTAGGCACAATTATTCATAAATCTGCTTAGATGGATGTTCGACTCGGTGGTGGGATGCCTGACCTCCAGGCTAGCACAAATTATAATTAAGGCATAAACTGCTGATGCATTGCATAAATAAATGAATGATGCGAGCGTATGGAACCCTGAAAAAGAAAGGCGTATACCGACTATCGAAGATATTGTCAAGGCGCAAGAGTTGTTATCAGGGACAATTAGGAAAACTCCCCTTCAAACTTCAAGAACTTTCTCGGGTATTGCAGGGACAAACGTATTTCTTAAGCTGGAATGTCTGCAGGTTACAGGATCTTTCAAAGTACGCGGAGCTTTTGTCAAAATAAGCAGACTATCTGAAAAGCAGGCAAGATATGGTGTAATTGCAGCTTCCGCAGGGAACCATGCTCAAGGAGTGGCATACGCTGCCATGATCAGAAAGATCCCGTGCACTATTGTCATGCCCGAGTACGCGTCGCCAGCCAAAGTTGCAGCAACTAAATCATATGGTGCTAAAGTAATTCGCAGAGGCGCCAACTATGATGATGCATGGGACGCCACTCAAGAGATTGCCAAGGCCGATGGCAGTACAATAGTTCATGCTTTTGACGATGCTGACGTCATTGCAGGCCAGGGTACGATCGGTCTTGAGCTTCTCGAAGATCTCCCCGACTTAGACGCAGTATACTTGCCCGTAGGGGGCGGAGGCCTTGCTGCTGGCATTGCCATTGCAGTCAAGTCAAGAAAGCCGAATGTTAAGATAATAGGTGTTGAATCAAAAGCATTTCCTGCCATGAAAGAATCACTTGCAAGGGGATCGCTTCAATGTACAAAGCGTGGCTATAGCATAGCAGACGGTATTGCAGTCAAGCAACCAGGCGAACTCACGTACCAAATACTAGGCAAGTACCTGCACGATATTGTCCTAGTTGATGATACGTCAATAGTAAAGACGATGTTTCTGATGATGGAGCGCGCCAAACTGGTTGCTGAGCCGGCAGGAGCGGCCAGCCTAGCTTACCTTCTTTCGACGGGGACATCTGCATACAAAAGAAATGACAAGGTCGCCGCCGTCATCTCTGGAGGTAATGTCGACATGTACCTGTTGGGCCAGGTAGTGGCCAAGGGCCTAATGCAAATGGGTAGGCTACTGAAGATTTTTATTCTATTGCCAGACAAGCCAGGCGCACTTAAGAGTGTAGTAGATGGTATTGCAGAGCTGAGTGTAAATATAGTTGAGGTTGAGCATGACAGGTTGAGCGCACACATACCTGCGGGAACTGCAGGGGTTTACCTAAGTCTTGAGCTCGAAAACGAAAAACACGCACATCGACTGATAGAATTTCTAAAACAAAAAGGAATACAGTTCAAGGAAGTTACCTGACTAGCCAACTAGTTAGCTGACATAACTGTATTCTCTTAGACCTGCTTTCTCGG
>DATFCN010000003.1:0-8292 GCA_035253045.1 Nitrososphaera sp.
CTGCCATCTGCCATCGCCTTACAGCTGCAGGACCAATTCTGGTTAGCTACGATTAGGTTCCTGTGAATGCCATAGAGGGGCTATGCGGTCGGGGCGGAGAAATCGGTTTGCTTTACATATGTAAAAAGATTATTGTCATCTCATTAAAAAAATCGCCTGAGAAAGCCTGTTGTGGCACCTCCTGAAAGCAAGTCTCCTACAATAAAGAGTCCTATTGACCCTCCCATTGTCAACAACCAGATGATCTTATTCCAATCAAAGATTTTCTGCCCGTCAAGCCCCATGAATGGTATCATGTTAAAAAATGCAATAAAGCCGTTGAACCTCACTCCCAATAACGGGATAGGATTTGCTATGTCTATAGCCGAGATTAAAAAGTATGCGCAGAGGAAGCCTGTCCCCATGGCTATGTTTGTGAGAGGCCCAATTAATGAAACCCTGCCGCTGCGAGCCGAACTTAGATTACCACTAATCATGACTGCCCCTGGCGCTATGAACTTAAATGGGAAGAACGGAAGAGCTGAAATAGCCGTGACGACAGCGCCGTAGAACAATACGCGGAATTCTGCCCACGCCCTATAATATTGTGCAAGAAATTTGTGTCCGAGTTCGTGAACAATAAATGCGCTGATAAAAATAGCGAGGAAGTCCCATCTTAATTGGAATCTGTACAATGACATCCCTACTGCGGCAACGAGACTAGTAGCTATCAGTAAGTGAAGGACTTCTGCCTTTGAGAACCGTAAATAGACTGCATTGTGCAGCGAAGATCTCATCCGCCCTTGTATTGAATTAGATCTTCTGTCTATTCGTTCCAGGTACTCCCGATCCTTTGCAGGTTGCTCAAGGTAATCCTTCAGAAAAAAGCAGTTATGGCTAGGAGGCAACCTGTGGATAGTACAATAGGTCTCTTTACAATAGCGACATCTGAATGGCATAGATTCCCGTGTGCCACAAAAACCACACTGCATATAGGACAAGATCACTTATACATTAACGTCTATTAAACGAAGGGGACTATTGCTTTTTATCATTTCCAGGTAAGCATGTCATTCGCCTACTATTACGTCTGAATGATGCTCGATATAATGCCTGTCTGCCTCGTCTTTTGTCAGGAATTCCTTCGCACAGTCCCTGCATCGAAAGGTTCCAGATTCATATTCAGACATCTCTATGCAAACCCTTAACGGATGTGATAATATATAGCTATAACCAGCGGTTTTATTAGGCCACGCAACTATACCCGATGTGGACGGATTTGGAAATTGATTATGAACTTCTAAATTCAGTATGTGAAGACGTTGTTGCAAAACATAACTCTATTCGGTGGACCGGAATAGTAAACACGAACGGTGTCATACTTGCACAGAGGGCTCAAGAAGGGGTAAAACTTCTGCTCTCCGATGAAGAAAATGAAGAATATGCTGCAACAGCGATCGCTCGGCAAAGAACACGGGGAAAGTTTGAACCTAAGATAGGTAAGATGGTATACTCATTTGGGCGATATGAATTACTGCAACGTGCTACCATCCCAATAAATAAATTCTACTATCTATTGGTGACCTTGGACGTTGAAGAAAAGAATTTCGACTCGATCATAATAGACGAGATACTGCCTGTCATAACCCAAAGCAGGAGTCGCTTTGCCAGTACCGACGACTCTGACCTTTCGTAACGGTGCGCAGTTGGTCTTGATTTTAACGATAGAGTAAAGGTTTGAATTAAAACCAACCATTCACCCACCTAGGAATGTTGAAGAAGCAAGCTCATACCTTCATTGCTCTACATCTTCTGGTCAGGGCTGACCGTTTGACCCCTATCCTACGAAAGTCTCTATAGCTCATATAAAGGAGGCTCTACCTCCTCGCGTCATTTACTCTGCCAAGATATTCTGGGTTAGCTTGCACTGCCTTGTTATATGCTATATTAGTAAGCCTATCTGCTTCTCTATTATTCTCCCTTGGTATCCAATCAATTTGAACATCTTTGAAGTTAGTCTTAAGCAAGAGTACTTGCTTGTAGAGATCCATAATCCTTCTTGCTTTTACTTTGTAGTCGCCTGTAAGCTGCTTTACAATAAGCTGAGAATCACTCTTAATCATGACCTTCGCTGAACTATAATTGTTTTCTAGAAGCCAGTTCAGCGCGTTTATAAGTGCAGTGTATTCTGCCACATTATTGGTAGAGTCCTTTGAAAAGGGCTCTCCTGCAATCCCGCAATCGCTATAAACGGTCCTTCCGTCTTTTTTGACTAAAAACGCATAACATGCGATGCCTCCGGGGTTGATTGGCTGACAGAGACCATCAAAGTAAACTTCTATCAATGGGAACTCATATTTGCTGCTCCTAGATATACGTCTGTGTCTTGACTAAATTATTACAATTGCAATTGCACCTACTATTGGAGCGGCTGGTCTGGATCAGAGCTAGAAAATAATTTTCTCTGACAATTATTATTTAGAAAATCAGACGATACAATACCTACTTTAGAATCGTTCCCCTTCCAATGATAACGGCTTGGCCCAGAGGCGATCGACAAATTAATAATCCCAACAGAACTTGACATGGTGAAGGCTATTAGGAATCGGGGTTGTGGACCAACAAAAAATAATTCCGTAGCTCGACAGCCTATCAGCAAGATAGCTTGAAAAAAATAAGTCGATGTGAAATAATCGACTGAAGGAAAAAGAAGCTGTGAAATCAGGACCATCTTGCAATGTTTGGCAGACAGGCCAATGAAACGCTGCTAAACAGTAGGCAAGATACTTAGACAAAGAAGCCGTTATAGCGAGCCTTGCCTACGATTTGGCCACTTTCCGGATCCCTATAAATATTGGTAGAATATTTTGGCACTAGACCTTGAGGCCTAACAAGATATGGATCTCCATAGATATTTGCTAAAATATACTCGTAGCGCCAAAGAATGTATCTTTCTTGTTCTGTCACAAGTTTCATGATCGGAATTGAATATTCTGCCTTGCTATCGGCTAGAAGGGTACGATCATGCCAAAGAGGATACTTCAACCATTCAGATTCAATCGACTCTGGTCTATTTCTTGTAAAAAGGAGTGAGGGCCTGTAAGCAACTACTATGCTGAAGATAAGCATTGAAACTCCAAGAAAAAAATGCATTCCTGAGCCCATGCTGACAGCTGTCGGCGTATACAAAGTCCACTTAACTTTCACTTCCCCAAAGGAAGCTTCGCCTGGCTCCGGTTTTGCATAGTATGGGAGTATAATCGAATTGTGAACAAGGACGACTCCCAAGGCGCAAATGACTATTGGAACTATCCCGCGGGATACAATTGACAGAGCTATTGAAAAAACAAGAATCATTGTTGCTACCTGGATAGCGATCATGTTTTCCTTAAAGAGGAACTGAAATGCAGAAGGAAAAAGATAGACAATGAAGAGGAGAACCAAACACACAACATCTATAGCAAGCAGCTTAGACTGGTGTCTTTGCAACCAAAGACGGACCTTCTCCGTAGCTTCCTTGCAGCTTCCAAGGGTTAGGTTAAACGATCTTCCCTCTCCCATAGCTATACTATTATCAAGCATCCATATCCATTAAGCATTACTCGATCGTAACGTTTTTCATGAAGTTTGCAAGAATCAATTACAGTGCCTCCATTTGGGCTTTTTAAAAGAAAGGCTAGCAATGCTTCGCCGGCTGAGCAGCCAATTCCAATGCCGACCACAGATACGCTTTCAATCAGGCAGGCACAGGATATGTTGCACAGCATTGAATCTTCAAAGGTGAATGAGCTCTCAGTTTCACTAACTCGAATTCACGGGACTGCATTACAATCACTTAAGGTTATCGATACGCTCGCAAGGGACATGGATAAGGAAAGTATCAAGCTTGAGGGACTGGAGCTAAGGCTCAAATCCGTAGTGGAACACGCAAAGAGGACGGTTGTATCATCGCTAAAGCGGGAAGCATCATCAGAACTGCCTTTTCCCCAAACCGCAAATGACGCCAAGAAGTTCAAAGAAAGGTTCGAGAATATGATGAAGCGATTTGGAGAAGTAAGTGGCTCGCACAGCAAAGTGCTCAACGCCTTTATGAAAAAACACTCTGGCAAGATGAAGGACGAATTTGAATACTTGACGAAGCTGCTAAACGAGACAAGGATGATGATCGACGAATTCGATCGAAAACGTGAGCCAATAAACAAGTGTAAGAATATTATGAATACTGCTCAGCAAAAGGTGTCAGCTATCAAAGCAGCTGAGTCTTCTGCAAAAAATGTAGAAAATAGGATTCGAGATATCGAAAGAGAGTTGGACGTTTTGAAGAGCGAAGTTGCAGGCGTTCGCGGCTCTACGGAATATGAGCAAGCCTCTACTAACATGGAACAGATAGATCAAGCAAAAAAGAGGCAGGAAGAGTTTCATGCCAAAATCAGAGAACTTTTTTCCCATTTATCACGCGCATTTACGAAATATTCCTACGGCGTCACAAAAGAGACAGAACAGCATCTGAAGACCTTGCTGGATGAGCCCTGGCTCATATTGTATGAAAAAAATGTGTCGCCCTACTCTAATCTCCTGCGGGAAATTCATAGGTCAATAGATAGTGGCCAAATCCAGCTAAAAGATTCAGATAAGGTACTGCAATATGTGGATACTATTTTAAAGTCATTACCAGACCTTCAGCATAGAGCCCAGAAAATCAAAGAAGAAATTGATTTATCTCAACAGCTCAATGTACAAGTACTTTTAAAAGTTAAAAGTCTTGAAGAACAGATTACGCAATACACAGAAGAATTGACAAGAAGCAGGCAAGAATTGGAGCAACAAAGCCGACAAAGAAAGGACAACATAGAAGAAGTTGATGCTATGTTGGGCGAGGCAGGTGAGCTATTAGCCCATCTTACTGGTCAAAGATATTCTTTGAAGTATGACTAAGGTATGGTAGGGCTGTTCGATAATTTCCATACGCCACGAGCTGGTGGTTCGTTAGGAGTCCGGACTGTACTCGATAATCTGTGCTAAGCATCTCAGAAATACGTGAAGATTCCCTTCTCATTTTCGTCGTGTCCGGTGCTGAAACTAAACTCTTTGCGGGGTTGAATCTTGTGCAACTTGTGCCTGTGATTGTGCTCCCTTTAAGCAAATTGCTCCATTGAACCTTACTTGTCATATTGCTCTATTTTGAATGGCTATTTTCAGCAACTGAATATCAGTTTGCTTTCTGGTGTCGAATTATCTATTATGACGCTAGAGCAATACATTTGCTCATCTAGGCACTGAATCTACCTGTATGGATGTCTTCAAATTACGTTGCAACGGCTTTGGTTTAACGCCCTGACATTTACCTAGAGGTAAATATGGCAATCATATTATCTCGCCCATGTAGGTCATCTCCAGATTACGGAGACGATTCCAAGTCCTGCTATGCAGAGTCCACCGTAAGATACGAACTGGACTCCAAGAAATGAGCCAAGGAGTGCTAGCCCAATGCCACTTGCAATAGTTATGGTCTCGCCGACTCTTCTCTGGTTTCTCAAAAGACGTTGTTTTCGATTGCGCACCAATACGATGATGTCCTGGATTGGTTTTATAAAATTACCTACCTAGGTAATAGTCCGTAAGGAAAGTATATTGGGTTCAGGTCATCTTCGCTGCTCATTATCGTTCTTCCGTCAATGGCATACATGGGTAGGATTTGTAGGCATTTAAGAGCTTCAACAGGCGCAACTAAAGTCACTCGCAGACCGTAAGTGTACATAGTATTCAATCCTCGCACGATAGTTGCTAAGATAAAGTGTAGCAGGATTTAAGGAAGGACGGAGGTTTGGTATAGCTCAGGATGGACGGCAGACTTGCTGTAAACAAAAGCACGTTTATCGCAGCGTCTGATTACAGGTGAACCTCTTAGTAATTCTTCACTCATCCATACATATCTAATCTCCCCCACTAGCGAGAACCCTTTTCGGAAATAGATAAAGTCCCGTCAGAGAGTCGCGGCAAAATAAATGAAAAAGCCACTAGGCCACTTCTGATTGCCAGTCCTTGCTCGACGGATCCTTGATCAAGACCGCGTCGTTACCCTTAGACTTTGCCTTGCTGATAATAGGGCGTGATGTTAACGGTGCAAGAATTGTAGTAACAAGTCCTATTGCGACTGCTATTGAAAACAGGGTTGTATCTATAATTCCAGCTCCAAACCCGATTGAGGCAATTACAAGCTCGACCATTCCTCTCCCGTTCATTAGAAAGCCTATTGCTAGACTTACTTCAGGGCTAAATCCTACTATCTTTGCGCCGATGTACCCCGCGGCAACCTTAGTAGCAATTGCAACTCCAAGCAGAGCAAAAAAGAGAGGTATCGCATTGATAAGTGACTGGACATCGAATTCTATACCTATTAGCGCGAAAAATATTGGCGCGAAAAAACCAAATGTAATCGCTGAAATAGTTCCGTAGACCTTGGTAAAATTCTCCCGACCTATTCTCCCCTTGTAAACTACTAGACCTGAGAAGAACGTGCCAATTACGAAATGAAGCCCTATGTCTTGGGCTATAAGGGATATGGCTATCGCCGTTATCAGTAACACCCCGAAGGCAGCCTCCTTTGTCTGAAGCTTCCTAAAATATGGCTCAACTTTCCTTCGTAGTCCACCTGCAATTTTCCTGAGTAACATGTCTAGCAAAAAGATACCTCCTAAAAATACCGCTATGTTGATACCAGAGACGACAATGTTACCAACATTAAGCTGTCCCCTCCCACCGTCCGCTGCGAGTTGTAGAATTATGGAAAGCATAATAAGTGACATGATATCGTTGACAACCGCTGCTGTGACCACAGTATTTCCAAGCTTACTGTTGAGAATGCCAAACTGCATTAGCACTATAGCACTAACGGGTACAGCAGTTATTGACAATAGTAAGCCCATAAATAGCGACTGAACAATTGTGAGCCCAAAGAGTAACGATGTGCCTGTGCCCGATAAGAGTGGAATAAAGAATGCAATTATCGATATCACAATTGCAGACCCACCAGCGCGTCTAATCTCGCGTGGATCCATCTCGAGGCCCGCAAGGAACATCAAAAAGAAGATAGCCAGATTTGAGAGCACGTGTAGGTCAGTGCTTGGAAGCACTAACCCAAAAATCGACGGACCTATTACGAGTCCGGCCAACAGCTCACCTATAAGCGGTGGCTGGCCTATCCTCTGAAAGATTTCGCCCAGAATTCTAGCAGCGACAAGAATGATGATGATGCTAACGAATAGTTGCTCTGTCGCCACTTCAATATAGTAGAATGATGTTTAATAAAACAGTTAGTGGTGTATGCCCTTTACTCCGAGCCAGCTATCAAAATCCTGGAAGACGGCAAGCTACGCAACTATCTTTGTGTTGCTCTTGAATTTAAGCCCATCTTTATTGTGCAAAACCAGGTACTTTATCATATATTGGCTAACAAAAAAGGTCCTTCCTAATACTACGATAAACCTATTTCGGTTGCATTGATTCATGAGCACAAAGTTCATATATATCGCTAGCGATATTACTAGCGATATGATACCTGAATGGTTAGCACGTGTAGGAAGTGCAATCCCCCGTGGCTTTTCTAGACAATACATATTATCTCTCTTGAAGGATCAGCCAATGACCGGGAAGGAGATAATTGACAAAGCTACTTTGCAGAGCGAAGGCAAGTGGAGGCCGTCTCCAGGGCTCATTTACCCTTTGCTTGGTCGTCTTTTAGATGACGGCCTGGTTATAGAAGATAAAGAGGGTCGCTATGCTATCACTAAGAAAGGACTTGAGATAACATCTGACTTACAAACCTTTGGCAACATGGTGCAGAAACAAATTGACGTAATGCTTCGTGTCGGCAATGTAGGCAGGTTTGTAGCAATGGATCTTATAGACAGAATCGCCGCAATCGGCACAGCCCTAAGCTCAAACCTCGATTCAATGACTCAAGAAGAGCGCAGTAAATATAAAGAGTTTTTAGAGAACGAACTGAACAAGATTCACCAACAGGAGGCCAGGAACGCTGAAAAAGAAAAAGTAAAAGTCGAGTAAAAATTGAACTTTAAGAGGAAAAACTTTTCAAGCCACGAATTCCTTTCAAGGCTGACGCTGGGAAGGTGTTAGTTTCCATTTGCTATAACATCCGCTCGAGTTCAGTCCACTACCTATTCTGCCATTACCCTGTAACACTGGGACCTGAAAGTCAAATGCAGAGCAGGTAGTTCGACAAGTGTAGTTCTACTTATTCAGAGCGTACAGAAATTGTTGTACAAGTGCCTATATTGCGGATGCAAGCTATTA
>DATFCN010000004.1:0-4133 GCA_035253045.1 Nitrososphaera sp.
AAAAATCAGTAACTTAATGGTAGGCACTATATTTTGTCACTCATTTAACAAGTGCATGTCTTTAGCCTATTCCCCTACCAAACCTTCTATGCCTACACGAGGCTCTATCAATGGCAAGAGTACCATAACAGTTGCAACCGCAGCGGCCCAAGTCATTGCTCATCCAACCCTGCAAAATATGCCCTTGTGAAAAAATTATGGATATGACATTTTCGGGTTAAAAAAATTGCGTTGGTGATGCGAATTTCCCAAATTAGTATACTTAAACCCGTAAAACATCTATTACTTAGGAAATACATAGCAGTGACATCACTGATGCTCGATAGCATTGATGAACTGCTCCTTTCCACGTTGAGCAAGAACTCAAAACAAGATAGCAGAGAGATCTGGGACTTTCTCAGAGGATACGGTCATGACCTTACAGAGGAAGAGATCGAGTCAAGAATTGTGAGGCTAGAAGAAGATGGTGTCATCACAGGATACACAATATCAGTTGACACTACTAAGATCAGACGCAGAGTAATAAGAGTAATCCTCGTAACTTTCAGAACATCACAGCATCTTCCGAAAAGGCTTGAAGGTCTCAAAAAATATCTAGCGGATGCACCTTTTGTCCTATTTACTGGTCGAACGCGGGGAGGATATGACTGGATATGTGTACAAGCTTTTCCATCAGAAGAAATGGCTGATGAGGAAAGTGATATTTACAGAAGCTTATTTGGAGATATCATACAATCATACGAAGCGTACGATTTCATACCCACGAAAGATCCATCTTTTCACTCTCTTGCGTACACAACCAAAGATTACAAAAAATTCCTAGAAGAGTGGATCCCACCTTTCCTTCCGAGGTAGGCTGTGAGGGTTTACGAGTTAGATTTTTTGTTTTTGAAGCGAATGCTCTCGTCAATGAGGAAATGAACCCTCAGTCTTATTCCCATTAGCAAATTAATTATTTCTGCTCTCTGATCTGGCTCTATAGTAGTATGAACTTCATTTATCAAGTTATCCAGCCTTGCCAGCGTGATCTTGAGGGTAAGCGATGCTTTCTTTGCTATAGCCGAAGATCTTGATTCATCTTTTGGAGAAACTATTATCTTGTTAAATGTTTCTTCTTCCTTCAGCGCCATTTTTAATTCCCGAATCTGTCTTACAGTTAAATTATTGTTAATCACTTCACTAGCTATCTTTTGCTGTTTATCATGAGGAACTTGCACTATTTCTATAGCTTGGCTGACCTTAAGCGAGTTGCTCACTATTTTATCCTTTATTTCATCGGGTAGTTTGAGCAGCTGCATATGATGCGAGACATATTCCTCGCTTTTGCCAATTTTTCTGGCAAGCTCGCTTACTCCACCCCATCCAAAGTCAATCACGTATCTTCTAAAGGCCTCAGCCTCTTCTATCGGATCCATTGATTTTCTTTGAATGTTCTCGGTAAGTTGGATTTCATATGTCTGCTTGTCAGATAATTCCCTTATTTTTGCGGTGATGAATCTCCATCGAAGTGTCCTGCATGCTTGAAACCTTCTGTGGCCTGCAACAATTTCAAAGCCGTGTTCAAGAGGCCTTATTAGGATAGGCTGCAACAGGCCATGCTCTCTTATACTATTGACCAGGGTTTCAAAATCACAATCATTCCTCTGAAACTTGTCTCGGATAGAGAACTGAGACGGACGAATCATTTTCATCTCTATTTGTTCAACTATGCTTGAATCGACAAATTCCATTGCGTTTACATGCTATCAGCTGTACTTATCTTTTCTCTGGAATGACATAATGGTAAAAAATTATGATATTATTTAATTTTCAGTTCACTTGAATTTGATTGTACATGTATATTCTGCCATTCCCGTTTATAGAGTATTTAGGATGTTATTTTCTTGTATCGGTGCATATTCAACATACTTTAGACCTAAGGGTTGCTCACTTAGATTTGGCAAATTGCGATCTTTAGCGATCGCTACTTTTATTATCAGGATTATGAACAACTACCAATTTGCAAAGTATACAAAACCTCTGCCACTCTGCCACTCCGCTACTCTATTTCTACTACCTAGTTTCGCAGCTGACTTACGAGTAGAATACACAAGTGTAACCCCTTTAGTCACTAGTTGTCTCTAATACAGAGGGAAAAAAGAAATCTCATCCTCCAAGATGTCTTTTCTTCGAGTAAAAGATTTGTTCTGGCAGAAAAAGATCTTGGATATCGCTCGGAAGTAGATCGTCTTGTATAGAAGCTTTTCCAACTGCTATATCTTTGAGGAATTCAATGCCTACAATTTGAGCGAGCTTGTTGACTGGATATACATATAGCGCATCGACCCAAGGGGGGTAGGATGGTCTCACATATCTATATCCCTCAGTAAGCTTTAGAGTAAAGTACCATGCAAATCCCTCTCTTAGTTGATGCGAATGTTTGTTACTTATTATTCCATGTATCAATTCATGTAAGTAATGACCAAACCTTGCAATATCAAACCTTATCACTATTTCTTCAAGACGGTAATCTGTAATACCCACAAATTTTGTATCGTTAAATATTGTGAAGAGAGATTGACCCTTTCTGGATATGATTTGCACTTCCATCTCCCACCTGCCTCGGCATATTAAAACATCAAATGTTGTAATTACTCCAAAATGATCATTGATTAACTTGTTCGCATGTTCAATCCAAGATGATACTTTGTTTACCTCCTCATTGGTTGCACCGGTAAGAAAAGATACTTCGCAATTGCTCGGATAGGTCAAGTGCTTGTTACTAGAATTAAGAGAAAGAAGATATATATTATTATCTGAATTCCATTCAGGCACTTTCATGACTTTTGCTAGACCTGAGAATATATCACCACCACTTAAAACAGAGTCGATTAAGTTATCTCTACATATCCTTAGTAGATGAGCGCAATGCGGCATACATGAATGGGAGCAGTATGCTAGCCTCACCGTGAATAGTGGTTTGAGAGGCTTTAGCAGTCACCTTTCCCCACGATATTGCCTCTGCAACCAGTGCGCCGCTTAGGCTGCCATCCCACTCATTAGCAGTTGTTATATAGACAGCGTAGTCGAGCCCACCCCGAAACTGGTTCCACCACAATGTATGATGCTTTGAAATTCCTCCTCCAATCATGAGTGCGCCGGACTTTTTTGCGTCAAAGACAAGGTCGGATAATTTGCTTTGGTCTTTTAGTATATCTATTTTGAAGTCCCTGTGTTGCTGGTAAAATAACCATACCTGGCTTCCTACTGCGCCGTCTACTATACCAGGAACAATAACAGGGATTTTATTTTTGTGTGCCCAATAAAGGAACGATGATTCATCAAGCGTGCTCCCTATGAAGTTTGTTATCTCATAGCTCGCGACATCGCGGCTTCCATTTTTGTACATATTATTTAGGCATTTTTGCACTTTTTCTTCAATAAGCGGACCATAGTTCTCCATTGGTACAAGTACATTGCCAAGTCTGTGGATGTTGTTTTCAAGCAACATGCCATCATCCATGCGAAAGTCACCGGCGTAATACCTGTCATATGTTCTTGCGATATCGTGATCTACTGCACCACACGTAGTTATGACGACATTAAACATCTTGTTCTTCAACATGTCGCGTATGATTCCCCTTGAACCTGTCGACATCAGAGAACCAACAAATGAAAGAAACTTGGTACAGTTCTGCTCACTTACCATATTTTGTAGGATATCAATGCCATGGGCAAGATTCCTCGACTCAAAGCCACCAGAATTTGCCATTTCCGAAAGGATCGATTGAATATCATATTGCTGTAGGTTGTAATCCTTTACTTCACTGCTCAAAAGGTCTCTATTTGCTTTCTTTACATCATGTGACATGCAGGCTTTTTCAGAGCAAGTATACTAATGAGTCTTTCTTGTCCCGAGTCTAAGTATTGCTTGCATTGTCTATCGGCAAAATGGTAATGAGTAAGAGATCAATAGGGGATATGTTTCTGCCCCTGGGGCAGTAATACCGCGAAATCTTCACTGCGACGGAGAATATATTGTATGCAGAGATCTCTCTCAAATTAAAAACCTGAATCTACGACAGATTTATGGACACCTTTGAGGAATGTTGCTCTGCTGATGAGAGCCTTCCATAACAGCAAGAAAGTAACCT
>DATFCN010000005.1:0-8895 GCA_035253045.1 Nitrososphaera sp.
TTTCCCTCTGGAATTTGGAGAAATATGCAGGAGTGTCATGCCTTCTTGTTTCTATCCCGCGTTCTTTTATTGTTCCGTCTTCGTAGCATCCAAAGTACCTGTTAGGAACTCCAACCATTGGATTACTTTTGCTCGACAAAAATGCTATCCACTTGTATTCTCCTTCATATGAGATCTCAAAACCTGTAGCTTTTTCAATTTCTTCTTTCAACTTCAGATATTGCTGCTGCTGCTGATAGTGGTAATGGTGGTTGCAGTGACGACGATGATGATACTTCACATCTGACTTTTTTTTACAAATAGTGAGTCAATTATCAGGTGAAGAACATCATAGTCTAGGTCTTCTGCTGTCTTGCGAGCGTTATTTGCAATGAATCGTGCCCAAGCGCATATCGCAATGTGCCCATCTATTAGCCCAAAATGGGAATGTGCATGTCCTTGATATCCAAAACTTACATGACCTATTGTTCTTAATATGCCCTGCCTTGAATCAAAGATAGCCCAGCTTTTATCATCTGTCGCTAGCTTTCTAAAGTGTTTATACTCCTTTCTGTTTTGTAACGGTACTTCTAGGGACTCAGCAACAAGCCCTTTTCGTTTTTCGCAGACTCGATATCCAAGTTCGGGTATAATGTTTTTGGAACCGGGGCAGCAGTTGCAGTTAATTGTATCCGCGCCAACGTTGAGGTTGGTGATTATCGAAGGATATAAAGACACAAAGTCGAATTCAGCGACCTTCTCATGAACTCCTACCCTGGGCTCCATGATTAGGCCACCTCGGTCGGCTATCAACAGTTCTTTAATCGTCTTGACCTTCTCCAAGCTGGAAGGTTTCCAGGGCACAAGCAATTTTCTCTTATGCGCAAGGTAAAATTGCATGCTTGTCAACGCCCGCCCGATCGTTGATCGTGAAATGGTGTGTAATGGCATTCTGCAAACTCGGGCTATTTCGTATAGGCTGTGAAGTGCAGAAGGATCGTCAATTAGGCTGTTGTTTGTATCGATATGAACCCTCCCGCAAAGCATAACGCTGGAGGCCCTGTAGTGAACCCGCCCGTAAGAAAAGTAGGTTATTCCACCTTCTTTTTTTGGATGTGACAAAATAGGTACCATCGGCTCTCTGCTCAATACCAGCTGAATCGGGCCATTCTTTTCCGCTCGTGTTGTCAGGTAAGGAAATATCCATTCATCACCATCTTGAGTGAATATAAAATCGGGGTCAATAGCTGTAATCTCCCTCATTAGTTCATAGAGTGCATCCTCCTCAGACTGTTCTTGAATCTCAATAGTTTCTTCTTCTTCTTTTTCATCATCACTATTTTCCAATTTTATTGTAATTGTATCTATTTTGTCGTTGAACGAAGGGAGTCGACCTTCCTGTTTTGATGTCACATCGATATTGATAACTTTGAATTCTGGGAGAGTGTAATTTGTGAATCTGACACTATCCTCTAATAGCCATTTAAGCTTGCAATCTTTGACCACATCCACTTTGCATTTAGCAAGAGGGAAGAGATCATGTTCGTAGAAATATGCCTGTGTGGACAGGATGTCGACATTGTAAAGCCGAAATCTGTCATGTACGTCAATATCCTCTATCACATGGGCCAGAGATATGGCTTTGCTTGCATCCATCATGGTCAGTTGTAATACTGATCTCTGCTCATGATCTCTAATTCTTTCATACCTTGAAACAAAGTCATAACTTTTGATATAATGTTGGACTGCTCTATTTTCTGCTAATATCTCTAGCTCTGCTTTGCTGTCAGAGCATACATATATTGAAGGAGTCCAAGCGTCTTCTAGTCTGTGAATGGAGCGCCCATTTTCATCCTTAATCCAGATAACCATCTTGTCCTTTATAGGATATGCGTCAAATAACCAACCAGAGACTGTCAAAGCTGAGGTTGTTTCTTCTCCCCTTCATTTCTGAGCTTTTCTATTGCCTGCTTCAATTCCTTGATGATAAGGTGCTGCTTGAATAACAGGGTCATGATCACCGCTTCCTCAGGAAATGGCTCTCCTTTGGCATTGATCGCTTTTGCATATCTGTAACAGAGCCTGAGCATTTCGTCAAATTCCTTTCGTTCCTGCCCGCGCAGCAAGTCTGCATAACCTTCGTATGACTTGATAATCTGCGTCAGAATATCATCGCTTGGATTCAGTGACAAGCTATTATCTGCTCTCTCATTACTCCTATCTGCTGGTCAATCTCCATCAATTCCTTGTAGTGATGAAATATTATGCTGATAAAAATAGGATGTATCCTCACTAAGCTGGTAGCACCAGAACAAGCTGAGATATACAGCCGTGGAATCTCAAACATATCCTCAAAGTCCTTTATTTCGCTGCGATCGAGATGCTTTCTGTAATTTCCCCATTCAGATCTCTCCTCAGCCAGAGCTAATCGAAAAGATGGTATGGTTCTTCCCAAGCCTTTTCACCAACTATGCATAGTGGTTGTTGTTGCTGTTGTTGATGATGTTGTTGCAACCAGTCGCAATTGATACAGCGGCGTTTTTTCGATCTTCCAGTGACAGGAATAGCATAATCCACACTTGGCACAGGTGTGGGGAGTCCGTTTATTACAGTCATTACAAGCCCTGTATAGATGAGCAGCAGCTTGTGCTAGGAAGTCGTGTCTACGTCGCATAATCAATGCATAATCAGCTTTTAGATAAACAGGAGTACACGTTGGGGAGAGGGGGAGAGGAGAGGGGAGTCTGCATCATTGAGCAGTATTATCCTATATTGTATTATCCTATATTAGGCACCATGTTTTAACATGTTATACTCTCATGCAGCTACTCAGCCAATACCTATGCTCTACCTGCGGTTCAGTACTAAAGGAAACTACAGAATATATTGAAATTCATTCATTGAGAGAAGAGTGCCCAAGTTGTGGTTCGATTCTTGCAGAGAGTCTGATAAGAAGGATACTTCGACCTGAAGTCAAGATCTTCCCCCCAATGATTCAAACCGCTGATACCTTGCTGCAGCTGAGGAATATAAGATTTGATATTCCCAAGATAGATTCATTCATTGCACTTACGACTACGGATCTGTGTTGCATATCTGGCTACGGAGCAAATCTACTGCTTGCAAGATTGTGCGTAAGATCGCTGTTGCCTGAAAGGTATGGTGGTCTAAATTCACCTTATGTCATAGTTGCAGATGCGGGTAACCATACGGATGTGTATAGTGCAGTCAATTTTGCGAGGCAGTATGGAATAAGCAAGAAAGATGTCGCAGAGAAAATACTTGTAGTACGGGCATTTACAGTACATCAGGTAAGGCGATTGATATCCGTTGAGCTGCCCGAGATTGTTCAGAAATATCAGATTAGAAGCGTCATTGTTCCAGGTTTGCTAAATGTATTTGATGGAGAACCTAATATGAGGATGAAAGACGTAAAGAAAGAAATCTTAAGAATAATGGACGCGATAAATGGATTATCAGCCAGAGTACTGGTCGTAACATCAGTTCAACAAGGAGGCAGTAGACATTCAGAACTAATTTTTCGGGCATTCAAAAAACGCATTAACCTCCTTCGAAATGAAAAAAAACACACTGATATATTAAAAGCTGAAATTTATAATCAAGGCGACAGCAAAGTTGTTAACTTGACAGAAAGAGAGCTTAAAATCATACCTAAAAAGTAGCATATATACTGTATATGTGTATGTATGCACTCAATAGGAAAGTATCTCTGCTACCTCCAGCATCTTGACCAGATAAAAGTCGAACTCAATTTCACTGTAACATTTCTGTTGTGTGTATAGACACATATGAGAAAGTGAGAGGGTATAATATCTCGACTACCAAGCAATATCTCCAACATACGACCCTAAGTTCACGCTCGATTTTGGGGAGGGGTGAGGATATGGTGGGAATGGGTGAAATATTGTCTAAGTAGTTGGAAAGCTATCATAATCAATCTCGAGGGTGGATGAGACATTAACCTGGTTAATCGAGCTTTTTATCTTCCATCCTTAACCCTATATGATATGAAGAATATCGTTACTTCTTCCGATTATGATGAAGATGAGACTACAATCTTGACGGCAAAAACCTGCGGTTCAGCATACAAGAATGCAAGAGTGGTTTACTCCTTTGATGAGGATATTCACCAATGCTTTTTTTTAGACAAGAAAGATATTATAAAAAACCAGCTTGAAGCATGTCAGAGACTCCTGCCATATGTTTACGAAACTGAAAGGAAATTAGTCGAAAAAGAAATCCTAGAACTGAAGATGGTCTTAGACCTTGTACAATAATTTATCGTCACCATTATCATCATAGCAAGTATATTATTTAATTTATCAAAGGTCATTAACAGTCCCCTACTACAACTCTGAGGATATTCCATTCTTGAATATACGTATCTGATCCTCATAATCTAACACAGGCCAAAAGTGGATTCGCTTGACTCCTGCGTCGGCTAGATTCCGTATTTTGCGTAGACATTCATCCAATGAGCCGAAGAGAAGCATCTGCTCTAACTCTTCTGCAGAACGTTGTAAAGCCGGAGACAGTATTTCTTTAACCACCTTGCGAACCTTGTCTTTGTCATCCTCAATATATCCAAACATTGTCATGACAGAGTTATCAAACGGTACGTCCTCCTCGTCCTTTCCTAGTGATTTTCTGTAGTCAAGCAAGAAGTTCCATTTCTCTTTGAATTTTGAGGGGGTGATATTATAGGCCGAAGCCATCCAGCCATTGCTGTATTTCGCGAGCCTTTTGAGCCCTACCTCAGAACCAAAGCTGCCGACATATATTGGTGGATGAGGTTTTTGAACTGGTTTAGGTGTCAATAAGATGTCCTTAAGAGTATAGTACTTTCCTTTGTAGTTAAGCGGTACACTACCATTATCGTTGCTTAGCAACAGAACGAGTATCTGGAGTGCATCTGAAAATCTTGGCCATCTCTCGTTGAAATCAATTCCGCATGCATCATAATCTCCTCGATACGAACCTGCTCCAACACCAGCGAACAACCTTCCAGACGATAGACAGTCGATAGCAGCTAGCGCCTTGGCACATACAACGGGATTTCTTACTACAATGTTCAAAATCGAAGTACCTATCAATATGCGTTTTGTAGATATAGCGGCTGCAGACAAGGTGCTTATAGCGTCAAGCCAGCTCGTATGAAAAACAATATGATCATTCACACTTAGAGAATCGTACCCAAGTGCTTCTGCGCGCTGAGCAAGCAATATTATTTGTTCTTTATTGGACTGCTTACCGTCAAACCCCATCACGGGAATGTGCACGCCAAACTTGATCATTTGGTCTAACAACTAATTTGATAGGAGCGTGAGATGTATGATGATATATTGTTTTTTGATCTTGTACTAAGACGTGTTGCACTGAAACCTCTCTAAGAGGAGACTAATCACAACATATGCCTCATTAAAAAAGCCCTGCAGAAATTGCGGAAGAAGGATGCATGCCCAACGCCCTAAAGTTGCTCTAGCAATATAGGGTTTCATTCCTGAAGGAATTTCTCTTGACCGCTTTAGGTCCCGGGTTTGCGTCAATCAATAATAACGGAGATTTGATGAACACGCAAGCAATAAGATCCGAAATTTGCACAAAGGCAGTGGCAGCTGCTTATTACTATTATAAAACCATTATGACTTATGACATTGTCCTTATAGTATTGTTAATCTGCTTGCAGGTTAGCAATAAGTTATGAACTTCGGGGAAACAGCAATGTTCGTGGCGGTCGGCTTTATTCCAACGCTGATTGCCTTAGAAATGGTATACAGAATGGGCAGAGCGATTGGGAAGCGTGGAGAAACTCCATCCCTAACACAAAACCACAATAGGCTGAAAATGTTATTTGCATAAAATGTAAGGAAGCGAGAAATGCTCTAATTCCAATGGTATAGACGCCGTCATAGTCATCCTACTGTATGCTTTTGCCTATCAGCAGGAGGAGGAGCTTCATTATCAATACGGCCCACAGAAGGGTATTAGGAAAAAGCAAGTTTTCAATTGCATGAGTGAATTACGTTATCTTTAAAACAAAGTTGCATAAAAGTGAGCATATATCTCCACAGATAGTGGCTGAAACTAGTAGCCAAAAAATCTCGAAAAGATTTAGAACTCGTTTAAAATCTAGATCCACTACTACAACTATCTACTCATTAGATCTCCACTATGCAGAGAGGGTGCAACAATTTGAAATGGAGGCTTTATGACGAACTTGGATGAATGGTCTCTTCTGGCCGTTCTACTGGGATCAATCATTGCGCTGACGGGGCTTGGGATCATCCTCGTCCGACGCAGGTTCAAATGTAGTATAATTATTGCTGTGGCTTATATCCTCGGCATTCTTGCAGGAATAAGTGGTGCGTCCCACGGACCAGGCGAAATACTCCAAGGCGATATGGTTCCAAACACTGCGATCATAGAAGCTTGGCCCGAGCTGAAGATATTGAGCGGAGAACCTGCGATGACACTTATTCCCAGCTTCCGTGTTTCCGGAATAGTGACACTCATCTTAGGGTTTGCGGTCACAGTTTGGACCGCTACTAGTATTCAGAGGAAAAATGGAGCCTTAGTACTCATCCTACTCTCAACGATTATGCTCTTTGTCGGCGGAGGCCTAATACCACCAGCGTTGGGGGTCGTTGCTGGAATCATAGGTGCTCGGATAAGAAAGAGGGATTGGGGAGCCTCGCATTAGAAACATACTGCTTGCAAGGATGAATCTCTCCCTGAATGAAATTTACGACGTTCCATAACAAGAGAATTTCATAACTAAGCAGTTTAAGGAAGCCATGAAAAATTCACTGTTTGAATTCAATGTTAAAATAAACCCATTGCGGAGAATATACTAAGTGACGTTTGAAGAGAAGCAGAAAACACTGAAGGAGATCATCATTTCAAGAAGCTCCACAGACGGTATCATCAGTTATTCCAAGGCACTCCACCCTAACGAAGCAATCCTAATTCTGCAGGGTAAGACAACTCCAACACAAGTCATTATCGAAGGACTTGTTATTCCTCCTTTTGCCTTAAGCGGACCGTATTACTCTGGTTATTCCAATTTTTATCTGCCCTCTGACAGTTCATACGTGGGCAGCGCTCACTCTCATCCAGGTGGATCAAATAGGCCATCACTTGAAGATCTTAATAGAGGATTCTATGGAGCAGTCTCAATCATAATAGCTCATCCTTATGATGACAGAACTATAGCGGCTTATGACAGGAATGGCAACAAATTGGAAATAAATATTACAGATTCCGCATGATCATTTTAATGGCAAGCTACACCAGTGTTGCAAATCGAATACAACCTGATTTGAGAATACCGACATATCAATTATTGGGCTTTCGAATATGTTTCTATAAGGGGGTAGGGCGAATTGAATTCTGATCAGTTCGCAGGATTCACTTGCGCACTTTCTATTGCACATTATTTCTTGTAAACTAGGAATATTCTTGTTTACTATAATTCATTTCTGCAAAACACAAGAGACAAACAGATACCCCTGTAGAGACTATGCGTTTTTTCCTAATAAATTCAGGTTATTTCAACAAGTCTAAAACAATAACCTACTCTCGGTTATTTGGCAATTAAGTTTCAAAGTGCATATCTAATGGCTTACATACACATCCTTTTGTCTTAATTGTATGATGGATATAATACATCTGATATCCCTACAGAGGGAATGTCCCGCGCCAACTTGGTTAACCAAAACAGCGCTCGTAATACAACTAACACAAGTAGTAGTAGTAGTACTAGGTAATGGACTACTATGCTAACTGACTAAAGAGCGTTGCACGATACAAGAATCAAGAACGAAGTTGACAAGCGGGTGTGTTTGGGGGTGGGGCACATTAACGGACCTTGTATCTACCTACCTTTGCAAAATGCACATCTAAGCGAACCATAGACCCATCAAATTCCAGCACATGAGGCTTCGGGATCCTATATTCCCGGAATCTAGAAGACAGTACATAAATGCATTCTTCGTCCTCAGCTGCGATGTATCCTAGATGTTCTCCGTCCTTTGTACTTACTCCCTTATGTATGACGCTGTCCCAATTCAGCACAACTGGTTCGGTTAATTCGGTCTGCATTCTTTTTTCACCGACCATACTTTCGAGTGTTGAATTATTAATCATGGCTTAACATTGTCAATTAACCAAGTTAAGCGAGTTAGTTTATCGATAAATCAGTTATTAGCATGAGCTTGGAGACCGGGAGTACAGATGATGCAGCTCGCTAGAGGTTCATGGCACCAGGTATCCATACTATACAACAGTCATCTGATAATTATGACGATCAAAGATATCACTTTGTAGCCAAAATTTTGATATCCGACCACCATCTTGTCTCCTGTCTATGCTTTTGTTTACTGCAGAGTCTGATTTTGTTGTTGTCCTAGTTGGACGTCATTTGGTAGCGTCGACCTAGTTGTTGTTGTTTGGCTTTCTCCCGCAGTACTACTACTATTGCTATTTGTTGTTATTGTAGGCAAGTTCGTTGAAGTTTCTTCTTGATCCGCGGTTGGAACATTTTCCATTGTCTCGTTGCTATCAGTACCAGGAATATTATTACTGCCTGCTGTAGTATTATTGGTAGCACCTGCTGTAGTATTAGTACTATTAAAAAGAGCTACACTAGATCGAAAATTCTCACAGTCTGCAGTTTTCGTATCGCCTTCAGCTGCGTTAAAGTTAGTTATAGTGTCGATACCAGGGCCACAATCAAATGAATCTGTTGACGTTCCACCTGTCAGCCTATCATTACCATCATCTCCGAAGAGTCTGTTACTATCGCCTTCATTTCCAATTAGCATATCATCTTCACTACCCCCGTGAGCTTCGATACCAGTATCCCCCGCAACTATCTTGTCATTTCCTCTATCACCA
>DATFCN010000006.1:0-5032 GCA_035253045.1 Nitrososphaera sp.
TGAGTATGAGAAGAAGCTTGCAAACCATGTGGTCTCTATGATTCGATACCCTTCCTGTGTGGCCCTGAACAGATCAGCAGCTGACCCTCCTTGATTATATCCATCCTGCCTTCATGCCCTTCATGCGCGGTATATACGTGAATAAATAGAGATCTCTGCAAGGACTCATAACTACTATTCGATTTATTCATGCGTACGCATATGTATGTCTGCACGTACAAGATAAACCCCGTAATGAACGCCGATTATTTTGAGATTGATAGGCTGATAGAAGATCTTGCCAAGCTCTATTCTACTGCTTGCGCTACATCTTGGTTCAAGATAGAAGGTACCAAACGTCCCTCTCTAGAAGAATTTCGGCATAAGGTTGTGGAATTTATGAAGCATTTTGAATACACGCTCGCCTCTTTTCCACAGACAGCTCCAGCTGATCAATTCCGTGAACAGGCAAGAAAAAGCCTAGAAAGGGAAATTGCAAAGGTGCTTGCAGGTGAGAATAAGGATGTAGAAAAACGCTACAGGTATTATGTAGACTACGGTTAGATTTCCTCTTGCAGCTGTTCTATGAAAAGAATCATAAATCTGGTACGCTCTCTAGCAATTTTCTTAGCAGTTTGAGTGTGCATACTCCCCTCTAATTTTAACAACTTTGTCTGAAAATGGTCGAGCGTCCACTGCTTGTCGTTTAAAACTCTCTTGGATCTACAAAATGGGTCCTCAGCGTTGTAAAAGGTCCTTTTCTCTAGACCTCCAACGCTAAATGTGCGCGCAATCCCTATTGCACCAAGCGCGTCAAGCCTGTCGGCATCTTGGAGTATTTTCCCCTCAAGGCTTGTCGGAACAAGTCTCTTGGAGTAGTTATGTACCCGTATGCAATAACATATCTGGTTTATCTGGTCTTGGGAATAGCTGTAGCTCTGCAAGATGTTTTCTGCCAAGTCTGCACTTTCATCCGAAGACCTGGACGAATTGTTGCCTCCTTTGGGGTAGATAACAAGGTCATGCAACAGGACTGCAGGAAGCAATATTTCCATATCCGTGTCTTCGTGCAGTCCTATCATCTTCGCATTATTGTAAACCCTCATGATATGGTGAAAGTCATGTGCAGGGTCCCTCCCTCTTAGCATCCTCTTTACTTTTCGTTTGATTGCTTCCTGCGTCATGTACATATAGTTGGACCCGGAATATTATTAATAAAAGTGGCTCGCTTTTAGAATAAGAATCAGAGAGGACGATAAATATCTTATCTTCCGATCAGTAGTAGCATAACCAAGGGCAAAATAAACCTGTCCGCATTTCTAGGTCTTGTTATTATTATATTATTTCAGAGCATAAAGTGAATAGTCCCTAAGTGGGATGGGGAGAACAATTTCTAGTATTTACTAGGCATATTAAAAAGAGTAACCCAAAGTGGATAAAAGTGGTAGATCTCATCAAAAGAGTATATTATTAGTATATTACAGCCACCTGACCTTAGGTGATAAGCAATTCAATGACCTTATCTGACTTCCTCTTTCGATATTCTTCCTTAGGCGATATTTGGCTCGGTCCTATCTTGCCAACAATCTAGGCAAAAGTTACCCTCTACTTGAAAGATGAATGCCTCTTGCTTGCATATGTCGCATTTGATCCTATTTTCTGTGAATATTATTATACTGACTGTTGCATCAGCATCATTCCCGTCTTCAATGTATACATCTAACATTGGCTAATTCCTCTGCTTCTATCATGATGCCGGCGCCTACTCTGGCGCCTAAATTGTCTATTGCAGCATGGACATCTTGTGATACTAGATTCAAAAAACTTGGCACACTTTGTGCAATATTTAAGGCCTAAAGCGTATGGGCTAGGCGATGGAAAGCAGGGGTATGCTAGTCTTTCACACAGGTTTCTACATGGTGGCATTGCTTAGAACCTACGAATTTTATGCTATAACGTGGATAGCACGACAGGGGGAGGGAGAGGGAAGAACATGTTAAATCATGTGATTATATGTAGCGATATGAACATAATTGCTATAAGGTAGACAATGATCTTATAAGCACTGTAATCTGATATGGTGAAGCGAGGCGGCAAGGAGATAATTACTGTAGAGATATTTAAGGATACATACGATACAATGAAGGCTATTGCTAATAAAAAGCGCTGGAGCACTAAGGACTATATCAACACCGTTCTCTTGGAGGCAATTGAACGTGACAAATTCCTATATTTGTATGCTCCTTCGTTGTCAAAAGTAGGATATGAAGGTAACATTCTTTTTATTCGAGATGCAAAGCTTGGCGCAACTGCAGAGATAACTCTGCGAGACCGCTCTCTTTACTGCAATGTATGTGATTCCAAGGACTGTGTCCATATTCATTATGCTCTTGCCTTGCCGGAAACGGCGAAGCTGTATTTACGTAGGATAGTATCTCATGCTAGAGCAAGGTAATCTAGGAAGACAGATTGAGTCTTCAGGTCGTTTTAGCTCTCATATTTGCTTGCTAGAATTCGAAATTAGTCTCTGTAAGCCAAAAATAACCCATTCTGAGAGTTCTTCTTGAAGGAGCCCTTACACATCGGATGCGATAGGGGAAATAAACAAAGAAAGAGACAGACCAAAATCGCAGTATTTACGCCACGAGGGTAAGCAGACGAATTTGAAAGAAAAAATATATTCATTCTTTATTTTTCAATTTTTTCACTTATACTAGTTCATTAATCCTATTGAGCACTTGATTGAGCTGGCGAGGGCTGCAGCCTGATATGCAAGAGTCGGCTCTGTTATTTGTATCGTAGGCAATGATAAAACCATCTACAGTGTCTTTAACTCTTTCAACTACCTTTATCATATCACTAGCATCTGTGAATCTAAATGACAGTTGCGTAAAGATCTCTATGTTTGGATTCTTACATCTGGCAAAGCTAGCTATCTCGTTAGCGAGACTAGAATATTCCTGAGTATTTTCGGAGAATCTCTGCAATTGCATACCCAAGAAATCTATCTCTGTCCAGTTTATTTTCTTGTAATTAGCCAGGAGCATTTCTGCATCAGGTGTTATTCCGAATCTATATCCTGCTTCATGTACAACGTCAGCGCCTCGGCTTATAGAGAGCAGAGGGTCGATTCTCTCTGATTCTGGCGTCCTCTCCCATTGCTCGATATCATATGCTATTACATCTAAATCATAATGACGATCAATATTGATTGCACTAGTAAGATTATCGAGCGATTGAACAATAATCATCTTCCTATATGTTGGGAGTTCGTCATACAACCACAATCCTTCCGGAAGCGACCGTACAGAATGCATGACATAATGATGTCGATCATTACTCGAGTACTGGTCTTGCAATACTTTCATAGTTTGAGTATCATTGGCGAATGTAAATACACCAAAAAGCAATGGTTTTGAGGCATTTTTTGAGACAGAGCACTGTTCAAGATTTGAAAGTGGCTCGGGGTTCTGGACTATACTCTGATCCTGAGATCCCATCGCAAGACTGGCAAAAATAGCTAAACCGCAAAATAACAGGAAAAGTATAATGACTGAAGGCAATGAAAAAAATTCTGCCAAGTTCACATATTATTATCGCCATACTCGCACATTTATTGATTTGCTAAACTTTTAGGAGTGATGTAAAAAAGGGATTGCTCTACTTTACTTTGTATTAGACGAGAACAACAAAAACTAGAGTTATTGTACTCAATATGTGAACATTCAGGATTGTTGTGTTATTCTGCCCCACTACCCGAGGAGTGTGATGGCAGAATTTTTGAAGGGTCTGGTGTTGTGGAATGCTCTTTTTTGCTCGGGTTAGATGGGTCAATATTATTATTATCATCATCCTTAAGCTTTGCTCCTTTCGATTCGTGATGTAGTATCGGCAAAAACTGTTTTCGTCGTAGCTCCTCCTGCTGTTCTTGTTCTAGTTGCTTTTGTAATTCTTGCATTCTCTGATGAGGATACTGTTGTTGGTCAGTCTCGCTGGCTTTCTTACTTATAATGGGTACTCCGTCTGGGTATAGAGGATCAATGCTTCTGTTCACTATCTTTCTCAAATCCCTAAAGGACTCATCACTATACCCCTTCCATCGAGAAGTCCAATATAGCATGACGTCTACCACTTGTGGTTTAACGACTGCATTTAGTATGAAGTTCACTAGGCGCAAAAATGGATAATACTTCAAATCCTTCAACTTTTCAACTTTTCTAAGACGGTACCCGTATAGCGCAAGTTGAATGACTACAATAGAAAGCTGAATGGCAATTAATTTTGTAAGTAAAATCGACGACGGAGAGCCTTCTGTGATGTATGAGAGACTAAGCACTCCAGAAATGGCAGAAGCAGCTAGATATGGCCATATCAAACTTCTTGCGAGCCCTCCACCGTGTGATGCAATGTTCCAGAGAAAAATAAGCGATCTTGGATTTCGTAGCTCTCTGACCAATCTCAAGTTCCTTCCCCTTGAATGGTAAAATGCTACACCCCATCTTGATCGCTGCTGCAGCAGTCCAACCAATGTTGGTGGATGTTCAGAATACACGGTTGCAGACGGCTCAAATACTTCTCTGTATCCATATCGCGCTATCCTATTTGTTATCTCTCCATCCTCGCCGAAGATGTTGTCTTTCCAACCTCCGACCTTGATTAAAGTATCGCGTCTGAACGAAGTTGATGAACCTGGCTGAGTTATTATAGAATCAAGCACATCTTGTGCTCTCTTTGTATACATGTAATTAGCACACAAAACGTTCTGTACTTTTATCCACAGTCCATTATCTTGAATAGGAAACACCCACCCACATACAGACCCAACCGTAGGATCCTTGAAATGCCTCATCATTGGTGTTAGCGCATTTTCATCGATAATTGAATCTGCATCCGTCCTGAAAATAATTTCGCCCCTTGTCTTTTCCAGACCGAATACTAGTGCATAGCCTTTGCCAGCATTTGCAATATTAAAAAGTCTTCCACTACAGTGTTTAAGCCTAGCTATTGCTTCACTGACAACTCTTTCTGTTCCATCCGTGGATCCATCGTTGAT
>DATFCN010000007.1:0-12619 GCA_035253045.1 Nitrososphaera sp.
ATCAAACAAGCCCTTACTCAACCAAGTTAACTATGTTCTTCTACACCTTCATTTGGCAGGCAAGCATGATGCCAAGCCAACACATGATGAGCTGAAGGATTGGCTACACAGTGGTCAAGTAGACGTGCTCAGAATGAACAAATAAGATAACTTTTTCCTTTATTTTCATTTACATTTTGTTAGTGGATCAGTTTGCGCTGCTTCCAAATGCATGTATTATAACGGTGTTTTGCAGCATACATAGTGTTTAAATAGTTTCGAACAATACTGACTTTAAGTGAATTATAGATGCCAATTGCTATACTTCCGGATGTAGATGAGCAAAGGTGCATTGGCTGTGCACTCTGTGTAGAGATTTGCACTGCACTCGGCCCAGACGTTCTCAGGGTTAAACCAGTCGAAGGATGGAAGAGGGGCAAGGCGTTCGTCTTTTATCCAGAGAGGTGCATTTCAGATGGCGCTTGTGTAGGCGTTTGCCCAACACATGCTATCTTCTGGATGAGGCCAATGGAGTACACCGCAGGACAACCAGTCCCTCTGCACAAGAATGGTGTGTTCGACAAGGGCTGGGAAGAAGGTTAAGTCTGGAACGACCAGTAACATATAACCCCTTTTTACATTTTTATTTTCTAATTACTTTGAAAGGCTCTAGAGTGCTTTTCTCTATTCAGATAATAAAAAATATCTCGCTCTCAGGATGTGAAGTCAATTATGTTACGTATTGTAACCACAAAAAAAGAGATTCCCTAAAACAACTTTGTCAGGGCTTAACCTGAACCTCTTTTTTCTTCCTGTTCCTCCTTGAATTAATGTCTGCGAACCTCAAGGGTTCAATACCAATTTCCCTAACCAAGCTGATCGCCGTTTTCAGGGTTATTTTATGGCCAACACTGATGTACAGTTTTTTGCTAATTGCATAGCCAAGAATCTCTCCATCTAGCTCTACAAACCCACCAGGTTGCACCGTTCCACATAACAGACTTTTTGCAACGCCGATCGTGGGCTTATCAAGGATTACACCAATGTAGCATGCTAGTCCACATTTTCTTGGATGCAATTGTCCATGACCGTCAATAAGCAGCAGGTCATAAGCATTCTTTAACAAGTTGAGCGTGTGGAAAATAGGTTCCGCCTCCCTTAGCATCAACAGCCCTGGCACATAAGGATATTTTACGATGGTTTGTGCATCGATGGATTCGATGAGATGCTGAGTGTTTCTGTCCATGATAACTGCAGAGCAGTAGGCAGTGTCATTACTACTCCTACTGCTGTAAGCAACATCTACTCCACAGATAGTGCTTATCTCGCCAAAGTCGTCCTTGGCCGCTGATACCTTTTTTGCGGTATTTTTTTGAAGCAAGACAGCATTAGCGTATGTCAAATTGCGGAAATATCACCTACAAGACGGACTTTTAGCCTTGCAGCTTTAGTAGCCTGCCTCATGAAGTCATCAGGAGCTATAACAATTATTTCCTCGAATCTGCCTGCAAAAGATTTGAGCGATTCTATAAATGTTGGATAATCTTCGGCTCTGTAGCACGACCTTGTGGCGAGGTTATGCGATGCCGGAAAGATATCTGATATTTCTACTGGAATAATGCCAAGGAAGGGGCTGTAGCTACAGATTTGTGCATCAGGGAATTTGTTTACAAGACGCCTATAACTTCCAGTAGAGTAAAAAGGGTGGATATCATCTTCAGGGCACAGGATTAGTTTTTTTCTTGATGGCTGGAAGGTTGCAACCGTCTTCCTGAACCTTTTCGCCTCGGGCCTGTGTTGGTCTAATTGGTCATAAAAAAAAATAGCCTTATCTTTGAACAGGGGTGTTCCATCCTCCAGCATTTCGATATCCTTGAATATCTGGGCTGCTTCCATCAGCTTTGGATGTGCACGCGCTTTTTGCATAACATATTCCCAAAGCCGGCCTTCCATAATAGATTGCTTGACAGATTCCACCTCAGCCTTAAGAATATAGAGATTATGTTTTGCAATTTCAATGATACGCGTATCCATTTCCATCCTATGTAATTCCTGTACTGTATGGGATGAGCAAACTGGGCATTGGCATGACAGGTAAGCCAATTCATCGAGCCTAACTGTCCCATTCTGGGTCATGTACCTGTTATCCTTTGCGTAAAGCATGTAAGATGCAGAGTCAAAAGTATCACAGCCAAGTGCAATTGCAAGTGGAATAGTCAGCGGGTGGCCGGCTCCAAAGAGGTGGACCGGCTTTGCAGGGATTGCTCTTTTTGCAGATACTATCATGCGAGCAAGCAAAGCGAACTCATATGCTTCCATCAGTTCAACAGGACTACCAAGAGCCATCATCTTAAAACCCATCATGTCAAGCTGTTTGGCAGAATATTCAACAAGATCAAAGTGATCGGCTCCCTGGACAGGCGCAACCCATATGGCGTTTGTGTTACCTATTACGCGCAGGCTCTCTCGTGCATTTTCTAGCGTAATTGCAACATATTCTTTTGCCTTTTGATACTCAAGCCCATAGCCTGTTGGCCTATCAAGAGGGATAGATATGTCGCTTTTGATGTCACTTTCAAAATTGGCCATCGCTACAGGCTCAACTTCGACAGATCCATATTCAAGCACCTGATAACCACCAGAGTCGGTCATGACGGCCCCATCATACTTTATGATGTCATGTATTCCTCTTTTTCGAGCATCATCGCCATAATGACGGAGAGTGATGTATGCATTAGTGATCACAAGATCAAAACCCATCTTTTTCAAAATTTGAGTACTGACCGTCTGTCTTACGGGGTGGACTACAGGCACAAAGGCGGGGGTTTCAATGATGCCATGTGGTGTCTGAAGCCTCCCTATGCGAGCGGCCAGATCTGAATGCCAGACCTCAAACACAACTACTTCTTTGTCTCCCTCGTGAATTCGTCATATATGACCTTCACCCTATCAGCAGCAAGTCCTGAACCCTCCTCTATTCCAGCTTGCGTTACCTTGATCTTATCCATGACGATTATTGCACCAACATCTTCTCGTACCTTGACAAGACCCGGGAAAACTCTCGAAAGTCTCTCTGCAAGTGACTTAAAGTCAAACGGTTTTTCCATCAATCTTACTTCCTTGACGAATGAGCCGTTGATAATCACTTTAAGGATCCCATGTCCTTCAACGTTATCAAGCACAACATCAAGTCTTTCATCTATTCCAGTAAGCGTTCCACTGTAATTTTTTTGATCCGAGGTTTCCACTGATACCTTTTTTCCAAGGAACTGGAGTGCCTCCTCTCCAAATTTGCGTGTTACGACGGCAGCCATGCTAATCCGTATCGTTGAGTATTATATATACGAATTTTTATAAAATGTCACGCCTAACTGACGCTCTAAGATCGCTTTGGAGTTTTTCATAGGCTATTTGCATATTGATATACTTGCCTCTTCAGCTGTTCTAGCCAGGCTGCAGAGGCAATCATGTAAGTTGCACTTGATTTGTAGATTTTGAACCCAACTTTTTGATAATATGTAAACAATAATATTATTTTTAGTATTTGAAAAATCTCCGCATGTCACCCCTTTCTGACACAAGGTTAAGCCAATCTATCTTTAGGAGCATGTCACCCCTTAATTTTGGTTTTTCTTGCAATATATCCAATATTTCGTTTACAGTGTCATTTGGGTTCTTGTTAGTTGTATCAAATTCGGCAACCTTACGCTTGCCAAAGGTTTTCACCGAGTCGTAGAGTAATGTGCCTAAGATCTCACTTGCAACGTTGTCTCTAACCTTATCCAGGTTGTAGCCCCTCTGCTTAAGAGTTCTCTCTAATTCATACGGTGACCTGCGCAGCACAGCTACCATATTAATGCCCGTAGGTTTCAAGACGTAGGGAGCTAGATGTCCTACTATTATTAAATCCCTTTTTGTATTAAGCACCTTATCAAGCAGCATTACAAGCTTTTTGAGATCAACATCAAGACCTAGATCGGTCTTCTCGACAATAGCATTGTTGTCAATTGCAATATGATTGATATCAATTAGCTCTGCATTTACCTTATCTGCAATTATCTTAGCGCTTGTATGCTTGCCAACACCGGGATTGCCGGTTACAACAAATCTCAGGCTCTTCAAATAGCGTTTAATATTGCAATACAATATTATTTATTCATGGACACATTGATAATAGAAGATATGCGCACCTGTGAGATGTGCGGTAGGGTCAGATTCTACTCAGTCAACTTTCTATTTTCAAAAACGATATGTAATGAATGTTATCTAAAGATAAAAGAAAAGCAGAGCAAGCACTAGCCTTGTACACTACCGCACTTAGTGCAGAATTTTGCGTCGACCTTAAGCTTATTACCACAGCTAATACAAAATTTGGTTTCAGGCTCAAGCGTCACTCTGTCAAGTGGCGACATTTGGGGTGGAGACATTATTTCAGTAGGTGGCGCTGGCTCAACCCCTTTATACATATCTGTGACAGCACCGCTAGGCTTGAAGGAATCATCAATGTCTGGCACCAACTCAGGCTCTTTTTTGCTTCCTTTTTCTTCAAGGTAGAGTATGAGGCGCGGCCCACGTTCACCATTTGGAAGGTTCACTTGTTCGCCGAGCCAAATTGCGAATTTCCTTAGTGTCATGTCGGGAGTAGAAAAGGTGAGTGAGTGGGTCGACATATATTCCTCGGTCGCGGACCTGCCATTAAACACCTTTGCCATCATTAATGAAGGCCTAAAAGTAGATATATTAATTATTGCGACCTACCGCACTTACTGCAAAACTTGGCATGCGCAGGTATCGACGTATTGCAAACAGTACAGTTCTTTGTTGTCGAGCTTGCGCGGGGTTTGGGTAACTCAATATCTACTGGCTTGAATGAAGGCTCCTGCGGCGAAGGAAGTGTGTATTCATTGCCGCCGCCCATCCCGGCTGCGCCTACTGTGCCACCTGTACCCACGAAGCCACCTATACCAAAGCCTGACTGCGGGGCTGCTGGAGAAGAACTCGACCCTGTAGGACTTTTTATCGATGTGCCTTTCTCCATGGCATTTTTGATTTCAAGTATTACGCGAACTGCAAGAAAGTTTAGTGCAGATGTTGAGACAAGATACTCGCCTATTCGTATAAAGAATTCCTTATCTCCCATCTTACCTTGCTTGTAGAGCTGGTTTGCGTCGATAAATGATTCGTACAAATTCTGAGTATCACTGATTAGTTGTTTGAGTTTCTCAGTTAACCCACCTAATGTGTCGACGCCAAAAGACATCAAAAAATAAAGAGCTAGCGGGCTTTAAAAACAATGTGCCTGCTAATGGTTGTTGTTATCACCACTGTATCCGCGGCTAGAGCCATAGCGGTTGCGCCTTCGATCTCGACCATATCCGTTTTGGCTCCCACTGCGGCTATAGCCCCCTGAACCTCCGCCACCGTCGCCGCTGCCATAGCGTCGTTGGCCATCATGCTCATTGCGGTAGCCGCCACTTCTGCTGCCATAGCCGCCACTTCTGCTGCCATAGCCGCCGCGCCAGCGATATGCACCGCCTCGACCAAATGACGCTTGCCGCTGTGCTATTACAGGCACAACAACTCCAAGCTCGTCATTTAGCTTGCGTATGGGCAATTTTGTCTGAGCAAGTATTCGCTCAAAGTCAGTGATTCTATCATTTGAGACAAGTGAGATTGCCTTGCCTTCCCCCCCTGCCCTTGCAGTCCTTCCAATCCTATGGAAATAGACATTAGGATCCTCGGGCACATCATAATTGATTACATTCCCAACAGATGGAACATCGATCCCTCTTGCTGCAATGTCTGTTGCAACAAGTATGTCTTCAGACCCTCTCTTGAACTTGTGCATAGCATTGTCCCTCTGTTTTTGCGATAGATCGCCATGAATAGTAACTGCGTTAAAGTCCGCTTGTCTGAGTTGATATGCAATCCGGTCAGCTCTCTGTTTTGTTGCAGCAAACACTATGGTCTGTGACTTAGCCTTCTGGTTACTCCGAATGAAGTCCATTAGATGTTTGAATTTTTCGCGCTCTTCTACTACCAAATAGGATTGGTCGATAGTTTCAAGTGTGATTTCTTCTTCATTAAGCCTAACATGCTCAATCTTGTTCGGTCTCATGTATTCGTCTGCCAGTCTTAAGATCTCTGGCGGCATGGTTGCAGAGAAAAGACAAGTTTGCCTGTCTTCACTGACATAGAACAATATGAACTTAATATCATCGATAAAGCCCATGTCAAGCATCCTATCTGCTTCGTCAAGCACTACGAACCTGACATCATCTAGGATTATCGAACCTTGTTTGATGTGGTCAATAAGCCTGCCAGGTGTCGCAACGACTATTTGCACTCCTCGCCTCAGTTTGTCAAGCTGTACATTGATACTTTGGCCACCGTAGATTGTGACTGCCCTGATCCCAGTGTACTTTGCAAATCGGTTAATCTCATCTGTCACCTGCACCGCAAGTTCTCTTGTTGGAGCAAGTATCAAGACCTGTACCGAGCCGCCTGGCTTAATCTGCTGCAAAATGGGCAGGCCAAAAGCTGCAGTCTTGCCAGTCCCTGTATGCGCCTGTCCCACGACATCTTTACCCTGCAAAATAAGAGGTATAGCTGTCTCTTGTATGGGGAAGGGCGCCTTAAATCCATTTTCTGAGAGTGCTCTTGTTAATTGTGCACTCAAACCTAATTCTTCAAAGGTTTTTGCCATTTTCCTTTTCACTTTTTGTATATTTCTTTTGTATTCACAAAAGCCACGGAAGATATGAAAAGTCTTATTCTTGCTTACACTTGACAAATCCGCCGTATAGAAACTTTTGTCTTGTAATGGTTAGGCAAGACAATGATATAAGGTGTACGATATGATATTCAGTTAAATTTTCAAGCTCTTGTGATAAGGATATTAATACATGGCTGATCCCGTTGCTAGAGATCTGGTAGAGATCTGGAAAAAAGTATTAATCTAAAAATCGTCAGATGCTGCATGAATTGGTAGAGACTAGCATTCTAGTATCAGCTCTTGCAGGGGCAGGCTCATTTTTCTCACCATGCATCTTGCCTATAATCCCTGCCTTTGTCTCATACCTCTCGGGCACAGCCCTTACCGAAATCCAGAACCAAAACCCTAGCATTGGTAACACTTCAGTCGCCATGAAAAAATCCACAAGGCTTAACATATTTCTGAATACGGTCTATTTTGTTCTGGGGTTTTCACTCGTGTTTGCCATCATGGGTGTTGTATTGAACAGCTTCCTTGCTAATGTCAGTACTGGCTTTCAGACCACTTTTCAGGTGATAGGTGGCTCGGTAATAATTGCATTTGGAGCATATCTTATCTTGTCAATGAAGCTACGCCTGTTGAACTTTGAAAAGAAAATGAGAAATCTGCCTCGATTTAAGACTACCTATCTAACATCTTTTGTGTTTGGAGCTGCCTTTGCCTCTGGTTGGACTCCCTGTGTGGGTCCGATACTGGGGACCACGCTTACACTTGCTGCCACGTCACCTGGAGCCGCCTACAATTCACTTCTTGCCTATTCACTAGGATTGGGTGTTCCTTTCCTTATCACAGGTGCATTCTTTTCACAATCGACAAGGATAATTCGTAAGATGGTCAAGCATCTGAAATACTTTAACCCACTAATGGGTACGATACTCATTATACTAGGCATACTTGTACTCACAAATCAACTGAGCGTAATCGGTAACTTTCCCCTTGCAAATGAGATAATTAATTTTGAGGGAAGATTATGAACTCGGACAAGCTGAGTGCACTAGCCGTAGGCATTGGTGTCGTATCGCTTATCGTCGGCTTTGGAGTGTACTTTAACAGCTCAGAGCTCAATAATCCTGCCTTGGGTCAGCAGAAGGGTTTTGTGCCTGCAGCCATCCTTGAAGAAAATGGCACTGTAACCAGTCTGCAAATAGACAAATCGCAATTCAAGCTAGCTCCCGAATTAGAAAAGGTCACAGGCTTTATCAACTCGCAGCCAATAACTCTCGCAGATCTCAGGGGCAAGGTAGTACTGATAGATTTCTGGACGTACAGTTGCATCAACTGCATCAGAACTATTCCATACTTGAATGCATGGTATGAAAAATATGCAAATGAGGGTCTGGTTATCGTAGGCGTACACACACCAGAATTTGATTTTGAAAAAGACTATAACAATGTCAAGGCTGCGGTTGAAAAATTCGATATCAAGTATCCCATAGTACAGGATAATGAAAAGGAAACGTGGAGCGCATATGAAAACCGCTACTGGCCGCGTAAATATTTAATCGACTCGGAAGGGTACGTTCGTTACGATCACATCGGAGAGGGTGCTTACGCTGAGACGGAAAAAATAATCCAGTCGCTCCTTGCGGAACGCCAAGAATATGCGAGTGAGAACGTCACAATAGATCAATCGATAAGTACACCCGAAAGTTTGCAAAGCGTCAACTTCGATAGAATAAATACTCCAGAGCTATACTTTGGCTACGAGTACTCAAGGGCTCCACTTGGAAACTCGGAAGGGTACAAACCAGATCAGGTAGTCACATACGCGATCCCCGACGATACTAAGATTGTTCCAAATAGGATATATCTTGAGGGGGAATGGAAAAACAATGCTGACCACATGGAACTTCAAAGCGAAGTGGGACGTATTATGATATCATACTCTGCCAAGGCGGTCAACATCGTTGCAGGTGGCAGGGGCCAGCTCCATATTTTGGAGGACAACTCCCCTATAGACAAAAGTTCAAGCGGTACTGATGTCTCTGAGAATGGGGTAGTCAAAATAGATGGCCAAAGACTCTATAATGTCATAGCACACACGGGGTACGGCAATCACCAGCTAGCAGTCGAGGTTGCAGGCAAGGGGTTCCAAATATACACATTTACATTTGGCTAAGCATTTCAGGGCCCTAATTTGTTTTTAAATTTATAGCCTCATACTTTACCCCTTCCCTCAGAGTTAAGAAATTTCTACCCTGACGGTCAAATATGCCAGAGGGGTGTGTACATCTTTACTTCACAAGTTAATACAATTCTAATGAACTAGGCAAAACCTTTTCTAGTGTCTCATGTCTTGTTATGAAATCCAAAGTAGCAGGAATGACAGTATTCTTTGCCATAGATTACGCCTTGTGTACCGCATTTAGCACAGGCCTTTTCATGATCTATAGTCGAATCTAACGATTTGGCCTTTTGCAGGCATCTGCCGCATATAGGGGCTTCAAGGTTGTAGCTGGACAAGAATCCTGCACCGCACTGAGTGCATCTCAGACTGTACATTTTTCCTTTTGGTTTCCAGCGTTTGAATAATCCCACAAAGTAGCTAATAGTGCAGCGGAATAATCAATGTATCGTTAGAGCTACTTTTGTCTGCCAATTATCGGTATGCTGATATTATACTTGACAGTACTTCAAAGTTGTCAGAAATGTCGGATACAAGCCGGCTTCTTGTGCGTAGAATAAAAGATGGGACAGTAATAGATCATATTGAAGCAGGCAAGGCACTTCTGGTATTACGAGCACTAAACATCACAGGTAAAGAAGGCAACGTCATCACTGTTGCGCTCAATGTACCAAGTAGCAAACATGGCAAGAAGGATATCATAAAGGTCGAAAATAGATTTCTAGAAACAGGTGAAACCAACAAGCTTGCACTCATTGCGCCGAGGTCAACAATCAATATCATCCGCGATTATAAACTTCTGGAAAAGCGTAAGATCCAGATGCCCCATTCAATAGTCGGGATCTTCAGGTGTCCTAATTTAAAATGTATTACAAATAGTGGCGAAGAAATTAGATCTCTAATAGACGTCATTGACAAGGAAACCGTTGTGCTCAGGTGTAGATATTGCGCTCGGACGCTTTCAACTGACGAGCTGGTGTTTTAGGGATGCAACTTAACTGTTCTCCTCGGCTTCCAGTCTACATTGGTATGTTGTACCTTGCTGACTGCAAAATGAAAGCCGATCAATGGTGCAAATAACGCCATAGTTATACCCGCAAGCGAATAGTTGCCTAGGTGCAGCATGTATAGTATGATCCCAGCTCCGGTCATTATCTCGATCCAAGTACAGGTACATAGCTGCAAAGCTATATGCTTTAGGTTCATAGTTATACTTAGCATTCCGTCTATTTTTGCTAATACGATATTCGTGTTTTTACTCTATTGCCTTAATTGTAAAAATTATAGACAAATACGAAGGTATAATCCATATAATGATGTTGCCTAGGGAAAATAGGCTAATTATTCCGGTTTCAGATACTCTTCAATAGCCTTTGAAGGAAGGTAGCACGATGTTCCATGAAACTCTTATCCCACAGGAAGAGAGAAAACTACACTGGTGACAGAAGGGTTTAATATGAATTTGCGATATCCTAGATCTCCCTGTTTTCGATGAGTTGATAGCGATCGTCCATGTAAAACTAGAGACTCTATTTACCATCTCGGGATAGAACTTTGACAAATTTTTTCGATAGCTTGTAGCCAAAACCCATTGCGATAAAGAGGGTTATCAATCCTGAAGCAAGAGTTAGGAAAAATTCTGCCCTGATCACATAATGCATTACAAAAGTAACAGCTATGGCAGGGATTGCTATTATAGCCGCCAAGAGGGTGCTAACGGCATATACCCGCCCCACTGTTACCTTTTTCCTATTGTTATCTGTATCGGACATAGAATTCAAGAGGAGGGAATTAATTTAAGCCTTCATATCCATAATTGCCAATGTTTAGCTGTCAGGTTGCATCTGATAAGTCTCACTTGTTAACTCTGCATCAAGTCATTAGGTTAGGACAAATATAGCAGCATTTGGTTTATTATCGGCTTTCTAATCATCTTCGTCTTCTTCTTCCCTCTACTTATTAGACACTTCCCATGATACTCAAAATCTTGTTACTCAGCTCTTCAATGCCAATCGGCTTTTGGATAAAACCATCAATACGGGCAGCTGAAAATAATCTAGATAATTCATTTTTCCTCATATCATAGGCAGTAGTAAGCACAACTTTGATGTTAGGATTAATCTCCTTGACTTTTTCTGTCAGTTGGATTCCAGACAATTCAGGCATTCTAACATCAGTTATCATCAGGGAGTAGGAGTTTGCATTAGAGGTGAAGCTCTGTAATGCTTCTTTTGGATTAGTAAATGCGTCGACTAAGAATCTACTATTCTGCTGAAGAGCGAGTTTGAAAAGTTGGACCACGTCAGGTTCGTCATCTACAATAAGCAGTCGAGTTTTTTGTTTGATGGTATTATTGTCACTCTCATCACCTACGTGGTTAGTCCATAGTTTCTTGTGCAAAACCATATTGTGTGAACTGTGGTCCTTTGTATAAGGACTCACAAAATTGTTATTATTTGAAAGAAAAAAGCCATCGTAAATATCCTTTACACTTAATAATGATAACATTTTTTACAAGAATAGTATAAGCTTTTGTAATAAATAAGGCTTACTTATCACTGCTTGTGTTATCTCTAAATCAACACTCAGCTGAACCTTCTTCATCTACTACCCACCGATAACAAACATTAAGAAAGAATCGTAAGGAAGCCTAAAGCATCTTTAAAAAGTCAAACATACTATTTGCATCTGAAAGACCAATAGTGGATAAAGCTATAAGTTACTAGTATGTTATCTACACCAAAGGGAGCCGTTAGCCTTCTTAGAATATTATAACTATCAGATTATGAGAATTACCTCCAGTTTGGCAGTAGGGTCAGTTCTCTGCAGTAACATTAGAGAATATCACAACTAACTCTTATATCTCATCAACAAGGGGATGTGTCATTATGGTTTGGCAGAAACCTACTCAGAAGAGCTGCAAAGGAAAGCCTGGCAGAATTGCACCTTCTTACGGAGTAGGGTTTGCGGGCTTGTTTGTGATTATTATTCTTATGCTTCTAGTTGCACCTATCGCCTCGATGGGTGCTCCTCCTCCTCAACCACCTGGAAGGCTCGTCGATGTAAGTGAGGGTGGTAATGGTGGCGGTAATGGTGGCGGTGGTGTTAGCTTGCATATTTATTGTACTGGCAATGGAAGCCCAACTGTAGTACTAGACGCAGGTCTTAATGGAGGCACCATGTCTTGGGCTGGAGTTCAAGAAGTTTCAAACCATACAAGGGTTTGCAGTTATGACAGAGCAGGCATGAGCTGGAGCGAGCCAGGTCCAAGGCCCCGTACTTTTATGAGAGTAGCTGATGAACTTCATACTCTACTACAAGCCGCTGGAGAAGAAGGACCTTATGTACTTGTGGGACATTCTGTTGGTGCTCATAGCGTCCGATTCTTTGAACAAAAATATCCAGCTGATGTTGCAGGGATTGTCCTAGTAGACCCAGCGCATGAAAAAATACTATCAACTGAATTAATCCCTGTAATCCAGCAGCTTCAATGGACTTATATCGGCTATGCTCATGGTGGTTTTTGGCGGTATGTTCTCAATCCCGGCTTTATCAGGGGTACTGAAGGGCCAGCTGTACCTCAGGCAGTCCTCGATAACCTGGAAGTGGTTTATTCTCCAAAAAGCCTTCATACAGCAGCTGATGAGCTGGCTGCTATGTATGAAACAGTGAGTGCCTTGAATGAAACTAACATCGAGGGTGCATGGGATGACAAGCCTACCATCGTGCTGTCTGCAGAC
>DATFCN010000008.1:0-3405 GCA_035253045.1 Nitrososphaera sp.
ACACACAGAGCAGCTGATTGTAGGAGTAACGTACAGGGCAAACTAACACAATGCGCTCATTTGAAAGTGTACATATATGGACTCATTTGTGAACCTCTCAAGGGAGCCCTAAACGGCATGCAGCGATACGATCAACTTTGCCTAACCATTTACCTATGAGGAGAACCTAGTCTCTTGCTCCGGTATCCGTGTTCAAGAGCATACATTTGATAAACAAGTAATTAATATCCGATTTGCAGTTGATGGGTATGCATAGAGAGGATAACATAGCGCATTCTGTCGACATAGTTAATGTTCCTCCAGCAGGAGAAGATGCGGAAGTGTTTGACAAAGCAGACATTTCATTCGGAGCAACTGAACTTGACAAGAAAGATCTTAAGCGGCTATTTGAAGGCAGAAATTTAGCTTTTATATCAACATTATCAAAAGATGGCTCTCCACACATCACACCGGTATGGGCAGACATGGAAGATGACCAGGTCTTGGTAAATACTTTTGAAACTTCTGCAAAAAATAGGAATATAACAAGAGATCCTAGAATAGCGGTAGCGGTAGTAGAAACTAATAATCCGTATAACATGGTCTCTATCAAGGGCAGAGTTATTGACCGAACAACCGAAGGGGCTGATGAGCATTTGAAGAAACTTGCTAAAAGATATCTAGGTATCGGCAAGTACTATTATCGGAAACCAAATCACACTCGAATTATTTTAAAGATTAAACCGGAGAAAGTAATGGGCTTATCTATCCATCCCGCTTTCTATTTTCTAGCATATTCTCCATGGAAGAGATAAAGGATAGAGGCATCAACAATTATCCCCTCACTCATTTTTGAGCTTTCAGATAAGGTAAGGGATCTAGGTAGAAATTTCAGCAATAAAACAAGCTATAGTCTCATCATAACAGCCTTGGCATGCCTCCCAGCCTACAGATACTGTCACTTCTGAATCCATATTTGGGACGAGGATAGCTAAATGTGGTAGTAGTAAATGACCTACTTGCCATTTATTACCTAACGTAATTGACAAGACATGTCCTCAAATGCTTAAAACAAATAATCTCCAACTATACCATAACCTTGACGGTTGCTCACCATCAAAAGACAAATCCCCAGTTAACATCTGGTGATACTGCAAAAGACATATTGAAAGATAATTTCTTAACATTTGCCGAGAAGGCTCTAAGTATGAAATCGGCTCCACATCTCGCCTCTTCTTCCAATACTCGTAATGACTTAACTCTCAGTCGTCTGAAGGCAGGTGATATTGCAATAGTTAGTGTAGATCTTACAATGGCTCAAGATAGTACTGGGCCTTTAGCTATCAAATCTTTGAAAGAAATGAGGATCGATAAATTGCAAGATCCATCAAAAGTCCTTCTAGTCATTGATCATACCTTTCCAGCTGCAGATGAAAAGGTGGCAAATTTACATGCCATGATACGTGAGTTTGCAGCAGATCAGGACTGTATGCTGGTTGAAGGGTCTATTTCCCATCAGCACATCCTTGAATCTCTTGCATTGCCAGGCATGATAATTCTTGGAGCTGACTCTCATACCTGCCAAGCAGGATGCGTGGGGGCATTTGCGACAGGAATCGGAAGTACCGAGGTCGCTGCTGTGTGGGCTTCAGGAAAATTATGGCTAAGGGTACCTGAGACCATCAAAGTAATGTTGTCTGGCAATCTTGAAAAGGGAGTATTTGCTCGAGACCTGATACTAGATTTTATCGGCAATATGGGTGAAGACGGCGCAAATTATAAGGCATTGGAATGGTTCTTCTCAGATGAGAAAGTTAGAAAAGAGTTTACCATGGACTCTAGAGCCTGCATAAGTAATGCTTCGATGGAGTGTGGAGCAAAAATCTCTGTTTTTCCGTTTGATGAAATCACCAAAGACTATTTGGAGCAAAATCCAAGACCGAACAGCAACAATAATGAGCAAGAGTATATAGATATTCAACCAGGTCAAAATGCGAAATACCTCGACGAGATGGAAATTGAATGTAACGGGATAGAACCCATGATAGCAGGCCCTGATCATCCCGATGTCGTTCGGACAGTTGATGAAATGTCGGGATTGGAAGTGGACCAAGCTTTCATCGGCTCTGCTACGAATGGGAGGATCGAGGATTTAGAAGTGGCGGCGAGAATTCTAAAAGGAAGAAGAGTAAATAGAAATACCAGATGTATTGTAACACCTACATCTGTCAAAGTGTATGAGGAGGCTATCAGACGAGGGTATGTACAGATATATCTTGACGCAGGTGCAGTATTCACAAATGCCACTTGCGGTGCGTGCGTCGGGACTCACCTTGGCGCTTTAGGAGAAGAGGAAATATGTATTTCTTCCTCCTCTAGGAACTTTGTAGGCAGAATGGGAGCTCTGACCTCTACGGTGTATCTCTCATCTCCTGCGACGGTAGCCGCATCTGCAATAGAAGGTAAGATAGCTGATCCTAGGAGGTACTTGAAGTGAATAATTCGAATAGCAATAACCAAACTTCAACTGCACCAGAGCCGCTGACATCCAGTTCTAACCCAATACCCTTTAGACCTGCACCCCCTTCATCAGCACGTCAGCCTCCGCTAATCCATACATCAACACCGAGGGGAAAGGCCTGGGTCTTTGGTGACGACATTAATACAGACATAATAATACCATTTAGGTTCAAGAGTAGAACAAACGATCCGTATGAAATGGCGAAGTATGCGATGTATGGCATAGATCCTGATTTTCATAAAAAGATAAGTAAAGGAGATATTGTGGTTGCGGGAAAAAATTTTGGGGGAGGATCCAGCAGAGAACAGGCTCCAGTGGCTTTAAAATATGCAGGAATTGCTGCAGTCATCGCTGAAAGTTTTGCAAGGATTTTCTACAGGAATGCTTTCACAATTGGGCTTCCTGCTCTTGAAATCCCCAGTATTAAAGACAGAATAGTCCAAGGAGACGAACTTAAGGTGGACATAGCTAAATTTAGAGTTGAAAACTTGAGAACCCATGAGGATTTCCATGCCAAGCAGGTTCCTGAATTTATGCGCAGGATGCTGCTGGAAGGAGGGCTAGTGGAATACTATAAAAAGAATAAAAACTTTCCATGGGATATATTATAGCAGAAGTAATTTGCGGTAGTGCATGGGCAAGTGGAAATATTCAGCTAGTGCTTACCTTTTCCTGCTATCCTCTTTTTTAGAACTGCAAGGACATCTAGGCAGTTATTCCCTCCAATCTCAAATGCAGAGGAATATCAAAAAAAGTGCTAGTTTATGTTTGCCCTAGATGCAAGATGCAATTGATACCTCACATGCCACAATTAGTAAAATTTCTCCTTATTTCCTTGGTCGCTCAGCAATTTCGGTTATCAACCAGTCTTGAGGCCACTCAATGTCAAGCGGTTGAAAGACCTC
>DATFCN010000009.1:0-5436 GCA_035253045.1 Nitrososphaera sp.
AGAATAGATGTTTTTTATCAAGCCACATTTCGACGATAAAGCCAACGCACCTATAGAGGAAATCTTCTAAAATCACTGAAATGGCAGACCTTCGATGAAAGCAGTGCCAAAATCAAAAACTCGAATAAATATCTACTATTATTATGATCGTTATAGATTTTGATGTAATAATTTCAAGTAGGGGTATTAGTTAAAAAGAACAATAATTACTAACTATTCGGACAAGTATGACAAAAATAAGTGAAGCGAGCTCCCATCTATCTAACTATATTTCGAAGAGTGAAAGAGGAACCAAAATGAAGCCAAAAGGCGAGGAGCTCTTCATAGGTACCGCCGAATCCGAGCATATAGAGATGTATCTTAAAGCAATTTGGTACCTATATGAAAAAGGTCAAGAGGTAAAGGTCAGCACAATAGCCCAGATTTTGAATGTCACACAGCCGTCTGTTGTGCAGATGTTACGGAAGTTAGACAATTCAAACCTTGTCAATTACACTCAAACCCAAGTTACACTTACCGAAAGAGGACGAAAAATTGGAAAGCAGATGATTAGAAACACCCGCTTGCTTGAAGCGCTCATGAGAGATGCACTAAAGATAGAGATAGATGAAGAAATGGCCTGCGGGATAGAACATCACATGAAGACTATATTTACTGATGCCCTTTGCACCCTTCTTAAGCATCCTAGAAAATGCCCACATGGTCATAATATTCCAAGGGGGAAATGCTGTCCTTTATACTAGAAATCAACATAGCTTGTGTTTCAATCGCTCGACTTGTCAAACTACTGATACATCCTCCATCAAACGATAATGAGACAGAACTATATGAAACATAGTTTAAATATTAGGCCAGACTAATTAGGTCGTCCTAATTAATGGCAGAACATAGTCCTGCAAACAAGAAGCATGGACACGGTGATATCAATATATTGAACAAAAAAAATATTCTTCATCGATCAGCAACCAAGCCAAGAATAAATCTGGTCTTCTATTTAGTGACGCTTTTAGCTATCATTCAACCATTTGTCCCGAGTTACTTTTCCGCATATGGCCAAGTTCTCAGCGATACAGATGCACTTATCGTTATGGTCAACATTGAGAGAATCAGAACCCAGCTTTGGTTGACTGAGCAAAGCCTTGATAATAACAATCTTGAAATGGCATTTGCACATGCTTTCATTCCTCATACTACGACATTTCCTACAATAAAGGGTCAGTTAGAAAGAAGCGTTGGTGAGCATTCCACTCAACAGCTTGAATCATTACTCACTGACCTTCCCTTTAAGATGAGAACAGGAGAATATTCGCAGGAAGAAACAAGGGAAAGTATAGGTCAAATACGCTTACTGTTGGACCAAATATCTCAACAAGCTATAGGTGGGCAATTTCTTTCTGACAAAGGGATGCTTTCCCAAGTTGTTGTATTTCTTCTGCGAGATGCAGTGCAATCTTATGCAACGGGAACAAATTCTAATACATCGAGCGGAACTGAAATCAACGGTTTACCGCAGACAGTAGATTATGAGAACGCAGTTGGACTCGTTCATATAGCTCATCAGAATTTTCAAGGAAGTTTATCTTCACTTATCGATGATACTAGAAGGAAGAGTGAAATTGAGTCATTCTTTAACCAACTTGAAACCTCTCTAGCTCAAAGGTTGGATAATCAGTCAATTCTTCGCCTTACCACTGCAATCGAGAGGGACTTGGCAGAGGAACTATCGGTAAGCGAGGGCAGTGAAAGCACAAGTGAACATCAGCAATATTTCGCTACAATAAGAACGCTTTTGTCACAGGTTATTTCCGAAGTAAACAATGGTAATTATGAGCAGGCAGATCAATATGCCATCTCGGCTTACTTGGACAATTATGAATATTTGGAAGCACCTATTGAAAAGCACGATCCAGATCTGATGCTGACTATTGAAGAGGAAATGAGAGAAGAGCTGCGCAGCATGATAAAAGCAAGAGAATCTGGAGAATCTATAGAATCTTTTGTTAATGGCATCCTCACAAAACTAGACAGCGCAGAGCAGCTATTGAAAAATGATCTATCTTTTAGCCAAGGTTCAGCGACATTGGGTTCTTCTACCCCCTTTGCAGACATTCAGGGATTGCAAGCTGGGTTTGGTACGTATACTGGTGAGCGTAAAGACATGGGCGAAGCAGAAGACCCCGCAAAAGCAGCTGTTCGCAGTGATATTGATGCAATCAGAATGCAACTTGATGAGACACTTCGACTACATAAAGAGGGAAACTATGATGGTGCCCTTCTGACATCAAGGTCTGCATATTTGGATAGTTATGAGAGCGTGGAGATACCATTGCGCCCCATAGACCCTGATTTTACACTTGAAATGGAGATCAAATTTGCAGAACTTAGGAATCTGATTCAAGCTCATGCACCATATAATGAGGTCGAAGCAAAAGTTATTGAAATTAGAAAAGGCCTTGATGAATCTGAAAGATTAGTATCTGGCACAGGCATTTTAGCTCCAAGTATAGCATTCTCTACCTCATTTTCTATAATATTCCGAGAAGGTCTGGAATCTGCATTGATAATAGGAGCTATCTTGACATACTTGGAAGCATCTAGGAATAATAAATTCAAAAAGCATGTATACTATGGCATAGTGATAGCAATTGGAGCAACTGCTGTTACTTGGTTCATAGCTGAATTCATAATAGAGATCTCTGGAGCAAGCCGTGAGCTTATAGAAGCTATTGCGGGCATCTCTGCAGTTGCAGTTTTGTTTTGGGTAAGCTTTTGGGTGCTAAATAAGATCGAAACAAAGCGTTGGATCGAATTCGTAAAGGCCAAAGTCTGGAAAGCAACGGCTACGGGCAGTATAATGGTTTTTGTAATGCTCTCCTTCTTTACCGTATATAGAGAAGGTTTTGAGACAGTCTTATTTTATCAAGCAATGCTTTCTTTTGCCAAGTACATGGAATGGTACGTTGTAGCAGGCCTTATTGCTGGCTTGGCAGTGATAGTTGCAACCGCAATTGTAGTACGAAAGCTTGGAAAAAGACTCCCGCTTAAGGTCCTATTTGCGCTAACAATGGGGATTGGCGCATACATGTCAATAGCATTCATAGGAAATGCAATACGGGAATTTCAAGAAGTAGGCTATATATCTACAACACACCTCATTGGGACGGTGCCAAGGCTTGACATTAACTTGGCAACAATGACGGGTATCCATCCTACACTTGAGACAATTGTTGCCCAAATTGCACTTCTTGCTGTATATGTAGCGGGCTCGTTGTACATACTGATCATTTTACCAAGACGACAGAAAATCATAGAGAGTGCACGCAAGTCTAGACAAGATTTGGTTAAAGAAGATAAGCGCACTGAAGAAGGCAAAAGCCTCTGACAACATTCATCGATAATCTGACGCTTCAGGTAGGGTACAATTCCGTTAAGATCTAAGATTGGCCTAAATGCTAAAAAAATAACGTGAGTTCGAGTAGATAGTAAGCGCATGAACTAGTTACATATTCAGAAATAAATGCCAGACAGAAATTGTACTAATTATGAAATACTCTTGATAATCTTAAAGAGATCTAAGTAATAGTCGAAATTTTAGGACTAAAAAAATCGAGGCTCAAAGAAAAGAAAGAGGAAGAGATATTTCGCACCTTACATTGTTGCTACTTCGTTCCTATTGGGACAACAGCTGTATTGCTCTATCTAGATTTGCATTTATCATAGCAGTGTGTTGTTCTATTTGCTCGATCGGGACTCTATCCGTTATCAACTGTCTAAGCTCTTCTCTTAACATTACTTCTGTTTGTTCCATCAACTGCTGGTCATGTTCAGCAATTGGTTCTTCTACATTTTCATAGTTTTCCAAGTATGCCTCAATTGCACTACTCTCTGCTCCTTGATAATCTTGTGCTCTATATGCTTCTACAACTTCTGTCAACAAGGATTTGATGTTGTTTATTGTTGCAATTGGATCTTGCTCTTCTGCACCAGCCTCTTCACCTGTTAGTTGACTCTCAGGGAGCCTTGTGATTTCTGCTAGCTCATGGATTATTCCATTGATTGTAGTTTCAACGTTTGCGGGATCATCTCTATTATTTACTGCTGTATTCAAGTTAGAGAAGAATTCATTTACCTCCTCAACTTCGTGCGCCATACTCTGGTTGATATTGCCTGCTGTTGAATTGAATATACTCTGAGCTCTGTGGATAAAAGCTTGCGCATCTTGGTATTCTACAATTTCTTTTATTGTGCCATTTGCAACAGCTTCTTCATATTCGTGTCCTGCAATATCCAATAACCTAGCTACTACGCTGGCATTAAAGGCGAGATTGCTGATTTCTGAACCTGGTACCATTGTTTGCACAGCATTGTCCAGTTGCATATTGATAGAGTCTATTTGGGCACCAAACTCTTCAGCAGCAGCATTAGGAACGCTAGAGGATAAGTCCTGCAGAGCCGCTGACAAGGTCTCGTTAAGTGTGCTATTTTGACTTACAAGCTGGTCTTCAATGCTTGCATATACCTCCTCGATTGGATGTAGCGTGTGTGCCTGAGCTAGGGTATCGTTTCCAGATTCTTTATTGATAAGTGCCTGATCAAGATGTCCTCTTATCTGTTCCATATTTGAAACAAATTCGACAATGGTGACATTTGGTGCAGGTGTTGCCGCAGTCATTGTTTCATTTGCCATACTACTAGTTTCATTAGGGCTAATTAGCACATCCGTTGTATTCTGATTTGCACCTGTTGCTATTATCGAGGCAGATTGCTGTTGCAGTTGATATGGCATTCCGTATGTAAGAGCATATAGGCCTGAGGAAGACAGTAACGTAATCAGGACCATAGCTCCGAAGATCCCAAGATATGGTGATCTAGGATTTGTTTTTTTGTGTACGTCCATAATTAGGCTCGCCTAATTAGGCGAACCTAAGTTTTTAAGAGTTTTGAAACAAAAGAATAGTAAAACATGCCTTTTTTGATTTCCTAGTAGTAGCCAGTCTAATAGATCTCTCTCCATCTATCCATCTCTCGCGATCGCTTGTAGGACGACAAAGCAGTCTAATTGACGGGCTCTAACTTGAGGTTTGGTTTGTGAAGTTGAAGAATAAAATTTGGTGAACTTATAGGGAAAGGCCATTCTAATTGCCCTATAAGTTCACCGTCTGGTTAGGGAATCTGTTGCTGCCAGTGAACAGAGGGGCTCAGCCGTAATGGAGACCAAGATTGGATTAGTGAATTAGAGATGCCAGATATTCCTATCTCAGCTGCCATCCTGTTGAACCGTTCTGCCCATTAATTAGGTCAACCTAATTAGGCTGGCCTAATATTTAAAATGCATGGAGATTCTCTGAAGAGAAAATCTTAGAACCTTGGGGCCAGTGGAGTACCAAATTTAGAGGCATGCTCATTTTTCTCCAATTGCAGTATGCAGGCACCTTT
>DATFCN010000010.1:0-3530 GCA_035253045.1 Nitrososphaera sp.
GTCCCGTAAACCTTGATTCCTTGCCGATCCCAAGGATTAATTGTCTTTATATCATCAACGACTAAAGCAACATTATTATTTTTTAGAACATTTTTGTATTTCATCGTTTTTGTAACGTTCATTCCACCGATGTAGAAGAAGCTGCCGTCAAAATCAAAGCCTAAGGGTGCGACATCTGGGATTCCATCCGGAGATGAAGTAGCTATACTCGCCAAATGCTGTGATCTCAAATACTCTACTTCTTTTTCTGAAAATATAGATGCGGAATTAGCCATTGTCCCTCATCCTAATACATCACATTTACCCATATACCAATTATCTTTTCTATTGATCAATTTTTCAAATAGTCTGTATATACCATATTCTGTTCATGCAACTAGGATAAAGCTCCCCGTCTACTGGTATGTAGGTTCCTGTCACAAAGTTACTGTCGTCACTAGCAAGAAACGGCACTGCTACTCTTGCCATATCTTCTGATTTTCCAATATGACCGAGAGATGACAGCGATGCTATCTGTTGCTTGGTTTCTTGAGGCATGTAGACGTTAGCGTCTGTTTTGGTTAACCCCAGGGCTATTACGTTTGCTGTAACCTCCTTCTCTCCTAAACTCTTGTGCTATATGCCCAGGAAAACGTTACCAGTCCAGACTTGGCAGTAGCAAAAGCTATTGCACCATTAGGCATAGTGTACCTGGCACTGGCACTCCCACCCGTAATGCAGACAAGTTTGCCCTAATGGGCTCTTTATCATGGATGGCAACTGGCGGATACAAGATTGCACTGCTTGTGTATTTACTAAATTATCGTGGAATTAGAGTAAACCCAAGGGCCAAATTCGCCATTACAAATATAAGTGCTACTTGAAAAACTCCCTGGCTTCCGGCTAGCTTTACATTTCTCATTCCCCACTTTATTATCTTGTCCTTATTGGGCTGCATTTTTCTCAGTTCCAAAAATATGCGGATTTCAGTAGGCATGAGTATGCCAAACCCCTGCACCGACAATATAATGACTATAACAACTGCTGCAACTATCATAGGAGAAGCAAACGTTAACATACCCAGCCTTGAAGCAAGATTTATTCCAGATGTTATTGCTACCGTCGCAAGAGAAGGCACAAGGAACAACATAAGGGGGACAAGTTTTTTTATTACCTGAGTTCTTGCTTGCGGCTCTAGGCCTTTCAATATCCTGCCCATAACTATGCCCATAAAAAGGTCTATCCCAGTCCAAGTTCCTCCAGTCAGTACATGAAGGTAGTTAAGCGTTAGCAAATTTCCGTAGGCTAAAACCAAAACAAGAGCTACTAGTGGAACAGTCAAGGTTACAAGTGAATAGGGGGTTATGATATTTTCACGGTGCTCATTATGGTCTGATTCTGCTTCTTTTTTTTCCTCCACTGCAACAGATAGTGCTTCTTTTCTTTTATTTAAATAACATTCTTTGGGTTAGTGTCAATCCATAATACTTGGATAATAAGGCCGAGATTTGTGCTTTGTACAATGAATTTTATCTAAATACTGATGTGGATACGGTAAACTTTAGGTTGTCCTCATTTGTATAAAGTTTGCTGAGGACTTATCCAAGTGGCTGTTGCAGACTGTAAATATTATAGTGGATATACAGTAAACTGTCTTTCTTTGACAAAGATTAACTTTACATCAGATAGGATTTGTACTTTTGTTGTTGTTAAAATTGAAACAGGACTGAAATCTAGGTGGATATCATCAGAGATATCATCCTTCAATCAATGAAGGGATCTAATCATAATGAAGATAAGGCATATTGTATCTATAAGTAGTACTACCTAAAATGCCAAGAATAGAACAAAATAGTAGTAGTATGCCTACGTCCCTTCACTACGCTTTAACTGACTCTCAATGTAGCATATGTGGCGTACAATTAGAATGGCAAGCCGATTTTGCAAATATTAATCAACCAAAATACACAGCTCATCATTGCAATCAAGATTATGCCATCCATATAGACACTGTTAAAGTAGAAATCCTAGGAAAACCTTCAAAGGACATTCAAACCCAAGAACAAGAGAGCAGCTTCAAGCCTACAATGGGAGATGAACCAAAAGCGTTGCAGATGGCAGAGGCAATGAAAGGACCAAAGCAGCAAGAACAACAAGAATAGGTATAGAGTAAAGGAGAGCCTTACCTGTTTATATCCTCAATAGTATAGATATTGCGAACATGAATTGATGCTCTTTCTTTTTGTTGCTGCTGACCTTTAAACGACTAATTCGTATTTTCTGATGTAATCCTACATTGAGAGCTCTTTATCTTCAATAGAGTGCATATTATAGCTACGTATGTCAAACCTAGTAGATGATGCAAAAGATGCTGGTGACAAGATGAAAGCAGGAGCAAAGGCAGCTGGAAAGAAAATGGATGACCCAGACCGTGATGCAAGCACTGAATACAACAAGGAAAAGGTCAAAGAAAAAGTAGAAGATCTCTAAAACTGCATAATACACATAACCTGATACGCGCCTATTCTACCCAAATCATCCAAAATTATTTGTTTCATTTCTTTTTTGTATCAGTGAAGTGAGAGATGAGCTATAAGAGATAGGAGACTTTTCGATTTGTGTTATGTCTAACTGCGGTTGTCATCGTATAATGGTTATGTGGCCTCACTATGGATCAAGGGCCTGTTATTGCTTGCGTGCTTGTCCCTATATGTTGTAAAATGCTATTACTATTGAGTGTTGTATGTTGTGACTATTCTATCTTGATCCCCATGTTCAGATCATAATTCTAAAAAAAGAGGATCGATTGGCTAATGCCACATTCCCCCGCCAAACCAGTGTGGCTTGCCCTGTCCGTGCCATTGTCCAATTCCTCCATATCCACCTAGGGGCCCAAACGGCATCGGATGGCCAAAGGAGCCAAACGACTGACCTTCAGAGGTATAGAGCACATTACCATTTCCAGTGTCGACTACTACCAAGTGCCCAATCTGGTTCTCGGTGTCTGCCACAAAGAATGTGTATACGAGGTATCCCTGCAGTACTCCTAGATGTCCGCCAAGCACAGTCCCGTTCGTTACTTGCACTTGTGCGGTTTGTGCCGCTTCGACAAATGACAGCTTTACATTTTCGTTGATAAAATTGCTTGTTTCATTTGCAATGCTCACTGAGCCATTTATTTGGGGTATCCCTTCCCCGAATCTCATCATCATCATTCTCTGTTGCTGCTGCTCCTGTGCAGTTGCCTGTACTAAAGACGACGCCACCAAAACGGCGGATAGTGCGCCTACGGCCAGAACTGCCACCACTACTATTACTTTCCTGGTGAGAGAGTTCTTTATTGTTGACATACCTAGGCTTTGTGAAGAATTATTTTAACCATTGTTGACCCATGACACGTAACATAGTTACCACATCCTTAATCTAGCTCAGCCAAGAAGCCCTTTTAGGAAGGGGGGTTGTACAATAGTTGCTGGTGACAGACATGCTGCGCTTTAATGGCTGTTGCTATTTATATTCATCATCATCAATCATTCCTGCAGCATACAAAC
>DATFCN010000011.1:0-5444 GCA_035253045.1 Nitrososphaera sp.
TGGGTTGGCTCGAAGCCAACCCATCACCGAGTCTGCATCGTTTACAGCTGGGACTACCCGGGTATCTAATCCGGTTTGCTCCCCCAGCTTTCATCCCTCACCGTCGAGCGCGTTCTGGCAAACCGCCTTCGCCACTGGTGGTCTTCAGTAGATCAATGGATTTTACCCCTACCCACTGAGTACCGTTTGCCTCTCCCGCCTCCTAGCTCTGCAGTATCCCCCGCAGCCCAACCGTTAAGCGGGTGGATTTAACGGAGGACTTGCAGAACAGGCTACGGATGCTTTAGGCCCAATAATCGTCCCGACAACTCGGGGTGCTGGTATTACCGCGGCGGCTGACACCAGACTTGCCCACCCCTTATTCTGCACCATTTTTAGAGGTGCCAAAAGATACCCTTAGCGGGCATCACTCAGAGTAACCCTGTCAAGCTTTCGCCTATTGCAGAGGTTTCGCGCCTGCTGCGCCCCATAGGGCCTGGGCCCTTGTCTCAGTGCCCATCTCCGGGCTCCTTCTCTCAAAGCCCGTACCGGTTACAGGTTTGGTGGGCCATTACCTCACCAACAGCCTGATCGGCCGCAGTCCAATCCAAAGGCCATATAGATTTCGGCCATGGCTCATTCCAGAAACCTTGGCCTATCGCGGTTTATCCTCAGTTTCCCGAGGTTATCCACGTCCTTTGGGCATGTTGACTACGTGTTACTGAGCCGTATGCCACGCCTTGCGGCGTTGACTCGCATGGCTTAGTCCCACTCTGATAGCAGTCGGGTCCGGCAGGATCAACCGGAGTCAATCCTTTTCTCAATTATAATGAGAGTACGGCCGGACAACTTGGTATTGTGCGGATCGTATTTGGGTGATCGTGTTACCGAGTCAGATCCAATGTTGACATCAGATCTCCATAGTATGAGCGCAACTGGAGGTCAGTGAATCACAAAATGGCGCTAAGACCAAACATCCTCACTGACGCCGCCTTGCATATTGCGTTCGAAGCATCCATCCTTTTGCAGTACACTGATATAAACCTTTACGGCTTTAATTTTCAAGCATTAAACCTAACAAAATACTCATTAAAATCGAACAAATATGTTGCAGATGGTTACTACAAGCAGCTAATTAAAGGCTTTGAAAGAATTCTTCATCTGCCTGCATAAACTTGTAGTAATGATAACATGAGGCAGAAGAACCCAAAAGTTCCTACGCCTAATTTATGGTGCTGATAGTAACAAGATAAAACTTTACAAGCCTGTATAGCCACTTTAGTTATGCTCTTTTTGGGTTAACTAGACGGCGCAGAAAATCAATGGTTGCACGCCAATTTAGGTGAACTTGTGACAAGTGTATAAATTGAGTCAGACGTTACAACGTCTATATAGCTTACAGCTGCAACTCTCCGTAATGCAACAAGAGAGCAGGAACCATTCGAGCACCAGCAAGCCAAACAGGCTACTAGAGGAAACGAGTCCTTATCTTCTGCAACATGCTTACAATCCAGTTGATTGGTATTCTTGGGGAGAGGATGCTCTACAACGTGCAAAAAAAGAGGACAAGCCCATCTTCCTAAGTATTGGTTATAGCGCTTGTCACTGGTGTCACGTGATGGCGCACGAGTCGTTTGAAGATAATGAAGTTGCCAAAATAATGAATGAAAACTATATCAATATCAAGGTCGACAGGGAGGAACGTCCAGACCTCGATGATATATACCAACGTGCTTGCCAACTTGCAAATGGAAGCGGAGGGTGGCCACTGTCGGTTTTTTTGACACCTGATCAAAGGCCTTTTTATGTAGGTACCTATTTCCCCAGAGAGGGCAGCAATCACTATAATATGCCCGGCTTTAAGAACATACTGCTTCAGCTCGCTGATGCATACAAGAACAAAAAGAGTGAGGTCCAGGCGGCAAGTGCTGAGTTCACAAATACTCTATCTCAGACTGCCATGGATCTGGTTGTACCAACAGATACAGTAGACAAAGCCAGCCTCGATCGCTCAATACTTGACGAAGCTGCAGTCGGGCTGCTTCAGATGGGAGATAAGATTTATGGCGGCTTTGGACATGCCCCAAAATTCCCAAACGCGTCGAACCTGATGTTCCTGTTAAGGTACTATGATATTTCAGGAATAAACCGCTTCCGCGACTTTGTTATCTTCACAGCAGACAAGATGGGAGAGGGCGGCATTCACGATCATCTTGGTGGCGGCTTTGCACGTTATGCGACTGACCAGAAATGGCTCGTACCACATTTTGAAAAAATGCTCTACGACAATGCGTTGATGTCGCAATTGTATACTGAATTATATCAGATTACCAAGACCGAGGCTTATCTCCAGATAGCCTGCAAGATACTCGACTATGTCATAAGGGAAATGACACATCCGGACGGAGGATTTTACTCTGCACAAGACGCGGACTCTGAGGGGGAGGAGGGTAAATTTTATCTCTGGAAAAAGAATGAGGTTGAATCCATAATTGACAACAAGACTATCAGCGAGATCTTTTGTGAACATTTTGGCATCACACAAGGAGGCAATTTTGAGGGAAAAAATATCCTTAATATCAGAGTCCCAACAACGGCACTCGCCAAGAAATACAACAAGACTCCTGAAGTAATTGCACAAATGGTAGGTGATGGTTCAGCTAGGCTCTTTGCCGCTAGAGAAAAGAGGGTCAAACCAGGAAGAGATGAAAAGATCTTGACATCATGGAATGGCCTCATGATATCAGGTTTTGCAAGGGGATACACCATCACCGGGAGCACGAGATACCTCGATGCAGCAAGGAAGGCCGTTAGTTTCACTGAAACCAAGCTTGCCTCAAGCGAGGGGCGGCTCAAACGTACCTTCAAAGACGGGCAATCTAAATTTAACGCATACCTTGAAGACTACGCGTTTTATGTCGGCGGCCTCCTAGACTTATTCGCTGCTGATTCAAAGGAACAATACCTTGGCAAATCAATAAGATACACAGATTTTATGTTACAACACTTCTGGGACGAGAGGGGAGGAAACCTGTTCTTTACATCTGACGATCATGAACAGCTGATTTCAAGAACAAAAAACTTTTACGATCTCGCCACACCTAGCGGTAATTCGATGGCCGCATCAAATCTTTTGAGGCTCCACCATTATAGTCAGAACAACGCGTACCTTGATAAAGCTGTCAAAATAATGAAAGCCGGTGCGCGCTCAGCTGCTGAGAATCCCTTTGGATTCGGACAGATGCTCAACTCTATTTACCTATATGTGAAGAAACTGGTCGAGGTTACAGTAATTATTCCAGACGGTACTGGCAACCTCGAGGATTCCAGACTGGCGCTATGGCTCAACAAGCAATTCCTTCCTAACAGCATAAGAGGAATAATACAGCTAAAGGAACTAGCAAATCTACAAAAATACCCATTCTTTAAGGGGCGCCAACCTCAACAAGCTGTGGAGACAGCATACGTTTGCAAAAATTATAGCTGCTCGCTCCCGATCCAATCTGTTGAGGAGTTAGAGAGACAACTCATACCCTCTTGATGTCTATCAGCAGCTTATCCCCTACACGCGGATTGCCTATTTTCTCATAACGCCTCTTTGGCATGGTTATCTGTATAACTGTCTGCGAGTACGTTTTGACCAATGTCTGCGGCTGAGATCTTAGGATCGCTTCAAGTATTGGCTTGATCTGCTCCTTTACATCTTTATCTGCGACAGCCCTGTCGACAGCTTCAAGCATCATCTGCTGTTGCGATACTGGCTCTAACTCGATGTCTTCACTTAGGGCAAGACTTACATTCGCGCCAGTTTCAGTCAGTTGATTTATTCGATATCTAACATTTTCATCCTGCATGGGTAGAACCTAGCTCTGACAGCTACTAAAAGGCTATTTTTATGCTTTGATCCGCTATCCTTTAGCACGTCAAATGTTTTGATCGATCCAATCTCGTTTTCGCAGATCCATAAGGGTTATTATTGATTTAACCACCAACATGCCCCACGAGGTTAACAGCTATTGTATTAGCCGTCCTTTTCAATGGTTCAAAAGATGATGTGCATATGTGCCGGCATGGATCATATGTAGGAGATCCAGAATATGAAAATCCAATTCAAGCAGACGTGCTCATGCAAGAATGGAGTCATAGAGTCATCTGTGAATTGCATAGTCCCTATCAATCCTTGAATTGTTCTTCTTCTTCAAGATCTTTATCCTTCTTAATATCCACAACCATGGTTTCTAATATTCTAAATAGGATGCTTACCCGATAACAAAAACGAGTAATAAATGGGAAATAAACTTGAAGGAAGAGTTGCGACCATTCCGGAGCTGAAGTCGCTAAACTGGTTATTGATACTCTTGATAAATATATCCTCCAACAAAAATAGTAAAGGATGCGTGTGTAATATACATACATGAGTGTAGTTGTTACTCGTAAAGTTAATGCTGGTCGCGAATTGGAATATGAAGAGTGGCTTAGGCGGATATTGGAAGAATGCAAGTCCATGAAAGGATATCTCGGTGCAACGATCCAAAGACCGGCAGCCGGATCCATGGAATACACAATCATTTTTAGATTTGATACTGTCGACAATTTGCGCAAATTTGAAGAATCAGAATTGCGTACTAGGCATCTGGACGAAGTGATAGATTACGTTGAAGCAGATGCAATCTGGAAAAAATTTACTGGATTAGAATATTGTTCACTCCGCCGTATTTAGAGTCAAATTTCCAAAAGATATCGTTCACCCTGTTGCTGTCTGTTATTGGTTTACCTTTTGCCGATATCCCTTCATCTTTTTCTTGCTCTATGCCGCCGTATCAAAGAGCATTATATCAAGACACATATCGGATACAAGGACGCTCAGGTAAAGTACTATCGTTTGCTATATCATATAGAAAAAGAAGACAAGGGGAACGAAATATCAAGGTTGTTGTTCTTGTTGTTGTCTCCTTATACTTTCCTCGGTGACCATTTGCGTGAGGATGTTCACTACACCGTATAATTCCTCCAACCCTCCAGCAAGGTCTGAAATAGCATTTGAAAAGCTCCTTTGAATTTCATCGTTGGGTAGTTTTTTGCCAAGCTCCTCGAAGTAATGTTCCATTGTGCTGTAGGCTTGTTGTCTCTCCTCTGCACCTTTTTTTAATTTGCGTAGTTTCTCGATAATCCTCCCGGCTTGCTCTTCTCCTTCTTGTCCTCTTCTGTCTACTCGTTCTCCTGTTCCCATATCCATATATCGATAAGACCAAGATTCATTCTATTAGGGATACTTATAATCTCAATGATGATAATGTAAACTTACCCTTACATTATGATGCCATCATATATAGAGTAAGTTATGTCACCAATAAAGGTCAAATTTGAACCTCGTACTTTTTTATTCTGTTCAAGAATATCTTCTTATGAATTCGCTATTTTGTCAGACTTTATCAATATCTCTCCCTTCTGCGGATATCTTCAGA
>DATFCN010000012.1:0-4521 GCA_035253045.1 Nitrososphaera sp.
AAGAGAACAATCAAAACAGTAAATCCCGCAACAGAAGAGGTTCTAAAAGAATATCATATAGTTAATGAAATCGAGGTAAATGAAGCTGTAAGAAAAGCTAGAAGTGAGTTTGCTGAGTGGAAGGCAGACATCGATAAAAGAGCTGATCATCTGTATTCGTTTGCCAATGAACTGAGGAAAAGCAAAGAAAGTCTTGCAAGGACTGCAACACAGGAGATGGGGAAATCAATAAAAGAATCCCGAGCTGAAATTGACAAATGTGCCTGGACTATTGAGTACTTTGCAGATAACGCAAAACTCTTTTCAGCAGGTGATGTAATTAACACGGATGCAAGAAAAAGTGTGGTGTCCTTTCAGCCTCTTGGAGTTATAGCCAGTATAATGCCATGGAATTTCCCTTACTGGCAGGGTTTGAGGTTTGCAGCTCCTTCTTTGATGATTGGCAATACTATTGTGCTGAAACCAGCCAGCGCAACAATGCAATGTGGGATTGAAATTGAAAAGACTTTCCTCAAAGCTGGAGTGCCAGAAGGCGTTTTTCAGACGTTGGTTGGGGATTCCAAGAGTGCAGAGTCGCTCGTAGATTCAGATGGAGTTAATGCCGTAACATTCACGGGGAGTGTGCCTGTGGGTGCTAAAGTTGCGCAGAGGGCTACCTCTAAACTCAAAAAGACTGTACTTGAATTAGGAGGAAGTGACCCTTTCATCGTCTGCGGAGATGCAGATATAGAGAAGGCCTCCAACGGTGCTGTCAAAGGCAGATTCGTTAATTGCGGACAGAGTTGCATAGCATCTAAGAGGTTTATAGTTGTGAAAGATGTTGCCAAGGAGTTCAGTGAACAGTTTGTTCAAAAGACTGAAAAGCTCAAAGTAGGCGATCCACTTGCAGACGACACAGATCTAGGTCCCGTAGTTAACTCCAAAAGCCTCGAAAATATGGAAGGGATCGTGCAAAGATCTGTAAAGGAGGGGGCAGAAATTCTCACAGGCGGAGAAAGGATTGGAGGCAAAGGTTATTTTTACAGGCCAACTATCCTTGCTAATGTTACCCCTGGCATGGAAGTGGCCCAAGAGGAAGTCTTTGGTCCTGTTGCTCCAATAATCATAGCAAACAATGAAAAGGATGCAATAAATATCGCAAATGACTCAAAATTTGGTCTTGGTGCAAGCATTTGGACTCAAAATCTAGATAGAGCAGAAGAATTATCGTCAATGATGGAATCTGGAATGGTTACAATAAATAATGTAGTGATATCTGACCCTCGTGTACCGTTTGGCGGTATAAAAAACAGCGGATTTGGAAGAGAACTATCAAGGTACGGTATGCTAGAATTCGTCAATATCAAATCTGTTAGATTCTACGATCAATTGGTTCACGGCCCCTACGTGGAGTAATAAAACCTTATGCCAGAAAGAAAGAAGAAGTGAAAATTAATTGGCTAAGAAAAATAGAAAGATGAAAGAAATTTACAGCAACAATAGCAACAAAGAATTGCCTAAAGAAAAAAAACAATACGGGCGAAATGGCAGTAATGTGTCAATTACATCACAACAACAACCATCATCGTCCTCTCCACGACTATCACTATCATCCTCAAAGGATAGGAGCAAAAGCAAGATAATAGAAAATGTGTTGATATTGCAAGGGGGGGGATCTTTGGGAGCATTTGGATGCGGGGTGATAAAGGCGCTTATGAAACGAAATATCAAGATCGATATTGTCGCAGGCACATCTATTGGCGCTGTAAATGCCGCGATTTTAGCAGGAAGCAAGGATAGTAAGCCCTCTGAGCAATTATTAGAACAATTCTGGTTTGAATTATCAGACAGCTTTGTAGATTTGACTAATGGTGCTACTACACCTTTTTCTTTTCCTTACCTTTCAATTCCAGGATTTGCAGAGCAACTGTCCCCTATTTTATTTGGCTATTACCCTTATTCTTTACTTCGAACAACAACAAGAAGAAGAAACTTAGAAGCAGAGCGTAACCATAATAATAATAATAATAATAATAATCATCAGCATTCCTTAAGCATAAGTGAAAAAAGAAGGAAAATGAAACAGCTAATGTCTTTCTATAGCTCAGCCGTTTTTGGAAATGATAAAATGTTCAAGCCACGGTGGAAACCGGAATATGCAATTTCCGATCCTGAATACTTTATACCTGAAAAATGGACATATCTATATGATCATTCACCACTAGCAAGAACTTTGGATAAATACATTGATTATGAGAAACTAAACCCTGATGGAAAACCAAACGCACGCCTGATAATATCTGCTACAAACGTACTGACGGCAGAGCCTCTGGTTTTTGATAGTTCAAAGCAACAAATAACTCCAAAGCATATTCTCGGCGCAAGTGGTTATCCATTATACAATTTTCCTTGGATAGAGGTGGAAAAAGGAACGTACGCATGGGATGGTAGCCTTCTAAGCAATACCCCTCTGAGAGAAGCGATAGACGCATCCCCCGTAAACGACAAGCGGATATTTCTGGTCGAGAACTATCCAAGGAATATTGATTTTTTGCCTAGGAATTTATCAGAGGTCCATCATAGAGCAAGGGACATCATGTTTTCCGATAAGACAGGGCATAATGTAACCATGGCAAAGGTTATAACGCGCTATCTAGAGTATATTGAGCAGTTATATCAGATAGTAGAAGCGCATGCAGATCAGCTGGAAATAAGCGAAGAACAACTAAAGAGAATTAGACACAAGTACAAGAAGTACAAACAAGAGCGTGGAGCTGAGATAAAACAGATTTTCTACATTTCTCGGGATGAGCCCTTTCCCCATATTTACGAAAACGCAGATTTTTCCCCCGAAACGATCAGAAACTCAATTGAAGAAGGGGAATCAAAAACCGATCAATCAATAAGAAATATGTTATGACCGTATTATTTAACCTCACCAATTATTGATTCTGTTAACGTATTGTCTCGCCTCCATCCACAACAATAGTTTGACCGCTCACAAAAGAGCAATAGTCAGATGCAAGGACTAATGCCACACCCGCAATTTCTTCTGGCTTGCCTGCTCTCCCAAGTGGGATAGAAGATACAATGTCTACTCTCTGCTCCGTTGTCAGCCTTTCCCAATTCCTCTGTGTGGCAATAGTCCCAGGAGCAATCGCATTGCATCTTATTCCATACTTGCCAAACTCCGCCGCGATGTGTTTTGTGATTCCTAAATTGGCGGCCTTGGCTACAGTGTAAGGTGCTCCCTTTATGTATCCACTTATTGCAGGGGTGGATGAAATATTGATTATGACGCCACGCCTTTTTTCAACCATTAAAGGCAACACCTCACGACAGCATCTGTAGGTGCCTTCCGTATCTACGTTTAAAACTCTCTCTAAAGCGTCATCAGAAATTTGATCAAATCTTACATCCCATAGATCATCTTTAATTGGATATCCTGCATTATTTACAAGTACATCGATTCGATCATATTTATGGCGAACTTTATCAACCATCTCCCTCACCTCTACGAGTGAGGTCACGTCTACCTTCAATCCCACCCCGTCTGTTCCATACTCTTTTGAGAGTTCGTCTACAACATTTTCAGCCTCTCTTTGATCTCTCCCCGTAACAACTACGTTGGCCCCTTGTTCGGAGTAGATGTCAGCAATTGCTCTTCCATTTCCCTTAGTAGAGCCGGTTATGATGGCAACTTTGTCGTGTAGTAGTTTCATCTAGTAATAATACACTAGCAGCCATATGCTTTTTGCAATTATTTATTATTATTTTTTTATTGTCATCCTAGTTACAGGTAAGAATGATTTACAAAGGTCTACGGATGTCTATTATCACAGCAGAACCTGTTGATAGCAGTAAATATCAAAGACTCATTGCACGTCTACTCTTCTCCGAGATTTCGCCGATAAACTAACCTTGATAAACGGGCCTACAGAATCTTGTATAAGACAGTCTCAAGCGTCATGCATTGGGGCCATTTCCACTTAGGTAAAGTTCCATCCTTTGATCTTCACATGTTGCAGTGTGATATTCTTTGCAAAATGCTTGTAACTGCACAATAGCCTTGTTACATGTAGAGTATTGGGCTCCAAAGCTGCGAGGGTTAGGCTGATCCTCGTTCATAAATCCATCACAGCGATCTAGTATCAGAGCGTACTGCTTGTCTAACATGCCAACCTCTCTACCAGAGAAGGTACCAAGTGCTGGGGAAGACCCATACATACTGAGAAAGGTTAGTCCACAAATGATCGCTGAAAAGAGGATCGATGTAATTATAAAAACAGGGGACCTGAGCGCATTGCTAATCGAGTATGCAGTCTTTAGCCTATGTCCAGTGTCGATTGTGTCCACCTCAACAGTGATATTGTATACTCTAGCTCCAGATCTGAACGCAAACATCGATGATCTTTTTGAAAATGCAACTGGATTGGACTTGTCCAGCCTGCTGGCAAGAATGCGGCGTAATTTGTTCTCCTGGTATTCTGCAATCCCAAGCTTTGCTATGACGTTATCTAGCTCGGCGTCTGTTCTTTCTAC
>DATFCN010000013.1:0-10811 GCA_035253045.1 Nitrososphaera sp.
CTAAAATTGGAACTTTACATAATTTTACATATACGATGGGGCAGTTTATGAAGAATTTTCTAATAATGCTTAAATAAACTGATCGGAATTTTCACGCTTGATGCGATCAGCCTTGTCTAGTGATACTACAGCTCATGTCAAACAAATTATCTCCTATTTCCCCATAAGATATTACGGAGCATCTCTTTTGTTTGCTTTTATTCTCGTGAATTCTGTGCAGGCTATTGCAACAACAGAAGCCTATATGATAAGAAAAATGTTAGATTTCTTTCAAATACCACTTTTTCTATCGCAGGAAAGGTTGACATTATTCATTGGCGAAGGCGCCCAGGAGGATTTAATAAAAATAAGATTGCCTTTGCAGTTGCAGATCTTGTTTCTAATTTTTTTTCCCACCCTTGCCACCACCACAAAAGGTACATTGAAGAAACGTCTAGGGATCTTATCAATGGGAGTTTTATGCTTTTTTGGTTATATTGTTTCTCTATTCCTTCTAACTTTGGTTTTTTATGGATTAGATCTAAATGATTCTGTCCGCTCTCTGCAGCTCACGTTAGTAGCGTTAACGATAATTTGCGGAGGTTTTTCGATTCATTTCGCTCTTTTCTCTAACATCACATTACCTAAGCGTACCAAAATTAAGCCAATAATAAAGAGAAAGTATGTAAGAGAATATCTAAACTTAGTAATAGTTTTGATGATAACTGGAGTAATGCTCTTTGCCATTCAATCTTACTTGAATGTTGATATAGATTCTCCAATGTCGATGTATGTTCATATTTATCTTTGGTTGAATCTATCCTCAATTATTAACATTGGATATTGGGTGGCAAACCTCGTCCATGATATTTTGCCGCCTTGGGTAAGAAGATCGAATGCCATCAATACATCTCCAAAACAGTATGATTATGTTGATTATCTATCATCATCGTCATTGTCTGTATCTTTTCTTATCCCTGCATACAATGAAGAAAGATTTGTGGGAAGATTGATTGAAAGCATTGATAGAGCAGCAGGCAAGTATAAGTCGGGCAACGTAGAAATTATTCTTGTTAATGATGGCTCTACGGACAATACTGAAAAAATAGTTGCCGATGCAATGAGGAACCTGAAGCATGCAAGAGGAAAATTCTTTACTATTCCAAATTCAGGCAAGGGTTTTGCTTTGGACTATGGGTTAAAGCAAACTAAGGGTGATGTCATTTTTCGAACAGATGCTGATTCTATGATAGATGAAAATGCGCTAGGTCCTATGATGAGGCACTTTGATGATCCACAAGTAGGCTCAGTATGTGGGTGGGTCTATCCATTCATTGATGGAAAAGGGATTTGGCAAAAGACTCAACGCATAATATGTGCTCATGGAATGTATATCCGAAGAGCACAGGAAATATTTGATTCTCTACTTATCCAACCTGGCTCTTCGACTGCTTTTAGGAGAGATGCATTATTGAAAGTGGGAGGATGGGTAGATAATATATTTGGCGAAGATGGAGAGATTGGAAATCGCGTTGCCCGATATGGATATAGATGCGTGTATGAGCCACGTTCGATCGTATATTCAGAATTTCCTGAAACTCTAATGGGTCTCTTACAACAGCGGGCTAGATGGGGAGTGGCATTTTACCATTCACGAGGTAGAAATTGGAGACTCGCAAGGGAATTTCATGCCCCTCGATCGCTTTTCTTTTTGTGGGATCTTACAACACATGGTGCAAGATTTGCAAGAAATTTCATCTGGACCTTTTTTGGAGCATTGATCATCTCTAGTGCTCTGGGCTTGTTTCAGCCGGGAACTTTGCCATTCTATTCGTTCTCGGATATACCCTGGATTGTCATAGCCAAAATTGCTTCAATTCATATTGCACTAACTATACTGCATCTTGTACTATTTTGGTACCAGCTGAGAAAGGTAAAACAAGGTCACATGCTCAAGTATTATCTTTTCTTGCGCTTGATAAATATGATAATCACCATGGTAGTAAGACCTATTGTTATTGACGCACTATTCTCCTGGTCTTTACGATGGAAAAAGTACGATACGGAGTCCTTCCGAGCATTAAGAAAAGTCGTTAGAAGGGTTGATCCTCTTTATCCTGCTGGCGATGAAACACCAACAATCCCAAACAAGTAAACCATACGGGATCAGACATCTCTACACATAGTTGTTGTGAAAGATTTGATACTACCCGAACACATCTATCCATCCGCAACCGATCAAATTTGTCTTAGTCCTAGTGACAAATCACAAGTAAGGCATCTCATGCAAATTTCAGCTTTTGTAGAACAACATACCTACTGAGATAGATAAGGCATTAATATTGCTGTCGGACTTGTCATGCATCCTTCCTAGGACAAGCGTGATTTAATATTTATAGACAGCTTTTTCTAATAGATTCCTCTATCCACTATGTCTATGTCTAAAGGGCAGAGCTATTGAAAGAGAATCTATTGTTCAAATTCCGCTCAGCCTACTTTGAAGCGCTTGTACTTAAAAGGTGACTATCGGAGAAGGCAACATCATGCAAAATTAGCAGTCATAATCTTTTTTGCTTCATTTCTTCCCATTCTACCTCCTTCAATCCTACCATCTTTCTAAAGGAGTTTGCAGTCGCTGGACCAAAGCCGGCATAGTGATTGTTAGCCGCTATGAATCCAAACTTGGCACGGTCCTTTAGTCTACATACCTCGTCTGCCCACCTTTTCAACTCTTTAAATCGGTCTTTCTGTACTTTACCAAAGTCTCTTTCGTCGATGCTTCTGTCTCCAATAAAGCGCAGGTAAAGAAAATCGGAGGTCAACTCAGGTGGAGTCTGGATAGTGTCGAGTTGACTCCAAGCCAGGCAGATGTCGTTGTCAGAAAGCATCTTGTAGACCTTCTTGTCAAACCAGGATCGGTGCCTTACCTCAATCGCATATCTGTAATCATCGTCAAGCATGTGAATCAATGTTTCAAGTTTCTTCAGACCTTCTTTTGCTGTCAGCGATGGTGGGAGTTGCAGCAAGAGTGCTAACATCTTACTGCGCAATGGACGCATGACGTCAAAGAAATAGTGAAGTTGTTTATCACGAGGCTCACTAAGTCTTTTTTCATGCGTTATATAGCGGGGAAACTTGGCAGTGAACCTAAAGTTGTCAGGGGCTAACGAAGCCCAGCGCTTTGTCATGAACACATTGGGCGGACGATAAAAGGAAGAATCAATCTCAACACAATCAAAGATTTGGCTGTAGTATTTCAGGAACTCCTTACTATCTAGGGTTGCGGGGTAAAAGTGTCCAAGCCATCCATTATAGGACCAGCCAGAGCAGCCAACATAGAATTGCAATAAAGTCTAGATTGCAATGAGCAACTTATAAGGTCATTGCAAGCAATGAGACGTACAAAGCAATTCTAAAATACCTCTAAACTTTTTGGAATTACACTACAAGAGTCTCTTGCTGTGTCTGTGATGTATCTGTATCTATACAGGAGTTCACGCTAACGCCCGGGAGCTAGCTCATTGGGAAGGTTTTTGCTATGCCGCTCTGAGTATTGTTTTGTATGAGCTAAAAGAATGAAAATGTTGATAAATTCCTTTGAACACTTTTCACACAGCTCCTGGAGTATGAGAAATGAGAATCAATATTATTTAGCCAATAGATTATGACCCACGTTAGCTTTTGTGACTAAAAAAAGAAGTATGTTTTATGTATGCTTTATTGATACTTCATCGGATATTAGAACATAGAGCTTACGAAGCGTGTGAAAAGAATTATCGGGGCTGTGAGCTGTGAGCCGTTCTCCTTTGAGGACAGTCATCAGATAGAGCTGTTGGGTGGAGGCCGCTGGTTCAAATCTCACCCGGTCCATTTCTTGCTGCGCATCATGGTATGGTAGAACATCCGACACTTTGCCTGGACCACATTCTCGTTGTTCCATTATCCACTCTCTCGTGTAGTCATCATGATATCTTACAAAAAAGATTGTACCTAATGTGTAAACTCAGCGTTATGTATTCATTATTGGCTGAGTTTAGTTAGCAAAATTATTATTATAATACCGAAATTAAAGGTTTTAGGGTTTCGGCGGATAAAAGATTTGTTATTCAAGAGAAAACAGCATCATGCTGCTGATGAGGAGCGGGCGACATGGTGTATAGTTGAACGTTCTAATCAAGTATTTCGTGCTCAACTTCAACATGCGGGGAGAGGCAAGTTCAACATTCTGAATGATAACCAAGAAGGAATTCACATTGGGCAGATTGTTGATGCATCAGACATTCTCAACTGCGAGCATAGTTGACGTGTATATTTTGTATTTTATACTTTCGCTCCTATTTTAGAATAGCTGTACGTAAAATAGTGTCATACTAGGTCGGACTTGTTTTGATAAGGTTCTCTCGCCATCTGAAGCAATAAAAAAGAAGAGGGAGAAGGAGAAGAACGGTAACAAAGAGTAAGTTATGCTTTATTGATAGATTGGTTTTCCTTCAGAGGTATACCCTTTGATCCTTCTGCCTGGAGGCGGTGGTGCATTGGAAGGATCAGTAGGCTGAGGTGTTGTTTGTTCCTTGACTTTTTCTACAGTTTCATCCTTCTTACGACGTAGTTTGTCAAGAAAGCCCATCGGTAATCTTTGGAATGCAATACATAAAAGCATTGCAAGTAAAATGACGATAACATTGCGACAGCAGGTTCGAAAATCGAATATATACTCGAATGGCAATGACAACGAGTTTGGGGTGTGACAAGTTATAGTTGGAAAGTGAAAAACGAACAAAAAAATGAAAGAGCATCACCTTTCTTGCTCTACAATATTGTCAGCTAAATTACTTTAGCCGTTTCTTCTTCGTTCATTAGATCTTTTCCTATTTTTTTCTTGGTTTTTCAGCACTGCCAGCAGTAGCCTCTGTAGCGCTAGCTGTTCCTGCTGTTGTTGCGAAGCTGGTTTCGCCATGCGAGGCTACTGTTGTGCCTTCACTAGCAAGTGTACCTGTAGTCGTGGTCGTATCAGTTCCTCGCGATCCAAAGGAACTGGCTGCCGATCCTGCTCCACCCGCACTAAAGCTATTATTGCCACCAGCACTACTTCCTCTTTCTTCTCCCTGAACCTGAACCGTTTCTTTTGCATTCTGGGCAAATGCTCTAGCGGTATTTGAAGTAATGCGTGTTGCTTCCTTTGTATTCTGTCTTGCATAATTTGTAGTAGCTCTTGTAGTCTCCATTCCAGCAAACATCATGTTAGTGACCATGCGCGTAGATGCCACATATGCTTCTGTCACAGCTCCAATGGTTCTGGCGTAAATGTTAGCCATTTCGTCTGGAGAGAAGAAAGGCATCATTTTTCCCATCATGCCTGTTGTCCAAAAATTGCCTCCTGCTCCGCCTATTCCGCTACCACCATGTGTCCTTTCAGCCACAGAATACCAAGTTGATTGAATAGAATTGATAACGTCTTTTTGTGACTCAAGGAAATTGTCAGCGATCTCTAATGATGCATCAGCTGCTTCATTCTGAAAATCTGTAACAATTTGAGAATATCTTGGCAATTCTCTTCTTGATTCTTCAATAGACTTATGGATGTTATTCTTTGTCTCGTCTATAGAGCGAATAGTCGCTTCGTGCTGCTGTTCTATATTGTTGGTATATTGATTGTCACGTTCTTGTTGATGTTGTCGTCTTGTTGATGAGGACATCACAATGTGAATGTAGTTAACGAAAATAAGGATTCCAACCGATATTATCAGGTAATTCAATTAGGAAAGATATTATGAAACAAGCAAACCCTTCTGCTTTTGCTACTGTCACCTTAACGTTCACTTTATGTTCTTCTTATGTCTATAAGGCGGAAGTTGGCGGGCAGCATATTATTGAAATGAACCCATAGATAGCCTCGCTTATCAGGTACTTTCTTTTTTTGCGAGTAGCCTGGACATACGATCAAAATCTCGGACAAACTCTAGGATACAGCATTGGAAGTGGTTCCTGCGGGACTGACAATTATTAAAATCAAACTCAATTCAATGTCATCTTTCTCTAATAGTCAAGTGGTATGATTAGATTATTCATCCAAGATATCCTTTGTGAATTTGTAAATCCCGCTACATGCCACTCTCTTCAAAGAGTTTTTGTCCTAACGTCATAGTGAGCTGAACTTTCAGCAGCTCACATTATAAGAGATTTGCATCCATGTTCCGGATAATATAGTAACACGCTCAAATCCCGCCAGCTCATCATCCTTCCCTACCAGGTACCTTTGTCTTGCAAATGACAGTGGCTAAATACGATAGCCATTAAAAAATGTAAGGAAAAGAGAGATGTATATGCATTATTCTTGCAGTTTGGCATACTAGTGCAGGATGGTCGAAGCTCAGGAGATGTTACTATGTTGGCGCCTGACTTGTTTGATTCTCCAAGCTGCTCCCTACAACTACTTGTCCAAACATACTGGGGTGGAATGCACAGAAGTAGTCGTAGGTTCCAGGCTGAGTAAACGTTACGGTAAAGCTACCTAGGAACGGGAATTGAGGTGGAGGGGATGCCCCTTCTTCTTCTTGAGGTGATGCTCCTCCTTCTTCTGGAAATAGTTCTTCCAACGCTGCAAAACCATTAACATCAAGTACTATGCCGGAGCTGACTACATTTTCAGTACCATCTATTGTATAGGAAGTGGAAAGCGGAGACGGCATAGGTGCTCCTTGTTCAAATGCTTGCCCCATCTGAAGCATTTGACGGCTGAGCTCTTCTTCTTCTAGATATCTTACGTTGCCGTTTTGGTCTACAACTGTGGGATAAAATGCTACTTTGTTAAAACCTATTATAGCCTGTGTTGTACTGCCGGTCGTCGTGTTGATGATTATAGGTTCACCAAGGTTGTACGGCGGTGCTGGTAATAGTTCTTCAGAGACATCCGTAGGCACTTCTCCTCCGACGATGTCTGAGGGCAACATAAAAGGCACTCCAATATCTGATACTGTTGTACCATTGGTTAGATCAAATATTACATTGTGGACTTCGATAGAACCTGGAGGGGCAAAAAATGTGACACTTTCGCCTGGTTGAATCTGTAATCTCTGCGGAGCGAATTGGTTGATTGAAAAAGTTGTGTTCCCTCCTCCAACTGCCACTCGTTGTGTTCCATTGTCAGGCGATGTCGTAGTGGTAGGACCAGTAGTACCCGCTATGCCGCCGTCTACTGCGGTTGAAGCAATTGCTGTTTGTGTGAACAATGAAGCAGGAGCGCAAATAGATGCCACCATAAGAATGAGCAAGGTGGCTATGAAAACAGATCCTGCACAAAATGAATCCTTCATTATGCATTTAAAGTATAGCTTTCATTTAAGGGATCTCTTGAAATTTCCTGTTCATTTCTAATTTCTCAGGTTATTCTTTTCATCTAAAGCGACACCAAATGCTAAAGGACAGTAAGTGTTCAAATATAGCACCGTCTACACTTTCCTAACAATGTCTCAGCTCCAATGCATCTCTGGGTACATCTTGAACCGTCTTATTGCCAGTACAGTGCCTGTTCATAGCTTGATTAATTCTTCCCCGGATTTTTTTGCGTGAATATTGATTCCCATCATTCATTAATCGATCTCAAGCATCTTGCTTATGGCTATATAGGGGAATTGTTTTTTTATGGCAATTCCTAGACTTATGCTCCCTATACATGTATGTCAACAAATGCATTTGTTCCAAAGGGAAAGCGAGAACGTGTCGTATCTTTTGGTGACGCTATCTTTGCTATTGGAAGAGAACCTCAATGCTACTCGAATTAGCCCGAGCGCCTGTGCTATAGTATATTAGCTGGTCGACTTTCTCAAATTTGACAGCCCTACATGAGGGCATAGGCTGAATTTTCTCCTGGGAACCGGCAGCCTAGTATATAGATGATTTTATAGTAAATCACCAGACCCACTCACCAATAGCTAGACTGATTATTTTTCTTAGATTGCTTGGGTGGTTGTTTTTTCTGTTAATACGACGGACATCATCTTTGAATCTGTTATTCTGTGATCTTTATCTTTATGTACTCTTAGCCCTTTCTTAGAGTCAAAAAATTGGCCACAGATGCTGCATTTTGAGAGAATGCTTGTCATTTCTATTTTTTTCTCCGGTTTTTTATCTTCTTCCCATCCCCCGTTTATTGAAAGTGGTCAATGAAGATAAATTCTATATGGGCCATCATATCAAAAAAAGGGGTAACACTGGTTTCCACTGATCTACAAACGTTTACAATATTTTCGAGGTTGTGCAACTTTATGCTCCCAAAAGTCGAAATGATTACCGCCTCACCCTCTTGAATCCAGTCAATTCTATCCAATTCAAGCCAAAATCAAAAGAAGAAGGGCAATACATTATATTTTTTAGTAAGTATTGAGAGTTTGTTGCCTCTTATACCTTTACATTCCATAATTTACAATTCATCGAGATATGCGCGAAGGGGAAACACATTCATTGTGGAATAGTATGAGCCACAATAGAAAAGCTTCCTCTTCAGCGAAGAATAAGAAATCCAATGTTACGTTAGCCATAGACGCTGAAATTCTAGAGGTGCTCAAGAACATTTCAGAAAGTGAAGGTTTAAGTATAAACTCAAAAATAAACAGTATTCTTTGGAAGTATATAACATTCAATAAATATGTAGAACAGGATTGTTCTCTTGTCATTCCATCAAGATCAGTTAATTTCTTTATAGAGAATATTGATGAAGAGAAATGGATTCAGGAATATAGCGAGACGTTGGAGGAAGTTGTTCCCTTTTTTTTCCTAGAGTTGAAAACAGTACAGACACTTGAGAATACTCTCAAAGTTGTGTTTGATCGGCTGTTACTGTATGGAGGATCGTATAAAGGATATTCCTCCCATGCGGACAACAATGGCAACCTAAATCTCGTCTTTCGTCATGAATACAACATCAAGTGGTCAAGGATTTTGAGTGCGGTTTATGCCAGGTTCATTGAAAAGACACTCGGTCACGCTGCTCACACGATTAATGTATCCGAGACATGGTTTGCGATCAAAATATCGTCGGAAGAGACTAATCACTAAATTAGATCTCGTTCTCAAAGTTTTTGGTCTCTACAATTATTTTATGTCATCTTCATTAGAAGCTTGCTGCGTTAGCTCGAATAGTCTCTTTACTTGTTCCTGTCCTGTTACAGGCAATAGTTTTGGGTCAAGCAGACCAATTTGAACAAGAAGAGATGCTTGATCCCAGTATATGTGTTTATGAGCAATTTTACCATCTCTGAAATTCATTATAACCACACAAGCAATCTCGACGTACCTTTCTGAAGAAGGAGCGCCGGGTAGTATGAAATCAGTTTCTCTATCGTGCGTAAAACTCAGGATAAGCTCGTCAACATCCTGTTCTTTGTCAACAGTCCGGGATATGCGCACAATCTTTGTATCGTCCGGCATTTTTCCTATAAAATAATTTTTATAGAAACTGCAAACATTAGCATAACCTACACCTCCACTCATGATGGGGACATGATGAACATAAGGTTCCTTGGTCATTGTTTGCATTGTTGCATCTACATCTTGGTCGTCAAACTCGTGCCTGATGTGCTGGTCAAAGATAGCACCCAAGTCCGGCTCCTGGTATGACTATCGTCACCATTAGCCAATCTCTTTTCTCCTTTCGCACATAATTTAGAAGCGTATATACTTAGTTGCGGACGATGTTCAATTATAGCAGAAGATACAATATCTATAACACTTCACGACCATGGCTTTATGAAATCATAGAGATGAAGAACCAACAGGACTTAAATCGAGCGTACAAACTTGTTATACTAACCCATGCTCCCCCTCTCCAATGCTTTTTTGAAAATCAATAGAATATCATCATTGTCTTCGACCACCAAAGCGTTTGCTATACGTTGGATGTTTTCCTACTGAATCTTATCTTATCAATAATTAAGAGGGATAAGATATTATTACTCTTGATAATTTTTAATAGGAATATAACAGTGATAGCACAAACACCCTTTTAGGGCGAACTGGACATTTCATCGTTTGGTTCCTCCGTTAAAGATTCTGATCTCAAGGACTTTGCTGCTAATAAGAGCGTTCGATACTAGACTTGAATGTTATTTCCGATATTAGCGTCTTCATCATCTTGGAATTTGTTATTCTGTGATTCCTGTCTTTATGATGTTTTAGCTGTTTCTTTGAGTCGAAAAATTGACCACAGATTATGCATCTTGAGATTATATTTGTCATCTCTTTCTTTTAATCTCCATTCACCTGATTGGGTGAGTCAACGTATTCTTTCTTTTGAGAAGCGAGAACTAACCCTGCCTTATTGCTCTTTATATTGACAACTTTTGAGTTGGAAAAGATTATTTCCATGAGCCGTACTACGATATTGATAGTATACTCATTTCTAGGAAATTTGATCTCAATGATTAACCAATATTCTACTAATGCTGAGTAGTATTGTTCATATTTTTCTTCCGTTACACCAATGTTGGATGAGAGTCTATCGCAATTTCTCTTATTGGTGTCCTGCATCTGTCATCTATTTGCCTATTTGTGCGAGCGTTATTAAGGAAGAGGAGTACAAACGGGACAGAAGATGCATTATACACAATTCTTCAGAAGATGGAGAAAATTCTCTAGGATCGTCCAAACAATTGCAATGCACCCAAAGCTACTCAAGTATAGTAAAATTTTTATAGGTCAATTCCTCCCTTCCCCATAAAGGGGACAAATATAAAATATCTCCAAATATTGAAAGGCCAGATAAGACCGTCAAAAGAACGGAAAGCATAACATTCCGCCTAGATTTAGAAATCCTCAATAGTCTACGTCAAGAAGCA
>DATFCN010000014.1:0-6189 GCA_035253045.1 Nitrososphaera sp.
GACAACAACGAGGAGCTGACCCCATTGATTTTCGGCAGAGGATTCTCGGGCGGTATTACGGATTTAGAAACAGGTCCTGATGGCAACTTGTACATTCTGACCCTTTCTGGCGATCTGTACCGTATCGTACGGGGCGCACCCACCTCTGCGTCATGATCGGCTATGTAAGGCAATCTTTTTGCCTTATACCTCAGACCTTGGGTAAGCAGACTGGAAGATTAACAGGCTAGGCTCCAACAAAAGGATGCCAATCCGTAAGTGAGGATATTCACCGAGACTTGTACTCGAGCTCAGTATATCACTAGTCTTATGTCCTTCGTGTCTTGAGGAAGTGTTCCTACATTAGCACTGATGATGGTATAGTCTGGCCCAGATTCGTTGACCATAAATTCCATCGCACTTGAACCTTGCTGTCCTTCGATTACTGCAGAGCTTACATTTTGAATAAGCGCAGTGGGTACTCTTGCCATAATCGTCGCATCTTGCGCAAGTGTACCATTTAATTCACCATCTATCATTATTCTTTTTTGCTCTTCGTCAACTCTGATTTCTTGAATGTCAAGCGCTGGCGGGGAGTCCAGAGTTAAAGTGAAGAGCATAGGCTCTCTCTCGCCTATCGAATCAAGCGTATATATTTGATAGCCCCCGTAGTATATCTTTCCATCTGGTGACTGAGCTATCCCAACTGTGGGGACGAACGGATAGTGTTCTAAGTCTATCTTTATCTCTTGGACTATGCTCTTTTCATCTTCGCTTAACCTAATGGCATAGATATCCCCTGTGAAGCTGCCAAAGAGATACATTCCTTTAAGCTCTGGAATTGCATCGCCTTCATAATATATCATCTGTGTTGGTGCTATCGTTTCCCAGTAACTTCTCAGTGGTTTGATCGAGGTATCGTTCGCTAGTTCAGGGGGCTCATTGGCAGGCTGGGAAATGGGAAAACCATAATTTCCTCCCTTCGTTATAAGGTTTATTTCATCATAGCGAACATCACCATTTTCAGTAACCAGACCTATGCCGTCATCGTTAAATGCGATACCGTACATGTTTCTATGACCAATCGTGTATACAGGTGAGTTTGGATACGGGTTATCTTGGGGTATCGTTCCATCTTTGTTTATGCGCAACACCTTTCCTATGACTATCGATGGATCTTGGGCGAAAATATGCTCGGTGGCATCACCGACAGTAATATACAACATGTCGTCAAGACCAAATGCCATGGCTCCTCCTGAGTGATATCCTCTTGAGGCAGGAATGTTGTCTATTATCACTGTTGGTTGAGTCCCCGTGTTGTTGCTATCTGTGAATCTAAGAACTCGGTTAATGACTTTCTCGCCATCACCACTTTGAATGTCTGCGACAGCGGTATAGTATACGTATACGTAATGGTTGATTTGAAAGTCAGGGTCGATTGCTAATCCCAGCATTCCTTGCTCCCAGCTAGCATATAGATCACCTACATTGGCAAAGGGATTCTCTAGAATCTTCTTTTCAGGAGTCATTATCCTTATTGCCCCTGTGTTTTTTTCAGTGAAAAAAAGCCTGCCATCTGGAGCAAAGGCCATACTTGTGAGCATTGTGAGGGTGGTCCCGTTGTGTGTTTGCAAGACATCCCGAATGTCCCCATCAAATTTCCAGTAACCAATTAGGCCCAAAGAAATATCAGATATATCAAATAACTGCTTGATTTCGGCATCGGCAAGCGCTCTGTCATAGATACGAAGCTCGTCGATAATGCCCGACCATCTGTTGCATGATGCGCAATAAGCTGCGGATCCAATCCTCAGTGGCAAGCCTGGATCCGCATTATATTCGCCCTGAAATTCTGCTTCGCCAGCAAGCCTCCCATCAATGTATACTCTTACCTTTGAACCATCAAAGCTGCCAGTAATAAGGGAAAACTTGTCCGCTGAGAGTTCAATGCCTGCGGGCGAAAAGAACGTACCATTTGTGTTGAAAACTCCAAAACGAAGCGTTCCAACTTCAGAACCAGATTGGTTACTGCTAGAAGTTCTAAAGACATCAAACTGCCAGCCAGATGTTTGGGGCCTGTTGCTGTGGGATACGATATGCCCGTAGGGCTCTATTGTTGTCGGCATCATCCAAAAGGAAACAGAGAATTGGGTTGGGTTAAGCTCGGGTGAATTCATTATTTCTATCGACTCTCTATATTCCCCTCGCATTTCAATTGCTTGGCCAGACTTACCGTTGACAAATAGCATATCTGTAGTAGTCAGAGGGTTGATGAGAGATGAGTTACCTCTAACCTCAATTCCCTCAATCTCATTTAAGAGCCTATCACAGTGCATGACATCGCCAAATTTCTGACATCCAAAAAGCTCAGCTGAAGATGGCTGTCCGTATGCTAAAAAAAAAGTCATCGTTAGTGTGAGTATCGTGAATGCAACCGACAAGGCTCCAGAATATCCGGTCATGTCATAGAATAAGATTAAGAGAAATAATTTAATCGTTGAGAAACATACATACCCTAAACTTCAAGAAACATGACATAGCCTAGCTATCTTTAAGGCTAATTCAAAAAAGTTTAGGTATACCTATTGTGTAATTTGTTTTATCAATTGGAGCATGGTTCTTGCCACATTTTCGCCATACGGGTTCCGATCGACCTTCGCGTCAAGCATCATTTCAATAACGTTGCTCAACGGATCTCGACGATGTAAGGGAAAAAGCACATTAGCCTTCAGAAGCAAGGTCTCCCACCTTTCGGAGACATGCCTTAGAGTAACGCAAGGTCGTTTGAGTACAATGGCCTCTTCCTGGACTCCTCCTGAATCCGTCATAACTAGTTGACAATTTTTCAATAGATAAAGAAATTCCAAATAGCCTGCGGGCTCTATTGATGTGACATTTGAAGGCAAGGTGATACCATAACGAGCAAGGTTATTCTTTGTCCTAGGATGGATCGGAAAGACTATCTTATGATTTATCCCAGATAGGTGCTTCCTCAACATTTCCAGCCTATCACGTTCGTCAACATTTTCTTGCCTGTGCATTGTAAGCAACAAATACTTGTCTGGCAGATCGTAGTGCTTCCCATACTCGTCTGCAGCCTTTGCCAGCCGCCTGCAAACATCGACCACGAGATTTCCAGTTACAGTGACATTTTTTTCTATCTGCTCGTACGAAAGAAAGGTCCTAGCAAGCTCGGTTGGAGGAAATAAGTAGTCTGATGTAGAATCTATCTGTATCCTTGCCCTTTCTTCTGGAACACTGAGATCAAAACACCGAAGTCCTGCTTCAATATGAATGAGCGTAGAGCCAACTTCCTTTGCTGCCAGTGCTCCTGCCAGGCTTGAATTTGTGTCTCCGTATACTAGAATGTACGGAGGTCTAATATCGTGGAGGAACTTCAGCATATTTTCCTTTAGGGTAGAAACATCCGATGTATCGCATTGGAGGTCATAATCTGGTTTGATGTTTAATTCATCAAAAAAGATATTCTTCATGTTGTCAGAATAATGCTGGCCCGTATAGATCAGAGCATGATTACCCTGACCATTTAGCAATTGTACGAGGTCAGCAAGTTTAATGATCTCTGGTCTTGTGCCGGCTATCGTAACAGTATCTACAATATTTTTTTCAACTTGCATTTTAACGATTATTACGTGTCTTTATTGTATTTCTAGGGTATAGAATCATGCTGCACCTGCCAGGGGTGTTCTGCCCCTTTTTTCTTCATAAATCCGTGAGTAGTCTTGGTGCTGGCCCAAGACTTGATTGTAAATGCCCTAATGAAGCTGACAAACCAGTAATGTGAAAATGGCAGAAACAAAGGTATCTGAGCAGCGTACCCCAGACCGCGCCAGCCATACTCTTTTATCAACACTGCCGACTGCAGTGCAAGAAGCAAGCCTGTAAGCATAAACCATATTGTAAGTGGCATATATGCGTAGGTGTAGGGATAGTAATCATATATCAGATAATGTAAAGCAGCGAAGGCGGGAATCATGAGCATGATAAATCCGGTTACCGCAGCTATTGGATTCAGCCAGAAGATGTGGCCAATAATGTCAGACCGATCAGCAATCCTAGTTCCAAGCAAGTCGATGAATCCCTTTGCCCATCGAGCTCTCTGCCTCAACATGAAATCAAGCGTAGGCGGTTTTTCATCGTAGTTTATGGATAGAGGCGCAAAAGCTATCTTGTAACCTTTTTTCAACAATCGAGAGGTTAGCTCGTAGTCATCAACAAGATGATTGGCAAACATGCCTACTTCTGCAAGGATGTCTTTTCTTACGATGTAGCCAGTTCCTCCAAGGGGACACCGCCTGCCAATGCAGGTCCTTATCGTCATAAAAGGAGTAGACCAAAGATCGCCCTCCAGTGCGAGCATCCTAGTTACAAAGTTGAAGCTTCTATTGCTTGGAACATATCTGCCTTGAACGGCACAGTAATTTCCATCAAAGAGCGGTAATGCTTTTTCAAGGAAATCCTGAGTTAGTAGCCCGTCACTATCTAACACCATTATGTAATTGCCACTTGAATTCTCAACACCGAAATTTAATGCGATTCCCTTGCCAGCCTCCCTCGTTTTAAGATCAAATACTTTCACTCTTGAATCGTTAACCTTGGCTTCATCGTACGTTCTATCGGAGCAATTATGGCATACTACAATCACCTCGATTTTTTGGTAGGTTTGCTTAAGGCATTCAAGTACTGTTCTTTTAATCACACTCTCCTCGTTTCTGGCTGGGATTATTATGCTGCAGAGCTCTGTTTGATTACGGAACCTTTCAGAAACTCCTTCCTTCATCTTTAGCTGGTATTTCGTGACCCTTCCATATGCGGCAAGGTATATGCCGAATATCACAATTAACATAAACACATAGATGAGGTTGAAGCCTAGTATCGGCAACGTAAAGTATGTTAGGTCGAATTCATTGTCTACTAGAATCTCTATACCATAAATTCGAGGATATATCGACGCCGTGAGCACTAGAACCCATAGTGTAATCACAACAAAGAAGAATGCAATCCATATTTTTTCAGCCAATCAGATACCCCTTCCATCTCGAAATACGGTCACAGTGTTACTGAACATCATTATGCTATATTCGCATTTATTTATTACTATATTCGGTCTCGGATAGAAATTACCAACCTAATAATTTCTTAAAATAATTCAGTGTCTGGGAGAGTCGATCCATTATCTGAGTCACTATGTCTTGGGACTTAGCTATGTCGTATTCTTTATAGTCCGATACAATATTGCCGTTGGCATCACCTGCTGTGACCATTACTATCCGGGAAGGCGGCTGTATGTCTATTAATGCTTTATAGATATTGTTCTGATCCTTGAAAAGACCGTCAACTCTGAGCTGGCCGTTATGAACATATTTGACCTCTCTTGTCGTCAAGCTTGAGTCGTCTGTTATCCTAACCTTAAAGACATTCTTTCCTTCGTGCAACTCGGTAGTAAGTATCTCTATCTCTGGCGGCGTCCGGTCGTTTGGGACTACTCTCTGGTCTTCCAAAGTGCTTTCGGGACGTGGAGGAGGCAGAATTGGGATGGATTGTGCGCTAGCATAATTTGCAGCAGAGACTGCTATCAGCAATAGCAAAAAAGCATACGCAATTCCCTTCAATAACAGAGAATTATTATCAAACATTTTAAAAGTCATTGCTTTGGCTTGACACTGGATTATGACTTCCTTCTGAGGTGTTTAGAGGACAGTACCCAGTCAGCAATGGCTGATAAATCCTCTATTAAATTATGACAGAGTGGGATTTGCAATCTTATAAATAATTGTGGTTCTCACTCTGTGTGATGAATATTCTTGCCATCGGGGCTCACCCTGATGACATTGAACTTGGCTGTGGTGGCCTGTTGCTTAAGGCTTCACAGCAAGATCACCATAATATCTTCATGTATACTTTGACTCGAGGAGGAGCTTCTGGTGATCCTGAGGAGCGAACAAAGGAATTAATGCAGTCAGCAAAATTTATAGGCGCAAAGAGATTGTGGATTGACAATTTCGAAGACACAAAGCTCTCACTTTCAAGCGATCTTATCAATCACATCGAGTTCTTCATAAGGAAAGCGGACCCCGATATTGTGCTCACGCACTCCTTAGGCGATACACACCACGACCATCGAGCAATAGCTGCGTCCACGATGGAGGCTGGAAGATTCGTCCCAAATATACTAGCCTATGAAATCCC
>DATFCN010000015.1:0-5085 GCA_035253045.1 Nitrososphaera sp.
GACCTTGCCGACCAGGTCGGCTCCCAAGTCTGCAGCCTTTGTAAATATTCCACCTCCAGCTCTAATGAACAAGGCGATGAGACTTGCGCCAATACCAACTCCTGCAATGCTCAACGGGTCAGGATACACAAAGTAAAGTGCCGTGATTGCTATCAGTGCCATTGCTGGCACCGACAGTCCGACCGTTGCGCCACCTCTGAAAGCAGTTGCGAAAGCAGGGCCTAGACCTTTGGAGGTTGCGTTAGCAGCTCTTGATGCAGCCTTGACAGTGATCCTGAGCGCAATGAGACCCGCGATACCAGATAATGCAGCTCCAACTGCGAACGCTACTCCATTTGAGAAACTTGAAGCAAAACCGATAATCAGTGCAAGGGCAATTGCTACTGGTATTACTATCTTAAATTCTCTCCTCAGAAACGCCATTGCGCCACTCCTCACAGCTGATGAAATGTTATTCATGCTTTGTGTTCCGCTTTGCTGCTTACCAACCCATGCAGCAAGCCCAGCTGCGACCCCCATCGAAGCAACTGAGGCTCCGATCGGAAGAATATCTTCAAAAACCATTTGCGGTCTTTTTCCGTTGGACTCGTTATATAAAGGGTTACGGGCAGGCAAGCACCAACTAAAAAAGGTTCGCCACGTGTGAATTTTAAGAGTGTCAGCAATAATCTCATTAAAATTGTAATCTAATTTACTCTGGACCACATATCATATACATAGCTGGGACAAAAGTGTTATTTTTATCGCTTGTCGCACTCTGTTGTTGCGGGCAGGGATTCCTAGAATATATAGTCTGTAGTGAATAAGGCTCCTGGTCTGGTCAGTAATCAAAATTCATTCAGCAAACAACCAGAGCAATAGAGAAAAAAAAGAAAATTGAGTCAAAGTGCTTTGAATTGGTCGCTCCAACGCATATATGCCCTTATCATATCGACACTGACACTTGGTTTGCGGATCCTAAAAATTTCTCTGAAATCGCTCATATTTATTGGTCTTGGATTTGTTCCGTCTTCCATAGCCCTTCCGCTTTCAAACAATTCATTTACCACGCGCAGTTGAACAGATTGGCATATGTCTTTGATGTCGCTTGCGCTATAACCCTCGCTTATTTTCGCAAGTTCATCGACCCTTAATGTCCCATCAACATTGAGAGGACTTGTATATTGCAAGAAAAGGTTTGTCCTCGAGGGGTTAGCTGGTAGCGTTACATAGATCCTCTTTTGGAACCTACGCAGAAATCCAACTTCTAGGCTCCAAGGCTTGTTTGTTGCCCCGATAACATACAGTTGAGATTCCTTACTCTTGCCATTGATACCGTCCATCTCGGTGAGAAACTGGTTCTTGACCCTGACTTCACCTCCTACCTCACTATTGCGGGTGCCCAGGAGCGAATCGATCTCGTCAATAAACAAGAGAACTGGCACTCCCTCGCTTTCAGTCAGGTTACGCGCCATCTTGAAGAGCTTGGAGATGTTCTTTTCTGCTTCGCCTAGCCATTTGCTCATCATTGATGCCGCATCAACATTAATGAAGTAACCGTCAATTTCTGCAGCAGCTGCAGCTGCGAGCAATGTCTTTCCGCATCCGGGAGGGCCGTAAAGTAGTATGCCTCGAGGCCAACCAAGCGGGAATAGGTCTGCTCTCTTCGTAGGATAGACAATAGATTCACGCATAGCCCTCTTAGCGTCTTCAAGACCAATGACTTCCTTCCAGCTGACCTTTGGCTTTTCCTTCATTACCAAGTCGTCAAAGTCTGCCTTGAGCGTCTCCACGTTCCCGCTAGACTTGGCAGCAGTAGAATTACTAGTTGAACTGGAAGAATGACCTTTTGAAGCCTTACTTCCGTGTCCGTTCGGAGGATCCATTCTAATACTATCAATTTGCATAGGACCCGCTTTGTCCTCTTCTAGGCCGTGTGACATCTGTAAAGCTTTAATTCTGTTTTGATACGCATTGGCCCTTTCCATGTATACTTTATTTAATTTGTAATCAGGATATATCTGAACGAGCTTGACTAGAGCCTCAATGGCCCGTTGATATGAATTAATTGCCATTCCTCGTGATCCCTGGGAGTCTAGCCTGATTGCCTCGGCTGCATACTTGCTAGCGCTGTTTTCTAGTTCCTGTGGTGCGAGACTCATAAATACAGTTCAAGGCACATTGGGTCCCCTGCTTTGAATTACTTGTGTGTAAACGTATATTGCCTAGCTAACAAAATATTTTGCACCTGTTCTAAGGGATCGTCGGCATGCCTGTTGTTATCTAGAGGTTAGTCGTCTCTCCTTCCTTATCATCTACACTATCCTCCGCGACCTCCCTTTCTGGGATTCGCTGTGGGTTCAGGGAGCAATATTCATCATTTTACCCTAAGCAGTCGCTCCACGTCATGCACCGAATCCATGAGATGCTGCGTTGGCTACTTGAATATGTCTTGATATTATCTAAGAGGTGAGGCCTCAGATTGTTGGACTGTATGTCGGAAGCCGCCCTACGGGTTGTTAATAGGATGGCAGCGCATTCTCTTTATCGCGATGGATTCATCATGACAATGTTTTGACTCCATCCTGATGCAGAAAGCATTCAGAGTCGTTTCCTCTTTTCATCATACAAGCTCAAAAATCCAGCTATTGCTAAATGCTCTCCTTCCTCTATTATGGACCAAAAAGTTGATCCGCGATTCAACTCTAGAAGGCAAAAAAAGATCATCTGCGCATTATGCCTTTAACCTTCAAATGCAGATTTTCCTTATGCTAGGTCGAGGTGTGTAGTTATTAGTTGCGGATTACGAGAAAAAATAACTGTTGCGCTCAGATTTACAGAAAATAACGAGAAACTATCTATCAAAGATTGCTGTGCGGTTGTCTACGATAGCTAGTTTATATCGGAATTAACATGTCACGTATCAGTCTAGGAAAACCTGACTGGCGGTATTACTGGCAACTCCGGCACGACTGAGTACTCTTCTCTCATTTTCTGATTTATTACTTCTGAGACCTCCTCTATGAAGCGCACGGCTTGTTCATTAGCTGTTTCGAAATTTATTGTAAAACCGCCGACTTGCCCCGCGTCGACTAGTATGCCACTTAACAGTTCAGAGATAACACCGAGCTCTTCTTCCATCTCTGGAACATACGGTGTGACAGATGACCTAAGATTCTTTACTACAGCCATCGCAGGACTTAGGATAGTCACCAGATCGCCAAAGTCAGAAGCTGAGGAGAGCTTTGATGTCAACTTCTCGAGAGTAGCAGATGACAGCAGCAAGGATCTAGCCATCTGTCTTGACCTCGTAAGTTCCGATGATATCATAGTTGAATGCTGTGTATTGTTCTCGTTAATAGAAATCATCAACTTTCTGAAAATCTCAACGTCTTTTAGCTTACCTATACTGCGAAGCTCCTCAAGCTTATCTATCTGCACTTGTATTTTTTTTCTTACCGCGTCAAGGCGTGGCTTTAGAGGTCCGCCAGGTTTGGGTAAGCTCACAGATTGATGGTTATTATTACCGTTTCCATCTTTGCATTCTAGTATCGATTCAGATTTTACCCACTTCGAATTCATATCAATTCATTTATCTTCTAAAATAATACATCCTCTGTATCGTAACCTTTTGTGACTGCAGTAACAACTGGCTATAGTTACAGCTCAGCATTTTTTTGAACTTTGACGCAATCTATTTGACCAACCGCTTTACCTTTAGTTTTCATTTCTTAAGAACATGATGACTGATATTCATACTGATCTTCCCGGTAGCCTTGAAGACTTTGGCCTATCAAAATACGAAGCAAGGGCGTATCTTACTATGATAGGCAAGGGATCATTAGCGGTAAGTGAAATAGCATACTATGCCAATCTACCACGAACTAAGGTTTATCAAACGGTAAAAAAGCTAGAGAAAAAGAAGCTCGCCGTCATTTCTAAGCAAAAGCCACTTATATGTAGCGCAATTCCGCCTGAGGAGGCTTTTCAAGAGATTGTCAACGTTCACGACCGTAGAGTAAAGAACATGAGGATGATAATCGATTCTTTACAAAAGATAAATGACGAAAGCCAGCGCCCAAAGGGCTCTGAAGAGAGGAGATATTTTATACTAGATGCAAATTCTACACTTGAAAAAATAAGTGCTCTAATTGCAGACTCGCGCTCGTCAGTTACTGCAACCCTTGATACATGGGGTCTAAGGCTAATCTCACAGTGCAAATCATCAGTTATCAAGGCTCTAACAGCGGGAGTTCGTCTCCGTATGATAATTGGGTCTCAGTGTATAGGCAACGAAAATGCATTTCAACTGCCAGAGGGTATTGAGCTTCGCACTGGCGAAGTGACGTCAAACCTCTTAATTATTGACTCAGGCTATCTGATTTCAATTGATAGCAGCAATGGAAAGGCTGCATTTTTTGCCTCGGCGGATTCATTTGCAAGTCTGCAGTCAAAGAATTTTGAGGAGGCTTGGACGAATGCAGTTGAGATTAAACACCTGCTTGATATGCGGCCGGAAGTGGTAGCTAAAGCAGTAGAGTTGATTAGGATAGTGGAGAATGGTCTAGCTGCGAAGATGTTAGAATTTGCAATTAGCCGACTGGACATGTCGACCGAGCTTGTCGAGGTGATTGACGAGAGGTATGGTCTAAAGATTTCCCGCATGAATTCAAGCGAAATAATGGAGCTGATTGACTCAGCACTCAAGATAAGCTGTCTGGGGAGTTTGAAGCACGATAGAAATAATAATATAGTCACTCTTCAGTCGAAGTTAGAGAGAAAGCAGGTCCTGCCTTGGGCTCTTGTTTTAGCGTCCTACTTCAAGCTTGCTGGGAATGAGGCGCGTATAATGCAACAACAACATCAGCAGGGCAAGAATACACAGTTGATGCAGATTTGGCTTTCGAAGCCTCTTGCTTGAGATAAATAATTATCAGACCTGCTGCCAAGAACTGTGCTGATGGACCGGCTAATTGTATTTGTTATTGCGGGAATCGCGGCATTATTACTTATCGCTATGGTCTTGGTTTATTTTAATCCAGCAATTTTGAGTATGACGGCAAGCCAAGAAGGCGAGTCTCAAGACGTTTTCATCGGAGACGAGGT
>DATFCN010000016.1:0-33035 GCA_035253045.1 Nitrososphaera sp.
TTAGAATGGGTCATTATTATTGGATTAATTGTAGTAGTCTTTTTTGGCGTTAGAAAGATTCCAGAGCTTGCAAGGTCATTTGGCAAAGCTAGCGCTGAATTTCAAAAGGCAAGAATTGAGGCCAAAAGAGAGCTTCAAGAATTGAAAGGTCAAGGAAGTGTTGGTAGAGAAAAGCTTGAGGCAATAGCTGATTCTCTTGGCATTGACTATACTAACAAAAATGATGACGAGTTGAGGACTGCAATTGAGATAGAACTCAACAAAACCAAGCAATAGCTTGGAACCTTTTTATTAGATGTACTTTTCCACCTAAAAGTGTTGATCAGTCTGCAGCACGTTGCAGCTATTGTCGACAAATATGACCCGGAGAATATTACCATAGGTACCATTGGTAGTCACTCAGCACTTGAAATAATGGATGGTGCGAAGGATGAGAATCTCAGGACAATATGCGTTTGTCAAAGAGGCAGAGAACTGCCGTATAGAAGATTCCGACGGCTTGCAGATGAGGTCATTTTGCTCGACAAGTTCTCCGATATATTATACCCTGAGAACCAAGAAAAGCTGAGACAAATTAACACGATAATGGTTGCCCACAGGGCATTTACTGCTTATCTAGGGTATTACAACATTGAGAATAATCTAATGGTGCCCGTCTTTGGCAACAGGTTACTTTTGCGAGCAGAAGAACGTAGTGAACCAAGAAACCAGTACTTTCTGCTAGAGAAGGCAGGCATACATCATCCAAAAATATATCACAATCCTTCCGATATCGACGGACCGGCGATAATAAAAGTACAAGAAGCTACACGTAAGCTAGAGAGAGCGTTTTTCATCGTGTCCTCGTACCAAGACTACGAGAAGAAGTCAAAGCATAAAATCGAACAACGACTTGTTGCAAAGGAAGATCTGGACAATGCCACAATTGAGCAATATGTTCCAGGCACATATTTTAATTTGAATTTCTTTGTCTCTCCTCTTACAGGTGAAACAGAATTTCTTGGAATAGAACGAAGGCTTCAGACTAACATACATGACATTGTATCTATTCCTGCAAGACAGCAGATGGAAATAGATATTGAGATACAAAATATTGAAGTAGGCCACACACCAGCAAGCATAAGAGAGTCACTCCTAGAAAAAATCTTTGAAATGGGTGACCGGATTACTGCTGCAGTAAGAAAAGAGTATCCTCCAGGCATAATAGGTCCTATTTCGCTTCAAAGTGTTGTGACAGTTGACCTTGACTTTGTAGTATACGACGTTTCACTGCGAGTGCCGGGAAATCCAATAATGGCCACTACAAGCCCATATACAAAATATTATTATGGTGAGACGATGGGGGTAGGGCGCAGGATTGCCATGGAGATAAAGAATGCTATGCTTCAGAGGAGAATGACAGATATTATAACGTAGCCTAGCGCTCTATGGCCTCTTCAAAAAGGCCTTTTCTCACTTTGATTGGTATGTCAAAGTACGCCGCTAATGCTATGGAGTCAGAAGCACGATAATTGCGGAGGACAATCTCCCCTTTTTTGCTCTTAAAGTATAGGTTTGCTCGCAGTACAGAGCCACTTTGGTAGACATGCACTTTGACCAGGAGAAGATCCTGCATTACGGTAATTTCTTCAACCAAGTTGTAGATTGTAGGTATACTACCCTTGTCTCCCTCTTGAAAACGCGAAATGTGTCTTGCTACCTCACCAGAAAATGCCCGCATTGGAAACTCTTTGCCATCATTTGACTTTAATATGACGACCCCTTCAAGCCCAACCTGATCGACGAACCCCACATAACTTATTTTGGCAACAATATATTCCTCGTCCTCTTGCTGAGGGTCCCCTGACATTGTGTCGCTACTATAATGGACTTTCCGAGAATTAAGGGTTTATAGATATTCGATAGGATTTAATTTGCTATATCATATGATATTATGAATAGTTAAGTGGGCATGGAAGAAGAGAAGAATTGGCAAGCTTTAAGGGAAAGCGGTTTTAGAGTCCTTTTTGTAGGCGTCTTCTCACTTGTTATCGCATTTATAATATACAGTCAGTTTACGACGCCCTCTTCAGAGCCATTAAGAGTTGAGTCGCAGGAGCTAGTGGGGCTTGCAGCTGGGATACTTGCCATAACCGGGGCTTCTATGGTATCGATCATGTACGGTGTATACACCATTTTTCGATCAGAGCAGATTAGGATAACGCTAGCTACTACAAACAGCCTAATTTCATTTATCGTAGCAGCATTTTCTGACCGAAGCTACTGGAAAATAATGATAGTTACTGCAATTGGTTATGGAATCTTTTTTGGTTTTCTGTCGCAGATACTTGTATACCGGGCCGATGTGTCATTCACTGAAAGAGGGATCAGGGTGCCGTCGCTTGATCTCATACCGTGCTGCGGTGCGATGGGATACATGCCCATGGCTACAATCTACTTCACTGATCATTTCTTAGTATTGGTTATACCACTCAATGTGATTCTTGCTACCCTTGTATCGTTGCTGGTAGGCTTTAATGCTGCGCTTAGCATCTTTGCATTCAAATTGAAAAAGTCGCTTCAGACAAAGACATCTTTAGCGGCGGGCCTCGGAGCCACAAGTGGCTTGTTTGTAGGATGCCCCACATGTGCTGGCAGTCTCATTTCAGCCCTACTTGGAATTGGAGTCGCTGGAGCGGGAGGTACAAGTGCAAGCGTGCTTGCACCATTTCAGACTCTTTTTATAGCGGCCAGCATCCCTGCGTTAGTCGTTGCGCCATTCCTGACTGCGAGAAGTATCAGGTCAGCTTCAAGCTGTAATATTGCCTGATTCTATTCTTGGGTTGCCAAAAGCTCAAAGCGGGCAGTCTTTGTTAGTATGCTATCTAAGTACATCTGTATGTGAGGTTCTGCAATCCATATCTTACCATCAACAAAGAGATAACCATATCTCTGTGAGCTTCCTTTTTTCTCACGCATATTGAGCTCCTCAAGGTAAACAGCAGGTACTGTTGAGTCGTCAAATCCGTGTTTTCTTGCTATACTGTCTAGCATCCCATGCATACCTGAGCCATGCTGTGCCGCTTCTTTAATCCGGTAGGCAATATCGTTTGGTATCCCAAGGCTCTCTGCAAGCTTCCTATGTACATGCTTGCCAAAACTATCACCGCCTCCCCTAACGTTGAGTCGTAAGCTCGTTGCTAGTGCAACCTTGATCACTTCAGCATCTAGAAACGGTTCCCTAAGCTCAATGCTGTGTGCCATTGTTATCTTGTCTTCACGCTCAAGTGTCTCCTTGTAGAGCAATAGTAGATCCTCTATCATATGTCTGCGTAGCATTTTGTAACCTTCCTTTTCTACAACCTTGGCGTACCATGAATACCCTCCAAATAGCTCATCTGCCCCCTGACCTGTAAGCATGACTTTCATTCCATCTTCATGGGCCAGCTTGACAGCACAGTATACTGGAAGTGCCACTTCAACTTGTCCGGCATTGCTGTCCTCGATAACGTTCATTACTTCAGGTATGAGCCTCTCCACTCCCTCTTGGTCAAGCTCACAAACCTTCAGCTTGAGACCTAGTGTATCAGCTATTTGGCGAGCGTAGAGAATATCGTTAGATCCAGTTACGCCAGCAGTATAGCATATTACTTCAGGCACCATCTTGGAGGCAAGGTACGCAATAAGCACACTATCTATGCCGCCAGAAAATATTATCCCTATTCTCTGAAAGTCTTGAACGCGTTTGTCCATTGCATCAAGCAATGCCTTACTATACGCTTCAACTGCGCCTCTCATTGTTTTGTGTATTATTCGGACCTTTTGGGGAATGGGGTCAGCAACTTGGAAGCTTTGAAGACGGCCGTCTTGCGAAATAATGATTGCACTGCCCGGCAGTATTCCTCTTGTCGGCTCTTTTATTCCAATCTTCCACAAGGCTTTGCGTTCAGATGCAAAAGCTACGAATCTGCTTGTATCAGTATAATATAGTTGCCTCACACCTATTCTGTCTCTTACAAGAGCTGTCTCGCCAGTCTTTTTATCCTGAATTGCAAGTGCGTAGACGCCATCAAGCTCTGCAACCGTTTTCTTTATCGCTCCAAGCAGGCTATTCTTGCGCAGATGGTCCTCAATAAGATGTACAATTACTTCACTATCAGTCGTGGTAGTGAACTTGTGACGCTTTGCAAGCCTCTCTCTAATTTCTTTGTAGTTGTATATCTCGCCGTTATGTTCTAGCAGAATGCGCCCATCGCAACTGCTAAAAGGTTGTGCGCCACATGTGCCCCCAACTATAGCAAGGCGCGTGTGTCCAAGCGCGCTTTTCCCGCTGACATTCTCAAACTGTAGTTGCATCGCCGAGATAGAATTGGATTTGACAATACGATCATCAGCAATCAAGCCTGCCCCGTCTGGGCCACGATTCACCATACAGTGAAGCATTGAGCCTACGAGCGGCACAACGTTCTCACCTTTTTTGCTTAAAATTCCGGCTATTCCACACATATCTATACTCTAACCAAATTTCAAAAGCCGAGTTCCTTCCGTCAAGGAAGCAGGAAGCTCGACTTCAATCACTATAATTTAGTGGTTAATGGCTTAAAAACCTTTATAGACAAAATTCTAATACTTTTAGAAGATCTGGCTCGATTACAACCCTGTTGCCTGCTTTTTTTATTTCATCATCTTTAGGCATGAAAGCAACCCCTACACCTGCACGCTCTATCATACATATATCAGACTTGGTATCACCAACAGCTAGTGTATTTTCGATGTGTACACCAAACTGTTGCGCACTTTTTTCCAAGTGATATCTCTTGCAGACAGAAATTTTGCAATGACAACCAATTCTTTCCCATCCGAGGGGCATGTCAACCTTGCCTGTAATCTTCCCATCTAATATCTCAAGCTTGTTTGCCATCACAAAATCCAGATTCAGTTTATTTGCCACAAAACCTGCAGCAATAGTATAGCTATCACTTATTATGCCGATCTTGTAGCCTCTGTCTTTCAGCGTTGTCATTGTACGCTCGGAGTTCTTCGTAACGGGTATCGACTCAATTGCAGACTCCAAGTCTTTCGTTGTGAGGCCTGCAAATAGGGCTGCTATTGCCCTTGTCTGCTCATGCCCCGCCATATGCAAACCCGACTGTATTAGCCTTACTTTGTCTGATAGGTCAAATTTCTCCGCAAGGGCGAAAACTAGCCTACCTTGGATAAGCGTACCATCCATGTCAAACGCCGCAAGGTTTGACGACAATATCATTGAGCGAATGTGCTAGCCTTGCTTAGAACTTTTGCGAATCGTCGTACATCTATGTCTTTGAAGGGTTCTATCTTATTAGGCACAGGTGGCTCTTGCTGTTGTTGTTGTTGTTGACTTTCTTCGAGCATATTCTTGCTGCGCAAGGCTTCCAATATCTTTTCTCGAACCTTTGGTGGGCAGATTTTGCTGTGATATATTGATCCTAGTGAACCAACCACCATTTCTTTTAAATGATCATCACCCTTATCTTCATGGAAATGGGGATTGCGTGTCTCAACCTGCATTATTTCGACTCCTTTGTCCATCGCATCCTGATTGACTGTGGGGATAATGCCGCCAAATTCCTCAAGTATGTTTACTATTTCATATGGCTCGATAGCGTAACCAGATGAATAGGTTAGCAACTCTGCTAACTTAAGTGACATGCAGTGCTCGCCGGAGTTGCCTGTACGCATTACTTCTGTCTCAAAGCCAGTATAGTATGAGACCAAAGAATTCAGATGCTGATTTGTTGTCTCAGATACTCTTCCCCACTTGCTGAAATAAAGCCCCGTTTCAGATATTTTCGGTTTATAAATCCATGATATCCTCACCATCGTGTATGGTGTTTGAGACATGGCGATTCCTGACGCGAATATTTTGGCGTACTCATTGACAGCACCAGGCACGTAATTATCTGCATCAATAAATCCCACGTACTCTTTACCCGCCATCTTGGCAAGCAACATTCCTATTACCATACCCTCTGCCTTACCGCTTCTAACTGTGCCATCGGGCGCAAGAATGCTATTATAACCTACATCCTTAAGCACTTCTGACAGCACAGGATCACGCTGGTGCAAAATGAATGCATTACGCCCTACGAACCTATTGAATTGCTGAAGAGACTCCTTTTCAAGCTTGTATCTATCCACTGGTTGCCGAGGGCTGTTTGATACAATGATTGTTAGGCAATCGTGTGGTATGCCGCTCAGCACACCTTCAAGGAGGCGCAATCGCTCTCCTTTGGTGGGGATGACTATGGCCATACGCCTCTCGATATCCACGATTTGATTATTACCAACGTTCACTATAGACTCGGAAACCGGCCTGCCATCATCGAAGCCAGAGTCTAGCTCATAGACTCGTTGCACTCCATGAAGGCTGGTCGCTCCAAATCTTTCAGTATATCTTGGCAGGTCGAGCTTCATTTCTTTAGTACTTAAATACATACAGTAGTTGCTTATAGCACTTTTCACTGTAGATAATGCATACCTGCTTTTATGCAAAATTGCCTTGGAAGCATCATACACATTCAGTGTATTCAAATAATTGCAAAAAATATAGTCTAAATCTGATGGAGACAGGAGCTCCAGTTAGTAATGGCCTATGGAGAGGCGTCAGGGCATTTAGGATATTCAATAACTGTTTATAATATCTCTAGATCACTCTTATTGTGCAGGACAGGAGATATCAAAGAAAAAAGCGCACGGTTGAGAAATTCATAAAGAAATTTGGCAAGGTTGATCATTCTATAATATTGAACAATGTTGATATTGACTATGATACGTTGATGAGGGTCCTCTCGGATCTGCGAAACGAAGGAAGTATTAAATAAAATTACGCTGCCATTTTATCAGATAGTAATACGCATGTGGATGAATTGAGGAGGAGTTTTGGCTCTGGCTTCATAGGGATATTTTTCATGGAATACTTAATCGGCGCAAGCTTAACCTTAGTTGATTAGATGCATGGTGGACGGACTGTAGACTTCCTCTTTGTACGTATGTTCAAAGAGGAGATGCCGATTTCATATAGTCGATTAAGTTGAATACGATCATAATACATCAAGTGCTGATAGTCCATTTAAGAAAATCATCATCAGATTGCTCGGACACAGCAAAGGTCTGGTGCAGAACTTCAACACGATATGACTGGGTATACTTTGCAGAACAAGAAGTTACAAAGCAGCAAACTGATCAGCCAAAAGTCCCGAATTCGATGGAGTGTCACAGCCTGAAAGGTAACGGAGTCGTCCAACAATTATTATCATAGTAAAAGAAAGCATTGTCGGGCGTTAGAAGAGTATAATCTAGCCTAGGAATCTTGTACTGAAACTGGTAAATAGGTTTTTGACTGGATTATGTACCCAATGGTCAGCGAAGGAGAAGAAAAATCTAGCGCAACATCGGCTTCTGACACAGAAATGAGCGATGACAAGGCTAAAGGTGGGTATACCACTAGGCACGGAAGCCATCTAACAAAAACGACCGAAGGTATTGCTGAATCAGAAGGTGCTGAGGAAACTAAAACATAAACCTCCAAATAATTTTTTTATCATTTTTCTGTCGTCATTAATTAGCGTAAACTTGGCTGTTAATTGACGTATTCATGACTAATGATATCATGGTAGGTTCTCTTATCCCCTCGCGGTGATGAGCATATATGTGCAGGTGTTACGTGGCTCTCTCCTAATCTCTCGAGGAAAAGAATTTCCAGCTACTCTTTGACACTTGATATCTAGAAATGAGATGGTCCACTGCACATTTTTTCGCTGTTTGTCTCTGTAAAAGTGAAGCCAAATCTCATATGATTATTTTATTGGTTCATTTCCTACTGCTTAAATAGATCACCGGGAATCATTTATCGAAATGAACACCCAAACTATCCTCATATGCGGAATATTATCGGTTACATTATTTGTTCCTATAATATCAGCTGACTTTCTAACCTTTGCATTACCGTCGGCTTCCGGTCAAGATGTCATTTTTGACGGTATCCATAAGGGCATCAGAGGTGGTTCTGAAACGGATACAACAAGCAATAAAATAATGACAAACGACAATATTGTCCCAATCAGCACCACAGCAGGAAATAACAATAGTAGCAGTACGCCTTCTAGCACCATGAATCAAACTGCTCCAAGGATAACAGTTGTAGATGTTATCAATTCAACTTACATGGCTCCCACGGCGGTCGATGAGGACGATTCAGAAAGGACGATAAGTAGAGCAATAAGAGATAGAATTAATGATGTGGTACATACCGTAGTTATGGGCAATGCAACAATAATCTCAAATGCTACGATAACAAATGCATTCACGAATGAATCCACTACCATCAACAATCAGACAAGATTGCTTGAGATTATTCCAGACCATGTAGAGGTGGCACTGGCAGGGATCAGGGCCAGATCGCAAGCATCAACTGCCCTGCTAGAACTTCATACAGATATCGAGACGACATGCCTCGCTAATAACACTTCTCTTGCAGATTGTGAAATCAATATAAAAATCCGCTAAAGCCTTCTAGCAGTCTTGGCAAGAAAAATGTAAACAACAAACATCAAAGATTTCTGGTCCCCTAGCGGGAATCCTAACATAAAAAAATGACCAGAAAATCGCTGGGTTAAAATCGGAAACTAGTCAGGCCAAAATCAGGGGTGCAGTATTCCTGCCCCAAAAAAGAAAGACGGTGGGACTTTATTCCTGTAAGAACAACACTCGTCGTGGAATACTAGATTAGTGTTATTTTTCGTGATCAATCCAGTTATTGTAATTATTGTGCTCAAAGAAGGTGGAAGGTGAGATATATACTGGTTTTTACTCCTTGTCTATGAACTCATCAGGTGACGGTGGATCGGGATTCAGACCCTTCCTCTTTCTCACATCTCCAACCAGTGGCCGGAATATCGAGTTTGGAACAGCCTGCCATGACTTAAAAAATGTATTCCACATAGCTTTGCCCGCAGTTGCGCCCCTCATCTTTTCTGACAGGTCAAATGTCTCGGAGGCGGGTATTTCACCCTGCATGATTGCAATAATTCCCTTCTGCTCGACATTCAGTAATTTGCCTCTCTTGCTTGAGAGCACACTGGATACTTGGCCTATTAGATCTTGGGGACACTTGACTTCTATACCAAGGATTGGCTCTAGCAGCACAGGATCTGCGATCAACATTGCACCAAGCATTGATCTCCTTGTGGCTGGCATCAGCTGAGCAAGACCTCTGTGCGCAGGGTCTTCATGTGGGACAAAGTGGTGGAGAACAAACTTGATTCCTCTTACCGCTTCGTGGGCAATGGGCCCGTTCCGTATAACGTCATCAAACCCTGATCTTATAGAATCCATGGACTCGTGTAGGAACTGAACTCCCTTTGTTTCATCTACCAACATGTTGCCGCTGATGTCGATTGCTGCAACACTCCTAGCTTCATCTGCCTCCCATCCTTTTTCTCGCAATATTCTGGCCATCTCCTTTTTGTCCATATCTTCCTTAAGCTTGCCCGTCCTTATCATGTCAAGAACGTCATCTGGCAGCGCCTCGACACGCATGAATATCTTGTTGTGCTTGTTCGGAGACTTGCTCATTATTGGTCCCGCCTTTGCCCTTATCGTCTCACGGTAGTTGATGAGAGGCTGGGTCGTAACTATGTCAAGGCCCGCCTCCTGTAGAAGGGAAGTAGCAATTTCTAGATGAAGTACGCCCATACCAGCCATCAGGGTTTCTCCAGTCTCTTCATTTATCTTTACTATGAGATTAGGGTCTTCTACTGTTAGCCTGCGCAGAGCCTCCACTAATTTGGGCAGATCCTTGGGGTACTTTGGCTCTACAGCAATAGTGACCACAGGCTCTGAGACGTATTTGATGGATTCAAATGCAACTGATCCCTTGACGGTCGAAAGGGTTTCACCTGCGACTGCGTAGTCAAGTCCAAGCAGTGCCGGGATATTGCCTGCCGGAAGGAAACTCACTATCTCGCGGGTGTTGCCCATGTAGATGTTGACGGATTGGACCCTGCCGGGTCTTTTTGCGTCTACCAGGTAGACTTCGTCACCATCCTTGATAGTTCCAGAGTAAAGCCTCCCGGTCGCAACTCTGCCAGCTTGAGGATCGACATTGATCGTAGTCACCATCATAAGCGCAGGTCCCTTTTCATTACACTCAACTAGGGCCTTGCCGATTTCAGAGTTCAGTTCGCCTGGCCAAATCTTAGGAATTCTGTATCTTTGTGCAACATGAGGAGGCGGGTGGTGTTCTACAACCATCCCAAGCACTGCATCTGAGAGCGGTGCTCTTTCCGCAAGTGCCCTAATAACATTGGGGTCATTACTTGTATAAGCGTCATAAACATCTTTAAACTTGATACCCTTCTTTTGAGCCATTTTAAAGTTAAACCCCCATCGGTCCTTGGCAGATCCGAAGGCTACGCTATTACCCTGAATACTTACCTTCCACTTTTCCTTAATTTCTGGTTCGGCGTAAATATCAATCAGCTGGTTGAAGTGGTTAATGATATTAATCAACCATCTTTGCATTTCATCAGGATTCAGCTTCAACTCCTTGACAAGCCTGTCTATCTTGTTAATGTAAAGCACGGGTCGTACACGCTCTTCAAGGGCTTGCCTTGTAACAGTCTCTGTCTGGGTCATTATCCCTTCTACAGAGTCAGAAACAACGACCACTCCATCAATTGCACGAAGTGCACGGGTTACCCTGCCGGTAAAGTCTATGTGACCTGGAGTGTCTATCATATTAATGACATATTCCTTGCCTTCCATTTCATAGAAAAGCGTGACGTTTGCTCCTCTAATTGTCATTTGTCGGTTCTGCTCAAGCTTCATAGAGTCAAGCGCCAGAGCCTGACCTGCGACAGATGGAGAAATGATGCCCGATGCTGCCAGCAGGCTATCACTCATGGTTGTCTTACCGTGGTCAACGTGGGCAATGACGCCAAAGTTGCGGATCTGATCCTTATTACCGATTATTCTCAAAATATCTTGAGTTGACTTAAACTTTGGCATATGTTCAAGCGAGAAAAGTTTGATGCAGGATTATTAAATGTTGTTCCGGGCGAAAGACAAGTAGGATTTCAGGGTTTAATAGTGACAGAGGAGAGCAAAGAATTGATAAAATGGATATAACCCTTGGCCATACGCCCGATGCAGATGATGCTTTCATGTTCTATGCCCTTGCATCAGGTAAGATTCGATCTGCATTTGTGATCAAACATATCATACAAGACATTGAAACTCTGAACCGACGTGCTCTGAAACACGAATTGGACGTGACAGCGGTGTCAGCTCATGCCTATGCTCATCTAAAGGATTACGTTGTACTAAAGAGCGGAGGCAGTTTTGGGCTCAATTACGGTCCAATTGTTATAACTAGAAAGGAAAACATATTATCTCCAGTTGAACTGCAAAACTCAACAATCGCAATCCCAGGCAAACTCACTTCCGCCAACCTGCTCTTGAAACTGGCTATTGGCGAATTTAAAGAAAAAGTGGTTCCATTTGAGACGGTACCAAATGCCGTTGCAGTAGGGAATGCGGATGCAGGGCTTGTCATACACGAAGCTCAGATATCATATGATAGGACAAAATTTGCTTGCGCTCTTGACCTTGGCCATTGGTGGTCCAATAATACTGGCAACCTGCCTGTGCCCCTTGGCATCAATGTTGCAAGCACTCGGGTTATGAACATAGATCAAATAAGAGAATTCAGTAACCTATTTACAAATTCTATCAAGTACGGCCTTGATAATATTGATGCTGCACTTGAATATGCAATGCAGTTTGGAAGAGGACAGCCAAAAGAAACAATCAAAAAGTTTGTCAAGATGTATGTTAACAACTTAACTTTGGATATGGGATATGAAGGAAAGAGAGCACTTGAGAAAATGTTTGAAATGGCCCATACTCAAAAAATACTAAATTCAGATATCCAAGTTGAAGTTGTGTGATATGTCTCACTGCAACAGAAACCTGGAGTAGAATCGTTTGCGTTGATAGGTGTTGTTGTTGTTGTTGCTGCTGTCACGCTATCTTGCTCCTTTTGTTAGGAGACTCACGGGAAACATTTTGCTATTTGTTCTGTGTTTTTGCGTTAAGGCACACCCATGTCAAGAATTGAGTGAAAAATGAGATGCAATCCAGGAACGGCATATGGACTTTAAGTCATGTTGTGCATTATATAGCTGTGATTAGAAAAGCTATTCTAACATGGATTATCTTAAGAATCTTTAGATCTATCATGAAAACAGCATCCAATTCAAGAGGAAGAAGATATCAATAAACTTATTTTTTATTAAAAATAGTATACTTACTATATCCCACAAACAATTTTAATATCTTATTTATATTAAATCTATAGGGTGTATATATATGTCCAACGAGCAGTCGCCTAATGAAGATCACATGCAGGGAATTAGTAATTCTGAGGAATTAGCTACAGATCCCGATACTGCTCAACAAATGCAAGAAGCTGAAGGACTTAGAACCACTGCATTCCCAGAAAACAGACAAGAAGAAGAAGGTGTAACGGATGTAGCAGCATTAGATAACAAAATAAATGAAGAAGAATCGTTCACTTCTCCTCCTACTGTACACCAAGAAAAAGAACAGGTTTTTGCAGAAAAGAGTAGCCAAGATGACCGAGAACAACAAATTATGCCCACCATGTCGCCTGAACAAGTTTTGTTATTGCAAGTACTTAGAAGAGCCAAACGTCAACAAGAACTAATTATCGGAGTCCAAAAGAATTTGAAGGCATTAATGAATATTCAAAAGGGTGTAGAAAAGAATGCAGAGCAAGTAAGGCAGTTACAATCTGTAGTTAGGGATTCGCAAAAACAGGTTTTACAGATACAGCGCCAGCTCTCAGCGGTAGAACGAATACAGCAAAAAGAGTTTGCAAAGTTGAGAACGCAGAAACAGAGAGGGGCAGTGTCACCAGTGAAGAGCAAGGCTGCCAAAAATCGAGGAAAACGAAAGAAGACAAGATAGATGAGATAGCAGAGAGCTGTAAAAAAGAATAATTGACATAATGTCTAGTCAATGATCTCCATAAAAATCATCTTCAATAGATTGAAAGTCAATAAATATCCCATATCAGAATGTCCACGAGTCGGAAGATATGATAATAATCGCCACAGATTGATATATCTCTTTCTCAGATCTACTGGTAAGTGCAGTGTAGCTAAGTTCCTTTTCGCTATGCTTGATCAACAAGTGCACGAAAGTGAACATACGTTTAATCATGATAACTAGTAGGAAGAGAGGAGAGATTCTGTTCAGGGTTCATAATTCTGGGTAACCTGCTGCTGTTGTTCTTGTCATTCATGTTTGTTCAGGATTTGCAACATTACCACCATTAATAAAAGATGCCATCTTTGTGGAGATAATAACCACACTACTACTATCTATAAGAAATTAGATGCGGGTCAGAGGTTCTATTTGAACAACCCTCAGCTTTGGAATTTTTTTTTCTATTTCTGCCTTCTTTTTATCCACCTGGGAACTTTTCCACTTAGCAAAACATGTGATGTGGATTGCATTATTTTCTAGCTTACCAACATACACTTCCTTAACTCCTATTCCCTTCAGTGTTTTTTTTAGAATTTTAGGTTCTAAATCCAACTCTTTTCCCATATAGTTTAACAGTAAGAGTATTTTTTCGTCGGGCATGTTGTCACCTATCTAGAAATCATACGTCATATCTGTTATAAGTCTTATAGGCACAGTCACACACTCCGTTGTATACTCTAGGGACAAGGTAGATACCTCTGTGAGAAAAAAAGCTTGCTTCTTGAGCCATCATAGAGATTGCAGGCAAACGACTTTTCTAACCGCAAGAAGCAAATATTCTTAACTGATTAAGATGTGGCGCCGGATATCTTGCCACCACACCTAACTCAAAAAACCCCTGAAAAATAAATTCTTAGGAACTCAATAACTTCTACGATGTTTCTTCAAACTACCATCACTTGATATTCGGGGATCTTAGGATAACACTTGTTTCCCTCATTGCTCACGCAGTATAACTACAATAATTGCAGTTTCTATTGCAGTTTGGATCTCTTGCTCGGCTCTCACTTTTAGTAATGGCAATATGTGTCGCTGAAAAACAATCTGACCAGTAAGGAGCAACTGCCGATCCATTTCTATACATGAATACACAGTATAATTCAGGCATCGACGGCATCATGGTGATAATCGGCTCTTATTCTAAAGGTACATTACTCCAAGAATCATCCAACGAACAATTACGTGCCGCAAGAGAACGGATAAAGAAATTTCCAATTCTGAATGAGATATTCAACAACTTTGAAGAGTACCATGATCTTCACTACATGGTAAGAAAAAACAAGGTGTTCATTACTTGCCGCCCGAAGCTTACCGGATTGAACGAAATAGGCTACCCTCAGTTGTTAGAAACTTTGGAGGGCAGTCTGAAGAAATTTGACATCCATTCATGGCAACAGTCAGCATATCGGGAATTTACGAAAAGGCTCACAAGTTATGACTATTACAAAAGCGAAGGGGCAGTTCTTGAAATAATTGCAGCATATGATATTGCGAGGATTATCGGCTTTGACAAATTATCTCTCCATCCAAAGTTGAGAAATGGCAAGGTTGGTGACGTACTTGTAATCTGGCAAGGTAAGCAACTATTCTTTGAACTTACGTCGCTTACCAGAAGAGAAACGACACGAAAACTTGAAGGAGCGTTCAATCAACTTGCAGAATATCTAAGCAATAGATGTACAGCTCCGCTGTATTATATCAAGCTGTTTGTCAACACACAAGGTTTAAAATTCGATACAGAGCAAAATGTAATGGAAGAGGCATCTGCCAACTACCTAAAATCATGGTCAGATGCACTGTTTTTGCATGAGTTAGCAGGATTGACTTGTTATATAGAGCTTAGAACTGACTATTCTTGGATCAAAGATAAAAAATACCTCTCGGAACTTGTTGGAACCGAGTTCGAATCCATCTTACCGCTTAAACTATCAGAGTGGATAAAAAGTCAGCCCCAGGTCAAACAATGGGCATCTAAAATAGAATTAGAATCTATGGGCCTTTCCCCTATTTCAGCTGTGATATTCAATTCTGGTCGTCTAGGTAACCTTATAGAAGTTGAATCAGAGGAAGTCTATCCGAGTCCTGCTGGCTTGGCTCAAGAAAATGGATTTCAAAGGCAACTCGCAGTCAAGATTAGGATGAAGATAGATTCAGAGCAGTTTGATGAGGATTCGCCGGCTATAATCATGATAAAGGAAGATACATGGGACAAAGCATTCTTCGATGATGACGATGAGAGCATGAGTAAAATAGACGCAGTCATAGAAGAAGAATTGAATAAATCTAATCGGGTTTCAGGTGTTCTGATCTACTCCTCACCCGTAGATGCAAGATACATTGAAAACGCTAAAGCTGCACATAGCATTAGGATAACACGTGATGAGCTAGTTTCTATGCTATAGTGACTAGACAGGCTGCATGATTGCAATACTTTCTGTGACCGTTACATCGATGTCAGATAAAGCTTTTTGCACTGCTACGCGCTTGAATATTTCTTAGAAGGCTCTTTTAGCAAGTCCAGATGTGCTAAAACTTTTAGCAGGCCTCTTCTAAATAGGCTACTATTATACTATATGTAAGCTCTCAGAGCATATTGTTTATCAGTTAAACCTTTGAATGGTGTTAAAGAATGTGTCACGCTGTATCGGATTGCGTCCGATTTCCTTTATCAGATGTGTAAGCTCTTGAATTGAAGTCCCTCCTCCCTTGCCTGCAGCCTTGAATATTTCCTCAGAAAACGCCGTTCCCACGAGATCGTTGCCACCATACGAGAGAGCAACCTGTGCAACTTTCTTGCCAAGCGCAACCCAATACACGGAAATGTTGTTTAGTACATTTGCCAAAAGCAGGCGCGACACGGCTATGACTCGAAGATCATATGTAGATGGGCTTTCGGCAGTGACTAATCCCTTCTGTTCCAGGGGGGTATTTTCAAGACTGAACTTCAGAGGAATAAATGTAGTAAAGCCCTTCGTCTTCTTATGAAGTTCCCTTATCTTTATTAGATGATCGACTATGTGTTCGGGTTTTTCCACATGTCCAAATAACATTGTAGAGTTACTTCTCAATCCAAGCTCATGAGCCTGACGAGCAGTATCAAGCCATTCTTCGCCAGAACATTTTCCAATCACAATCTGTTTTCGAGTATCTTCGTGAAAGATTTCTGCGCCTCCGCCTGGAAGCGCATCGAGCCCTGCGCTCTTGAGGCGCAATAAGATTTCCTTGACGGAGTTTTTCGTCACCCGAGAAATGAAGAATATCTCTGCTGGAGTAAATGCTTTGATCGTGACTTTCGCAAATTCTTTCTTGATTGCTCGCATCATCTCCTCATAGTATTCAATCCCCAACTTTGGGTGAAATCCTCCTACGATGTGAAGCTCAGTAGCGCCAAGTTGCTCTACTGCTATTTTTGTTCTGGCGACTATCTGTTCCGTCGATAATGTATAGGCATCATTTTCATTGCCCTTCCTGTAAAAGGCACACAGTGGACAACTGGCAGCGCACACATTAGTGTAATTAAGATAGTACGATGCAGTGAATGTGACATTGTCGCCGCAGAACTTGCTGCGAATTCTGTCTGCAGCTGCGCCCAAGAGGAAAAGATTTTCCTCATCCATGAGCTCTACTCCATCGCTGTATGACAATTCTGTGCCTGATAGAGCCTTCTCCAATGCAGGAGTTCCGCCTGAAGCGATATCAGTCTTTTGCAAAGGATCTTCTTCTGGTTCCTTGTGTGATGTGGGAGATCATATAAATCGTTGTCAGCGTCTTTAAAAAAGGAGCTGAAAGAATATATAAATATCATTAGGGCCCCAAAGACCGCGTTAGCATTTGCATTATGGAAATAATAATAAAGTGATTTCTGATTTTCTGAGTAAATCCGATATTAGCGATATTCTCGACAGCGCGCTTGCGGGCAATCGACTTGACCTAAAAGATTGCATCAGGTTGATCAAGTCTGACGATGTTAATTCTATGGGCTATGTCGCAAACATCCTGAGGCGCACTATATGTGGCGATACAATCACCTTCATTAACAACATCATCCTAAACTATACTAATGTCTGCATAACTTACTGTAAATTCTGCGCATTTTATCGTCCACTAGGTCATGAAGAGTCATACACTGTCCCGATCGAAGAAATTATCAAGCGTGTTGCCATGTCAAGAGAGATGTTTGGTATCACGCAGGTGCTAATACAAGGAGGTCACAACCCAAATCTCAACCTGCAGTACTATGAAGATGCGTTCAGAGCGATAAAGCAGAAATATCCCGAAGTTGGAATAAACGGCCTGTCTCCTTCGGAGGTAGATATGATTGCCAAGGTAGAGCGGAGCAGCACCAAAGAGGTCCTCTCGCGATTAAAAGATGCAGGAATGGATACCTTCGCAGGCGGCGGTGCAGAGATACTTGAAGACAGCGTCAAAGAACAGATAAGTCCGTTCAAGATAAAGAGCCACGAGTGGCTAAGAATAATGGAAGAAGCTCATCACTTAGGCCTAAAGTCCGTAGCGACTATGATGTATGGAACAGTTGAAACAGAGGAGGATCGTGCGCGGCACATCATGAAAATAGCGCAGTTGCAGGAAAAGACAAATGGATTTATTGTCTTTGTTCCATGGAGCTTTGAGCCCAACAAGACGCAGATGCAGTCTGAAGGCAAAATAAAGTACGCTTCAGGCGGACTTTCGCTCCTAAAAATGATCGCAATAGCAAGAATAGTGTATTATGGGCTCATTAATCACCTGCAATCATCATGGCTTACAAATGGTATCGGGATGGCACAGCTTGCACTCAATTACGGCGCCGACGACTTCGGAGGTACCCTCACTGGCGAAGAGGTAGTGAGTGCGACGGGGTCTAGGTCAACAGAATTGACATCCGACAGGATAATTGCTGCAATTAAGCGAGCCGGGTTTAGAGCCGCAGAACGTGATAATTCCTACAAAATCATAAGGTACTATTAAAATACTTGTCCCACTTATTGTCGACAAGGAATTTTGTTTCCTTGTCAACAACTGCCAGATGTTGAATTTCGCGCATATAGCCTTCCTCTCTCCATTTTGTGGTAGCGTCGATTCCTAGCTTCGAACCAAGATTTACAATAGGAGATGCGGGATCAAGCGTGTCTGTTGGACTATTATTGATAATGATAGTGTCACGAGCAGGATCCGCTCGTGTAGTCAATGCCCATATCACATCGTTTATGTCGTGCACGTTAATATCGCTATCGACGACGATGAACATTTTAGTGAGTGATAGCTGCCCCATACCCCAAAGCCCCATCATAACTTTCTTAGCCTGTCCAGGATAATGTTTCTTTATTGAAATTATCGCAAGTCCTTGGAACCAGCCAGCAGCAGGCATTGAAAAGTCAACAACTTCAGGCTGAAACATCTGAATGAGTGGTAGAAAGGAGCGCTCTATCACCTTTCCTAGATACGCGTCTTCAAGTATTGGCTTGCCTACTACTGTCGTGATGTAAAGTGGACGATTACGTCTCATTATTCCAGTCAGCGTGAAAGTTGGGAACGGCTCTGCTGGTGTATAGTATCCTGTATGGTCACCAAACGGTCCTTCCATTCTGATGTCGTTTGGATCAATATACCCCTCAAGTACAATCTCTGCATTTGCAGGTACTTCAAGGTCACTGTCTGTCGTCTTACATTTTACCAGTTTGACACCTTTCTTTCTAATGATGCCGGAAAACAGATATTTGTCCATTCCTTCTGGCACCGGTGCGACTGCACTAAAGATAGTGGCTGGATCAGCACCAATCACTATCGCAACTTCAATCCTCTTTTTGTTCTGCTCCTTGATCATCTTATAGTGCGCAGCGCCACGCTTGTGTGTCTGCCAATGCATTATTGCGTGTTTGTCATCGATGATCTGAATACGATAAACCCCTAGATTGCGGACGTCCGTTTCGGGATGCTTGGTTAGGGTCATACCAAAAGTGATAAAGCGCCCAGCATCACCCGCAAAAGATTTGAGCACAGGCAAAGAATTGAGCGATAGTTTATTGCTGTCTGTTTCAACAATCTCAGTAACTGGACCGTGATCTACATACCTAGGGCCATACTCGCTTATCTCTGAAAGTTTAGGCAACATCTTCAATTTGTTGAGCATACCCGAGGGCAACTTCATTTTTGTAAGCTCTGTAATGCGTTTACCAATTTCAGAAAAATCATCAGTTTCAAGGGCTATTTCCAACCTCTTCATGCTGCCAAAGGCGTTGCCGAGCACCTGCATGCTTGAGCCTTCGACGTTTTCAAAAAGCACCGCCGGTTGATCTCCAACATACATCAGCCGTCGCATGATTTCTGCAATTTCCAAGTTTGCACTGACTTTCGTTTTGACTCGCTTAAGCTGACCTGTCTGTTCTAATGCTTCAACATACTCACTCAGGCTTTCTAGAGGCAATGCCACAGCTATTCTAGCTATGAAAAATATACCTTTGCATTGTTTCATAATCAGTAAATAGTTATTGATGCCACCAGAACCATGTCTGATCAAGATAGGGAGTACGAGGAAGGCGCTCCAGGAACAGAAACCAAAAGAAAAGATGATCCATTAAAAGAATACCGCGATAAAGAACCCATGACGCCTGCTAAGATAAAGGAGCATGAGCCAACGGCTGTCAAGCGTGAAATGGAAGAAAAAATAACTGAACCAGGCCAGACAGGGACAAACCGCGACGAGGCTAGTGAGATAGCAAGAAGTAAGGGAATGGCAAAAGGGACAGCTGGTGCAGCTGAAACAGGCGACCAGTACGAGCAGGGTGCTGCGGGTTCAAATAAGTAGACCAATCTTTTTATCTTTTTTCTTTTTGTTTGTCACGTGTTGTGTAAAAGATTGATGTTACAAAAATTATTAATGAAGCAAATGCGTGAGTGAAGGCTCGATATTGAGCTCATATCTAACCTAGCGACAGAAGAACCCAAAAAAATTGCATGCGCAGGTCGATACAAACCTCCGTTAATTTAGCTGACAAAATACAGAAATGTGACAATGTAATTTGACGCTGAGTGCGGGTACCAATACGGATGTGGGTGTATGGGTTGTATGTGATAGTCAAATATGATGTTTTTCTGTTTATCTAGCATGCAAGAACTCAATCTAGCTCGGGAGAAGAATAACAAGGACATGGATATTGGCAAGACGCTAGCATCTGACAGGTTTCCAAACACAATGGACAGTTTTTGGTTTTCGGTTAATCCAGACATCATTATAAGCCCTTTTGATTTTGTCACGGTCAGACACGTTTTCAATACAAGAACTATTGGTATGGTAAAGGAAATTAATGCAACTGAAGAGATAGGAATTGCAGCCAAGGTTGCGGTAATGGCAAATACGGGTATAGAAAATGACTCACCAAGGACTACCTCTATAGCGATGCCTGTCGGCGCAGCCAAACCTGTCAGGTTTGCCACTCAAAAGGAGGTAATATTCGCCCTTGGGATTCCGGAGATGCTTAACCCGATACCTGCAGGAATAATAGAGATGACAAATGGTTTGCAAGTGCCAATATCACTGGACATTTCATACATGCTTGGACCTGATACGGCACATGTAAATGCAGCTGGCATTTCCGGCAATTTAAAAACAACATATCTGTTTTTTCTTCTTCAGTCTGCATATCAGAGGCTTGTAAGCGATATGCAGGAGGATGTAGCCATAATAATTTTTAACACCAAGGAAGGAGAGCTTCTTCACATCGATCAAGTCAAGAAAGCCAACAAAAAGACAAAGCAGCTATTTGACCTACTTGACCTTGATATAAAACCATTTGAAAATGTCACATACCTTTTGCCGAGAGGAAGAGATGGGAAAGCGAATTCTGCTGCAGTGCCTAGCAACTCAAGGACATATTCCTTTGGACTAGATGATGTTTATGACAGATTAGACCTGCTTTTTGGGAGCGATTATGAAAATTACAACATATCATCTATACTGAACTATATCTATGAGGCGTGGCCGTTGTTCAACGGCAGCAAGCAGGTGCGCACTTGGAGCGATCTGCTTGAATTCACAGATTACCCCCAAGAGGTAGTGGCGCACAAATCCACACTCCTTCGCTTCTTAGGCTACGTCCAAAGATTCCGCAAGTCGCCTATGTTTATCGATAAGAAAGTAACAAGCATATACCTTGGAAAAGAGATAAAAAAAATCAGACGCAACGAAGTTTTTGTCATTGACATATCCATGATACCTTCGCTCCAGGAACAGGGGTTCGTAGTAGGAGATGTAATGAAAAGCATTGACGAGCTGTACTCCTTTTCTAGGCAGACTAGCAAAAGGCCGAAGTACATATTGACTTTTGTTGATGAGATCAACCGATTCATCCCCCGCTCCCCCCGGAATATATCATCAGCTGTAGCCGAACAGATTATGAGGACAGTAGTCGCTGGTAGATCACGTGGTACAATCCTATTCTCTGCTCAGCAGTTCAAAAGCACTGTAGATCCGGCATTACACGAAAACACAGGTATGCACATGATTGCCAAATTAGGCATGTCGGAACTATCAACATCGCCTTATTTTATGTTAGATAAAAGCACAAAGGCTAACATAGTCAGGCTCAATAAGGGGGAGCTTGTGATGGTGCATCCTGCCTTTCGACAGCCTATCAAGATTCTATTTCCGAAAGCCCCCTTTAAGACAGGCTAGGCATCCCTCAGGAACTTGTCTGTGTTCTTACGAACAAGGGGTAATATCTTTTTCATTATTATTTCGTGCACGTTTCTTCCTGCCTCGACATCAAATGATAATAGGAGCACATAATATAGTCGGCTGTTTTCGTCAGCAATAGGAATCGTCGCCCTGACTAGGTTGGCGTAGTTTGACATAGCATAATTGATCTTGCCAAGCATGTATTCCCACCTAAGGCGAGTATACTGGCGAGTAGCGGCTGTGATTGCATATTGTGCTCGCTCCTCAGGATTTAATAATGGTTTGAGCCCCTTCCGTTCTGCTACTGCAGCGAGGTGGCCATCTCCATCCGCAATACCGGCAAATCTGATTGACTTGTCAAGGGTAACTACCTTGTCACAGAATTCCTGAAAGAATGGCTTCATAAGTTTATCTCCAAAAGCTGAGTATATTTGATTTTCGTACACACGCTACCTAAGCAAATGCTTAAATGGGTTGCGATTATGATGTTGTTTGCGTTGTCTGCTCAGGAAGTTGCAATGCTAGAGGATCGTAGGAACTCGCTGCTGAACCGGCGCGAGGTAAAAGTAGTTTTCAGAGGAGCGGCTGGCAAGATCAATAGAAATGATGCTACCGAGAGAATAGCTAACCAGCTCAACGTCAGTAAAAAGCAGGTTGTTCCGATAAATCTAAGATGTCAAACAGGCATGACAGATGTTCATGGCATACTATATGTCTACGACGACGAGAATGAGGCGACTAGGCAGCTACCACGCTACAGGCTGCTGAGGACACTCTCAAGAGAGGAGAGGAAGAAGATACTCGATGAAGAGAAGGCAGCGAAGCTTAAAGCCAAGCAGGAAGCTGCTTCTTCGAAGTCTGGTGCTTCTGGAGGTGCTAAGAGGTAATGGCCGACAAAAAGCCTTCAGGCAAAGGCGAGGTCACTGTCTACAAATTCTACAATATCCAGGGGGACAAAGTAACGAGGACTAAGCGCGATTGTCCCCGCTGCGGTAAGGGAACGTTCATGGCGGAGCACAGTAACAGGTTTACTTGTGGCAAATGTGGCTTTACTGAATTTACTCACACTGAAACTTCCAAGAAGGCCAAGAAGTAAAAATAAGAAGAAGCTAACTGGCAATAGAACTTATTTCACTTTTGATCGTATGCACTGTAGAAGGTGCAAGCACAGGATAAAACGATTCGATATACCGCTTGCTCTTAGCTATGCGCGAAATATTACTCGAGCCTGCGATCCTAATATATCCTTCAACGAAGTCTCTTGTTATTGAAGCTCCTACCTTGTTGTCTCGAATGTTCTTAAGGCCCCAACTGATAAACTGCGCCACATCCCATGTTGGATCCCCCGCATTCAACATAAACTGTTCGACGTTGGTAAAGTAGAGGTCGTTTTCTTTGGCAATGATGTGTTTAGGTTTGATACTTCCAAGGGTTGCACCAGCAGTGTGGACTTTTGCAATCTCTGCTCCAGCTTTGCTAATCAAACCTGCATCGCCTTTGCCTCTCATGCGATCTCTCATTACCTCTGCTAGGGTTACCCCATCAAGAAATCGTGTCACTAGCAGTCTCCTATCTAGGACTACTGCCTCGATGTCGGGGGTGTGGAGACCTAGCCTACGCATATGCCGTATTGCCTTGTATTCCGAGCCGACCCTCAAGAGCGGATCCATTCTAAACCTCTTTAACTGCGCACTCCAAAGACCTACCATTGCCCACTTTAGCGCTTTTGATTTTGCAACCTCTTTAACGGCAATCTTGTATTCATCTGAGCTATGTTTTAGCACATACATTGTGGTTCTGCTATTCCTCTTTCCTAGCCGCCTCTTTCTTGTAATAGAGTGACTTCCAAGATGGCGGGCTAGATCGTCAAGCCAATTCCTGCCATCAATTATAAGTATACCTTCGGGAAGCCTCCAGTATGCTTTTCTGGGATATAGCATAAAATCAGGAGGTTTCACCATCATCCTTACACGACGCCGGATTTTGGATTCAGCTTCATCAATGGCAAAATGCATGATTTTTCTTCCAGCGTATGTGTGCACAATATATGAGCTAAACTCTCTAAGCCTTTTTGTAAGCTTCAAATGGTTTTGTCTTTTTTCTACAAACAGATGCTTATCTGATATCTGTAAAAGGCCATCAGGCCTTGTTGCAAATATGTCACTGTTCTCTGCGATGATATTCGCTAGCGCTCTATGGTAGCCGTCAACTGCAAATTCAATGTTGCGCTTGGAAGTAGTGTATGTCTTATAGTAGCTATAAGCTGCGCTTGCATACAAAGACATCCTGCGTTTTATCTTCGAAAATGCTACAAATTCAAGTGGAAAAATTATCTCTGTGCCGAGCACTCCAGTGGATTGCAAGATATCATTTACTTCCTCCAAGATAACCCGTCGCTTGTAAGTATTCTCAATCATTGCAAGAAACTCCGCATTAGCAATCGGTTCATAAATATGGAGTAGACGACCCACCACAAATTCCCCCAGGAAAGCGCTTTGAGCATCACGCAAAAGCGCTTCGCGATCAACTGCAAGCGCAGAGACTTTAGTTTCGGAATCTCGAAAATACACATATTTGACCACATAAGGGTAGTTCTCAAGGACGATAAGGAGATCTATATCGCTATCTGGCCGATAGTAGCCGGCAACCCTTGAGCCGTATATGCATGTAGCAACCATCGTACGACCCTTTGCAACTTTACTAATGCACTTGTGGATAACTTTGAGTTCTTCGAGGGAAATGCTAGACATAGCTGGTTCTTTTCTTTTTGAGTTTTAAGTTTTCAAATTCGGTTATTTTGTCTTTAACGCCTTGCTCGACCTTCAAGTATGCCATAGCCTCTATAGGAATTTTTATAATATTTGCCTCTAAGGATACCTTTGAAGTTGGGAGGCCTTGGTTCATCCACGTTTTGATGACCTTCTCCTCCAGCTTCAGATCTCTAAATCCTTCCGGAAATCGAGTGGTGATATGCTTTATCAGAGTGGGATCGGATTTGAAGACTGCCCGCTCTTCAACGAGCCTAGAGGAGTCAGCATAAGTTCCTTCAAAGAGAGTACCAGATATTTCATCAGATATCACCTTCATCTTGAGTATTCTATTTATGAGCTCAAGGTAGTGCAGAAACTCATGCGCCAAAATGGCATGTATTGTACCTTTGAGTCCATAGGAGATGAGAGGGGCTGTAATTTGGACAACAACATGTAATTGCTTATGAGCATCTATCACAGGTATTGTCCTCGCAAACAATATTCCCATGTCAGCAAACTCAACGGCAGAAGTAGAGATGACTAGGCTGGGCTCGGCATAATAATAGGGATACCTTAAGCCAGATGCCTCCTCGACTCGCTTAATGCCGTCTAATACCAGCGGAAACCTCCTCAAGATAAGCTCGTAAACTTTTTGCGGTATTTGGCCAAGTCTGTGGGCGCCGTGAACCTTGTAGAGGGGGTCAAAAGTATTCATCTATTAATTATGTCAAACTGACTCGCCGAAAGAAAAACGTTACTGCAGTTGGATGTCCATTATGTCAAACTTAAGGCATTTACACTTGGATCCGAGAATTTCCGAGATATTGGGCTTCATAAATTCTTTACCGCCTATAAGCTGCTTGATCATTAGCCCACCCTCTGCAACAATTCTAAGAATAAAGTGATTGTTGTCAATCTGACGAACGCGTATATAATATATATTTTTTACAACTATTTTTGACTTATTCTCAAAGCTCACTCTAGACCCTGCGAGAGAATTGAGTTTTTTTAATATTTTTTTTGTTAGTAAATTTTCGCATTCTACGTAGATTTTGGTCGTGACTGAAAAGCGTGGTTGGATTGAAGGTATATCTTTGATCACGTCAAGCTTTGCTTTGATGCCATTGCCATTGATAGTCCTATTTTTAATGTTCCTCTTCTTTGGATTAAATACACGTACATAAAAGGGTCGACCGCTTCCAAGAACAAGGCTGCTCGGATCTTCGCTTCCTATCCAGGTAAATTTTGGTGTCTGACCTCTAGTGACCTGTATTAGATCTTTTGCAATGATGCCTTCGATGCTGTCATATCCTGATAGTCCTGAATAATTGCATGAACTGCAACCTTTACCGCCACAACTAACACATTTGTCCTGTCTCTGCGGAATTCCTCTTGATTTCTTGATGTAAACTCCAGCAAATGCAAGCGGTCTGGATAGGACTGCCACGCTTATGTTATTTTCCTTATCCACATCCAAAGTAATCATGATGTCCGGCCTCCCGTATTCAACCTCTTTTCGCGTCCGCTTGGCAAGCCGAGTCCCAAGCTCCCTAGTAAGATAGTGTTTGATGCTCTCTCTTCCCCTTATCTTCAACCGAGCCCTCATTGCATCTTCCCTCTCATACAACTGCGTAGACAGGGTAGCGCCAATAAGAAAGGTGTTAAATTCGAAGGACCTGACTGCAGTCAATATATTATTTACCATGGAGCCAAGGTTGTCCATTAGCCCCCTACAAATATAGCACGGTCTGCTAGATCTTCCAGTACTCGTGTGCCTTTGAAGACAGCGCTTGCAGAGTCTATACTGTTTGAGCAGAGTTACCTTGGGCATCAGCCAATACCAAATTTTCTAAAAAATCCTCCCATTCCTCTACCCTTGTTATGCTTCATGAAAGTCTTGGAGGTGTTGTATTGTTTGATCATTTCCTTTATTTCTCCTTCAGACAAGCCGGAGCCTCTTGCGATCCGTTTCCTCCGTGACTCATTGATAATATCGGGGTCTTTCCTTTCTTGCTTTGTCATTGACTGGATAATGAAGCGCCATTTTTCCATCCGAGTTTCCATCTCGTCCAGCTTATCTTCTTTTACCATGCCCGAAATTCCCAAATTTTCTATGATATTCCTAAAGCCCATTTTGCTTGCCGATTCCATTTGGGTATAAAAGTCCTCGATAGTCATCTTGCCGCTCATCAGCCGCTTTACCTGGTTCTCGTCTGCCTGAAGCTCTAGGCCCCTCGCCATCTCAAGTAATGCTTTGATATCCCCCATACCAAGCAACCTTCCTACAAACCTGGTCGGCGAGAATTGCTCAAGGTCATCTATGCGCTCGCCAGTGCCAATGAACATCACCTTTGCGCCAGTGGCAGCTGATGCTGCAAGAGCCCCTCCTCCTTTTGCAGTACCATCAAGCTTTGTAATTACGATGCCTCCAACTGAAGCAGCTTTATGAAAAGCCTCTGCTTGTTTATAGGCCCCTTGGCCTATGGTCGAGTCAATAACTAGCAGGACTAGATCAGGCGTTGCTGCCTTATACATTTCACTCATCTCCTGCAGGAGACCTTCTTCTTCTTTGTGCCTTCCAGCAGTATCAATAATTACAACGTCCAGATTCTGATGCTTGAAATAGTTAAGCCCATTCGTAGCTATGGCCACAGCATTATTATTCTGTTCCTCCCCAAAGACCTCAACATTCATTTTGCTACAGTTCATCTTCAACTGAGTCAACGCGCCGGGACGCCAAGTATCTGCCCCAATGACTCCCACCCTATAACCATGTTTGGTGAGCCATCTTGCCATCTTTGCAGTTACCGTAGTCTTACCGCTTCCTTGTATACCTAGCATTAGGACCACATTCTGCTTGCCCGGCTTGAAGAATGACATTGCCAGAGAAGGATCATCTTCCTGAGCTTTGTCAATCGTCTTGATCACGTCACCCGAATAACCCAAAAGCCTGGCAAGTTCTCCATACAATATAGTAACGATATGATCCTTTCTTGAAAGCCCCTTTGGAGGCTGCTCGCTTAGTGCCCTTTGTTTTAAATTCTGCGTTATTGATATCACAAGTCTGACGTTGACATCTGATTGGAGCAGCGAACGTTGGACATCCTTGCAGATCGAGTCAATCAATTCCTCGTTAATGTCAGATGCCCCTACTATTTTCTTCAAAGCTCCTCGAAGGCCATCGCGCAGGTTATCAAACATGGATTATTTCTTTTCTATTAATGCTATATCCTGTATTTCAAATATTCCCCTCTGCCCGTCCCACGAGGTAGCAGCAGCATTGATTTGAAGCTTTTTCCGATATAGCGGACAATCGATGACAAGTGTTTCAGCTTCACCACCCTCGAATGTAAGGTTAAACCTACACTTTTTGCTCAAGTACACCAGCTTTGCTATCGCTTCCTGGTCTAGCTCCTTTCCCAGCCAATCCCTATCAAGGCCCATTGTTGATACTGCTGTAATTATGATGTGAAAACCGCGCTTCCAAAGTTCGCTTAAGTATCCTTCTGGTTCCGAGTTCCATAGTGGTGCGACAGCTTTGATTCCCTGGTGTGCACACACCTGCTCGAATGCCTGCTTTTGGTAATTGCTTGAAATGCCACCATGAACTACGCCGTCAATCCCATAAATCGACTTAACCTTGGCTATTACCTCTTCAAGTACTTTCATCTCATTCTCCTTTAAATGGCTGCAAACTTGGCACCTCACTAGAGGAAGCTGCATTGCATCTGCAAGATATTCTGTGACCCAGCCGTTAGGGTAATGGAAGAGAGCACTATCATCAGCTATTGGCAGCATTGTGATAAGACAGTCAACGCAATGACCAATTTCTTGTGCGCGAGATATCGCAAACGTGCTGTCCTTGCCACCAGAATAAAGTGCCGCTAACTTCATACAGAGATTGGGATATGCGGTCAATATTAACTTCCTGTCTTAGGGTCCAGAGGTTCTACAAGTATAACTTGAGTGCCAAACAATGTAGTTTTATCCTTAACCAGTGGAGATACAGATTATTACCGGAGTTTACACGTCGCAGGCTATAAGAGCAAAGAGATAAGAAAATGACTCAGATAATGTAACAGCGATAATGTGGATGCCTCAGGATCTCATAATCTTCATCATTTGATATATTCCTTTTTTGTGCGTATAATATACCAATCAGCCGGCTCTTCCGATACTCCTCATCAGCATCCATGCATCAATTAGATGCTCTAACGTATGAACTTTTTTGGACTCTAGCCCTTAATTCTCACTATCTTGATTCTGTCAAGCACTTTCCAGTACTCCACATCTCTACCCTGCACTTCGCTCTGTGCTATCCGATCCTTTATGTCCTCCTCTATTGCAGTTGTCTCAAATGTTTCAAACGTTTCGAGATCCATTATTTGGAGTGTGTCGCCTTGTTTAGAAATAATCTGACCGTTACGCTTGTCTATCAGTGGCACGTCTACTTTAGTTGAGACTGGACCTACAAATGGATGCGGTTTGCTATCAAACACCCCTACGGCTGTGATCCTTGCCTTTGCAGACCCGTGCTTTCCGGGCTTGCTGTGGTCATATGAAACGATTCTGCATGGCTCTCCGTCGACGACAATGTACGAACCAACCTTGAGTGCGCCCAGATCCATTGGCTTGCTCATAAATCTGAATCAAAGCCTAGAGAAAATGATACATATTTAATATTTTACTTTAGTTTTTCAAGAATGGAAAAGCTGACTAAGTTATTGAGCGAAATACCCATACGCGCAACATCGCGAGTCGTTCGCTCACAGTATTTCTGATCTGTTTGATGCGTTTTCTTGCCCTCCACTTCAAGAATTAGGAGGTTCTTAGAGTAAGGAAAAATGAATTTTGGTTGCTCTGAGGCCAGGAGCTTCATCTGGGCAAGGCTAGCCTTCTTCACCCGCTCACGTCGCGCAAGGGCGTTTGCAAGCTCGCTTATCTCAACATCGTCGTTCGTATATTTCGTAAAATACAAAGAGACATAGTTAAGGTTGTCGCCAGTTCGCTCAAAGAGCGGATTGGAAAAACTGAACATGAGCGATAACCTCCCCATTTTATAGCTCCTGACGTCATCTAGTATACTGCTAACATCCGTGAAGGATGTGAGAATGTAGTGATTGGCCTTGTTAGGGAAGTAAGGTGTACTTTCCTCTGAGAAAGTTGCAGTAACAAAGTAGATGTTGGTGACATTGTCATTTTTTTTCCAATTTTCAAGTAGCGAGCCCATTTGCTTGTCGTGAGGAATGCACAAATAGCCTCGTGCCTCCAACCCGTCCGTGCTCGCCAATTCTACACAAAGGTAATGTAACTACTATTTAATTATGAGGGTCTATTTTAATCCGAATAATGAAACTCTCTCACTACATTCCCTTATAAACAGCCGAGAACAAGGTTCCCGGTTCTATCTTTGTATCTTTGCGGCGTGACAATAAAGAAAATAATGCAAATTCATCAGACATCTTCCTCCTGCTTGAAGCTAGAACCGGTAAAAGAGTTCGAATATTTCGTTTTGCAAAACGATAGTTCGGCCGATTCACCGTGGGCCTGCTATGAGATCCTCTATGAAGAATACGAAAAATCATATGAAACTTTTAAACATTTTAATGATTAACCTATTCTAATGCGGTGGCTGTGGTTATTACTGTTGTGGTGGCTCTTTGGTAAAAGGTAAGGATAAATTGTATAGACCGAATCTAGGAAAAGGCGTTTAATTGAGCACTATGACAAGTGGAATGATAGTACTAAAAGGAGTAATGGTAGCGCTTAAATCTTGAAGTCCCCACTTACGGAAATGACTTCCATTTCTTTAAATCAAGATGAAATATGATATTCGGCCAATTCTATACTGGTGTCATCATACCTATATTATCCCTGTATTATCTTGATCATTTCTGATAATGCTCACAACTGAAGAATGGCTGATACCAAATTACCTTTAAGATATAGAGACTGAGATAGATGAATTACTCCCACACGCATATGTAGGGGCAGTGTCTCAGAGAGAGTGTATATGGAGGAAAAGAAGAAGGACAGCCAAAAAGAAAGTACATTGAAACCAATCACCAAAGTCAACTCTAAACTAGATAAGGAATTGCAAGAATGGGAAGTTGAATCAACTACAAGTGGCGGATGAGGAATAAGAGTATTTTAACAAAATCCAAGAGAAAAATCAAGTGATTGAAGAGAGGCATCCTTGGACGCATTAAGCATCAAGCTATATGCAACTGCCCATCCCAGGTTGCCGCCAAGTGCAAGCTGTAAAGCCTTGTCTTCTATGCAAGAATTCTTCTGCTTTTGACATTTTGAATGAACTTTTCTCTTACCTTTTTTGGACTGTAGATAGTCCATCGTTAGTAACCATTACGTTGTTACAGCTCTTCAATCAAGTAGAGGATTGCTTTGGTTGGTTCTTCTGATTGGTAAAATAATACAGATTATCGGGAAGATAATGTGATTGTTCTTTCGGTTATCCTGTATATTGTCCTTTCAAGGTTGAGGAAAGATAATTAGCTCCTATAATTTGACTCTTAAGTAATATCAGCAAAAGAATATGCCGTTCCTATCTTGAGGATCCCAACCATCCAAGCCTTCTGAAATAGAATATCATTAGTACGGCGGAAATTGACGAAACCACTAAAACAAATATCAATGTAGTGTAAGGCCCCAGCCGAGTCCAAGGTCCCGTTTCTAATCCGCCAGGTAAATTGATGTTCATGCCATAAAATGTGCCAATGACTGTCGCGGGAATAGATAATGTAAACACTATTGTTAGTACGCCCAATATTTTGTTGGTTTTTTCTTGGCTAAGCATATAGTCTGTGTCCTTGTAGATTTCTACTGTTTCCTTTGCTTCCTCTAAAGCTTCATATACCTTTTCGATATGATCTTGGACGTCTTTAAAATAGGGAGCAAGATCTTCTCTCGAAAAGCGCTGGACGTCCTTAGAAAGATCAACTACTGTCCTGCGAAGCGGAATCACTATTCTTCTTAATGTTGTTATCTCTCTTCTCAGAAGAGAGATCTGGCGAGGGATCGATATTTGCTCGTCAAAAACACTGTCCTCAATATCGTCGATGTTTCCTACAACCTTCATTAGTATGTGGAGAAGGTCATCCACCAATGTATCGATTATCTTATGAAGTAAATAGCCTGACGACCTGCCCATTATTGCCTGCTTTTGCTTTTCATCACTCTTGCACATGTTGAATAGTTCTTGAAGTGCCTTAAGGTCTCCTTGGTGAATTGTCACAAGATAATCAGAGCCCATAAAGATAGCGAGCTGACTAAATAGGAAGCCCTTTTCCTTGTCTGGAGTAGGAAAATGCAGAATCGCAAAAATGTGACTTTCATACCGGTCAATCTTAGGGATTTGGATCTTGGATAGGCAATCTTCAAGGTTGAGCCTATGAAACGGGTATTTCTGCCCAAGAGCGTTAATGTCGCCAAACGTTGGCTTTTGTATATTTATCCACAGCACCCCGTTACTAGTAATCGTCTCAAATTGTCTTTTCACTTCAGACATGAGTAAACCCTTCTCGCTTGTTTCGTTACAAGAGCTTGCGGTTATAAAAAAGTGTTTCAGCTCTTAGAACCTTGTCTTTAGTTGCTGGTAGTCTATTGCTTTAGAGCTCGCAGCGGTGTGCCACTTTGCTGTGTCAGTATGCTCAAGTCTTGACTTGTAGTATGGTATCAGCGAATATCCTAATGCAACTGACATAGCGCCAAGGGGATCTTTGGCGACATTCTTTAGGGCGTGAGCGATCGCTACTTGTCGCGGTAAACAGACGCCACATGAGGAAACAAAATCCTTTATCTGGTTATGCCCATGGACTGCCCGTATTACCTGCGACGCTAGATCGTGCATTTCATTGGCAGGTTTGAAAAATACTATTGCATTATCATTATACCTTACACCTCTGCCCATTTCAAGTATCTTGCACTGAAGGTAAAGATCAATCGCTATCACGTTTGCTGGTATCTCTATTATCTTAGCTTCTTCAGAATTAATGGCAACTGCCCTGCCCATGACTGTGTACTGGGACAGCCGATCTAGCCTCACTGATCTAAGCCATTTTGAAATGAATACAGATGCCCTGCCAGCTATGCCTGCTGCCTGTATCGGTTGCGAGTTTGATGCAACTATTCCAACGGTTCCTTGAATGCTTGATGTTAATTGCTCCGTACAGGATGGGTGAGGAATAGTGTCAGCATCATAAAGAACTATGACTTCACCTGTAGACCTTTGAAGAATTTCATTCCATGCGGCTGCAGCTCCCCTTCTTGCTTGGTGGTGAAAAAGTTGGATGTTAAGCAAAGAATGCTGCGCAAAATTGTGCACTAGGGTCGGCGTGCTGTCAGACGAATCATCCGAAACTAGTACCTCAAATATCGGTGTGTGTTGGTCCTCAATTGCTCGCAAGAGATTTACTATGTTTTGCTGTTCATTGTATGAAGGAATGCCGATAGTTATCCTGCGCACAGGAGCATCGTCTTGTGAATGTCATTTGAGTTTTGTG
>DATFCN010000017.1:0-25338 GCA_035253045.1 Nitrososphaera sp.
AGGAGGTGGGAGGTAATCCTACAATTCCAGGACCTGATGATGGTCTAGTACCACTCTCCAGTGCGGAACCGGCAGGCAATTTTGAAAGTCTTGGTAGAACAGAACACGCTCATCTGGAGTTATTAGGAGAAGACGAATATAACCTTGCTAGAGACGTACTATTAGGAAGGAGATAGAAGTAATAGCTGCTGAATTTACTCCAACGGTAACACTCCAGTGCTAACACTGCGTTAGCCTTGGCATATGCTCTTCCCCGAAGCCGATGCCTCAAAAGCATTGATGTTTTCCATCAGGAATACGATCTGCCTGCCTTACATAGGATTCAGGTCTGGAGGGGACACTCAATCGATATTTATCATGGGGAGCATAATATGAGACATGTCCAGAGCCGACCTTCAACAGAGACTGAATAATATATCTGAGATAAGACTTAGCGTTAAAGGTAGAAAATCGGGCAGAGATATCCCTCGACCAGTATGGTTTGTGCATGAAGACAACGCTCTTTATTTGCTGCCAGTTCAAGGCTCTGACACCAACTGGTATAAAAACCTGCTAGTCGACTCAACTTTGAAGATTTCTGTAGACGGGACAGAAATTCCTGCAAGAGGTAAACCATTAACAGACAGCAATAGGGTTGACGATATCGTCAGGAAATTCAAGTCTAAATATGGCGAAGGGGATGTGAAAAGGTATTATCCGAAAGTTGATGTAGCCGTCGAAGTCTCGCTCTGACAAATTGTCGTAAGAATACGTTATAACGTTTGTATTATTAAATTGCAAGATTCTCTCTCTGGAACCTCTGATGTGATGCAGAGAGTCATCACTATTCCTTGCCACGTGAGAAAGGTCAAAGGTATGACTATGATTGAGGTAACAAACTCATAAATGGAAGAGTTCCACCCTTCCATTCCCAAACTCTAATGGTGCCTCTCCTCTCGGAGAATTCACTGTCATTTATTCCTACCATGTTGTCAAGGAAGGCTAGCTGGCCGGTAGAGTTTGTATGGAAAAATACAACACCAGTTCCAGTTCCTGAACCATCAGGATTTGTATGACTAATGTCCATAAAGGTGGTGGTAGCATTCTCTTGTTGTGTTGCACCTTGATCATCTCCCTTCTCAGTCACAAGAAGGCTTTGCCCTTTATCAATGTCAAGACCGTTAGGTAGAATATCAATCGTGGTGTTTGTTGTCTCTGTTGCATCTATAGTCGTACCAGCAGTAGCGTTTGGAGGTACTAGTTTTATGCCATTCACAGTTTCTATTTCGATGAATGTATCATTGATTGCATTTACACTTGCAGTTTCAAAATCCACAATCATAAACGGACGGCCCAAAAGAGCACTTGAAGCATTGTTGTTGGCAGTAGTAGCAACCGTGCTGCTTTCACCATCCTCGAATGGAAGGGTGGCACGCTTCCATTCCCACTCTGCAAAACGATTGACGCCTTCGCCAGGAGAGTATTCAACTTGAGCTATTGCAACGGTGTTGTCAAGGAATGCCAGCTGGCCGGTAGAGTTTGTGCTAAAATACGTAACACCAGTTCCACTTCCAGACCCATCAGGATGTGTACGAGTGAGCAAGACAAAGGTTATAGTTGCATTTTCATCTTCTTCCGACGTAGCATCCTCAGCTATTATAAGGGCTTGGCCCTGATTAAGGGAAAGCCCGTTGGGTTTAATATTGATCGTGAAGTTGCCTGTCTCAGTTGCTTTTAGGGCAACGCCTGTAGTGTTTGGAGGTACTATTATTCTATTGCCCGAATATGATACGACAACATATGTTTCATTTATTGGGTTCACGTCTGATTCTATATCTTCTCCCTCCCCAAATGAGAAAAGAGGGCCCAAAAGAGCACTTGAAACATCGTTGTCGTTGTCGCTGTTGGTATTAGTATCTGCAGTGCTTACAGACTCCTCTTCTCCTACTAATGTTGTATTTGTCGTTAGGTCGGTAGTTGCACTTGCTGATTGTGCTAGGAATGAGGCTGCTGTCACTATAGGAATTCCAGCTAGTGCAATTATTGTCGCAGATAGAAGTAGCTCCAGAACACTCACGGAGGTCATTATATGCCGATATACTTCATGGATATGTTCCTTTTAATACATTCTAGGCAATTTACTGTAATTGACACCCAGTAACTGAACAAATGATTTGGAATTCTTAGGATGAATTCTCTTTATTAGATAGAAGCAGAGATGATTCATAGCTATTGCTCGGCACAGGATAAAAGACAAAGCTTTGATTGAGATAACAATGCGTAAACTTTGATGGGAGCTGGGTGGGAAGCAGGCAGCTGAACATTCGGATGAATCGAAGTGTGATTCGAGGTAAATAACAACTGCACCTTAATTTTATACCCTCCCATACTAATGGCGGAAATAAGGATTGCACGCAGAGCAGGGCTCTTTTTAAATACACCAATCACCTAATAATAGAGAGTGCTCTATGGAAGAATGGAATCCGGTATCAAATGAGCTTATATTTCGTTGTAATAGTTGCTGGAGAACAAACTCAGATACCAAGATTATTAGAACATCGCGGGAAAAGTATTACTGTTTAGATTGCCTAGCGATGTTTGATTTGTGCCAAGGATAGATGACCATTGTCAAGCAGTATGAGATGCGAGATTGTTTGCATTTAAGGCAATATTAAATCAACCATTCATTTAATCTGCTTCTTTCAAAATCAAGTTTCCTCAGATATAATTCATCTGACGGTGGATCAAGCCTAATAGCTGGACTTCCCGCATTGTAGAGATCTGCATCTAGGTATCCTGCTTTTTTATTTCCCACCTCCATGAAGCAAAAGCCTTTTCCATCGAACTTGGAAGAATACGCATTTTTCCCGCTACTGTCATTGTCTTTATTATTTTTAATTTCTTCAATAATTTGTCGGCTGACCACCTTTGCTTCACCTTCTGCAAATATCCCAGCTTTTGGAATAGTCATCCCATTACCAAGCCTAATTTCCGTCACGTCGCCTATTGCAAAGACATTTTTGTATTTTGTTCTAAGGGTAAATCTATCAACGTCTATCCAGTGCGCATCTCCATCTCCTAGTAACTCAGAATACTTGATGACTTGAGGAACTTTATGAGGGGGAATTACTATTAGCAAGTCATAGCCTGTCTTCTTGCCATTTTCAAATTCGACTGTTTTTTTATCTGATAATACTTTTTTTAATTTATGTAACGGATGGAAATTAATATGGCTGTCATTGAGCAGGTTTACAATAGATCGGCTAATACTAGGTCCAGCTGCTGGTAATGCTATGGGTGTAGGTCCATATATATCCAGTTCAATAGAATTTCTTGTTCCGTTTTTAACCACAATATTATTAATCAAGAATGATATCTCATAGGGTGCAGGGGGGCATTTGTATGGTATATCAGCTATACATATTACTATATGACCATTTTTTAGAGAGAGTATCCTTTCTCGCAGATTTGGAACCCGATGAGCATCATATACGTTAAAACAACTTTCATTATCCTCAAAACCATCGATTAGTTTTGGCGCAAGTTCTGCCCCCAAAGCTACTATCAAATAATCGTATTCTAATTTATTTTGCTTGTTTGCAGTAGCAATGCGATTTTCAGAAGGATAAATGCCAATAATCTCATCATTCATAAATCTGATTCCTTTGTCTTCCAGCCTGCTCAAAGCGGCTTGGGAGTTCCCCAATTTTCTGCTTCCGCTCAGTATCCATAAATTTACAAGTCCCATCATAAAGTACTGCTTTTTGTCAATAACCGTGATTTGACATTCTTCTGGGTGAAGGTATTTTCGCAACATGTTAGCTGATGCCAATCCTCCAAATCCTGCCCCTAGGATTAAGACTTCTCTTGGTGATGTCAACTTACTAGATTAATTCCAGTATATTCGCATTGATAAAATTTTGCTCAAAGAGATACTGGGTTCGATAATCTGTATTATTGCCGAACCATTCCTCCAGATGGGTGCGCGAGTAAAATTCTATCCAGCAATGAACTTAGAGCTGAAGAAAGGTTTGAGTAGCAGAAGGCTGTAAAGTAAAAAGTCTACCGCTTTCTTTTTTTACTTTCTTGTTTGAATCAATTGCCTATCTCTAGAAAGGATCCTCTGGTTGTCTAGGACGAGTCTTTAAACACCACCAAGATAGGATACTGTGAACAATTTTGACACTTTCAAGAGCGTTCGGTGGTTAGATTCCTATATGTAAAGCGGGTTGGGTTCCTTGGCTTTGAATATTACCACGGCACAAAATCAATTTCAGAAACCTGCAATTATCATCATAACTTATCTGTGATATGATGAGAAGATAATAGAAATACATTCTTAAAGCATCATGAATTCCATGATAGAGTCAATGGGCGAGGAAGATAACTTTATCATTAGCCTTGAGAAAGTAATAGCTGATTTAGACACTGCTAATGAAAAATACGTAGATGTTTTTAAAAGTAAAGCGCTAGAGGTGGGATTACTTAGGATTAGAAAAGGAGATACGGATACTCAAGAGCCGCATTCAGTTGACGAAGTATATTTCGTAATTGAAGGTACTGGACATATAGAAATAGAAGGTAAAATGAAGCAGGTTAATCGCGCTGATTTTATCTTTGTTGGAGCTCATGTCCATCACAGATTTGTCGTAGGCAATAAAGATTTAATAGTGATCTATTTCTTTGGTTGCTCTTACCACTAGGTTTTGTTTCTTGCCATACTTTGCAAATAATTTATCCTATGCCACGAGTCTTTCTTGGATAGGTATATTCCAAGTATCATACTTCTTGACAAAATTTGCTCTCAGCACCAAGTTTCCTCTTGCATCAAAGAATCTTACATAATAGCTATATCTACGGTTAGTTTTAATCCCTATCACGAACTTTGCTTCCTTGGTTTCAAGAAGGTTGGCGAGTATATGCCAAGGTCTGCTTTCGTCACCTATCGCGGCATATTGATTGCTGACGGGCAAAGGCAAATTCATTTCTGTATTCAGCTCGCATACAGCGTCAATTCTTTTTACTGAAAACATGACATTACCTTGGGAAAGTATGTTGCTTATGTTATCCTCAAATGTAGTGAGTGGTTCATTATTGTCTGTTGTTAACGTTGTATGGAACAACTAATAATGGTGTTCTTTGAAGGCATATGCTGTATATACACTATCCAATAGTATAACTAGCGATGCGCGGAGTAGCTGGAATCTGAGATAGGTTTGACCTAGTTTTTGTACCCAGAAGCGAATTTTACCCTTGTCAAATGCTAACTAGGAGGAGAATATCGTCAATCCTTCCTTGCGAAATCTAACCTTATCCTCCTTTTATCTTCGTTGCTGCTAGTGGGAGTCGATGAAGATATGGTGCTGATAGTTCCTCGTCTATCCTTACTCTTTTCATCAAGACGGGCTCCTGATATTTCAGTATAACTGCTATTACCGATAATATCAAAAAATCGGAATCCTTCATTTTACAAGAGAAAGAGACGTATTAAAGAAAAGATGTCGATAAATACGAGAGACTGACTGCGGAGCTTGATGGCTTGCATAGGACAGCTGCAGCAGCAGGGACAGATAGCAAAGATACTCCAGATCCAGTTTTCTGAAAAACGGTGTTGTGTAATCATTAACCACCATGCATAACAGTCCTAGTGCAATTTTTGGTTCTTTGCCTGCTTGTCCAAAGCGTCTCTTAGCATTCCCAAATGCCTTTGTCGCTCTCGCTTGATAGTATTCCACAAATTTTCAAGTTCAGAATTGTTGTCTTTTCTAGCGTCGTCTATATAGGTGTCAATTACGGAATAAAGAAACTTAGCTTCTTTGCCAAGTGCCTTTAGGATATTGTAGGTAGAGTTCTCGAGCTTGGTAGTTTCGTCCTTTTCTCTTGATCCCTGCGATGACATTATAATTCTTTAAGGTACAGTATGTGGTAAAAAGGTTACTTGCTAATTTTCCTTGCATGCGGGTTAACTTTTAGAAGAATAGTTTTATTCATGAGCGTAGAGAGACCGTGATTGGCCAGACCGGTGTACTTGTTATGCTGTAAAAATGAAGCTGCAGCAATAGATTTCTACAGCAATGCTTTGGGAGCAAGAGAAGAGGAGTCAATGAGGATGGCGACTCCAGATGGAAAAGTTGGGCGCTGAGAGATCTGGATCGGCAATGCGTTTGTAATGCTTGCCGACGAATCTCGAGAAATGAACTTTCGTAGTCCGCAATCGATAGGTGGTTCAGCGGTGACTTTGGTTCTGTATGTAAATAATATGGGCGAAATTACAAGCCGAGCTGTGGCTGCCAGGGCAAAGTTAGTATAGCCAGTAGCAGATATGTTGTATGGTGATAGAGCAGGCACCGCGAAGATCCATTGGGACATATATGGCATATTGCAAAAAATAAGGAAGATTTATCACCTGAAGAAGTCAAAAAGCGAGCAGCTTCTCACGATGGCAGTGATACTGAGGTTAAGAATTGTCTGACCTGAGAAAATCGTATTAGAATATAATCACGAACAATAAGAACGAGAAGAAGGAAAAAACGCGGAGGAGATTGGACATTTCATCTACCTTAAAATAAGTGATCCGATAATATTCTCACTTCTATGCTATGCTTTATACCCTATCAGCAAAGCCATCTCAAGCCATTTCCAATAACAATCTACGTCCACAAAAGCTATGTCTCTGAGCCAACCTAATTGTGTCTCCATAGGCAGCAGCCTATTAGCTCTATCCTCTTTCTTTGGTGTATAACCAATAGCATCTAGAAAGCGAACATGAAGTTCCACAGACGGCGATGCTACATGTTCGAGATTGCAAAAAACTCCTGTTGGATTGAGTATATCATATATTTCCTCGTAAAGTGAACGCTTACGCTCATGTTTCAAGTGATGAATGGCAAAACTCGAGACAACGGCGTCAAAATAATCTAGATCTGGCAATGGCAAACTAAGATCGTGTTCCATAACCTTAACCTTTGAATCATTAGCAAAGTGTTCTCTTGCAGCTTTTAGCATAGTTGGAGATACATCTAAGGCTACTGCTTCGATATCTGGCCTATTTGTCTTTATTAATTTAATTAGTCTTCCATCCCCTGTACCAAGGTCCAGTATTCGATTTGCCTCTTTAGGAATATGATCAATTAGAACAGCCTCACCCTCAGTACGATGTGGAAGACTATCTGCCACATTCAGATAGGCTAAAGCATTCTGGGCGTTTGACCATTCCTTCGCGGATTGGCTCATTGTTATTGTATCCAATAACAATGACTTAATTTGTTGTTCAAATACTTTTCTTATTTCTTCAATTGTAGATATTCTCTCATGAGCACACCACCAATCAGAACAGGCGAGCATATTGCTTACTACCCGTGGTTTGGAAGTGATATTGGCGATAAACCTTCTGCAAACCTGCCGGTAAAATCGGTGCGAGTTCGGTGGAATCCGAGACAGATTTGGCTCAAGCTCCCATCCATCAATATATATAATTCAGTATCCAATACAGTGGAATGTGGTAGAAAATTGAGATGAATTAAAAAGGAAAAGTTACGCTCTTCTATCCATCTAGGAATAACACATAAAGCATCCGTGGAAAAGTAAAAATCCTCTGTAGTGGCTGTAATTTCTTTTAGCAAAAGAACGAGATTAATTCTGTTGTCAAACTTTACAGGAATTAATTGAATGCACTTGCATGACCAACGTCTGCAAAAAATCGACATCCATGGCCACTACTATCCTCCTTTTCATACTAGTAGGACTGCTATCTCACGGACAGCAGCAGCAACACCAGTACCATCTTCACTTTGCAGCCGAAGCGGGAGAACCTGCTTGCATAGAATATGACCAGACAGAGAATACCGTTAACGTAAACTGCAACTATTCCTTCTCAGCTGTTGCCCAAACGATATACAATTCTGAGATAATTCAGAACGTAGGCAATGGAGAATACCTTCTAAATGCCACTTTAGAAGTAGCTGATGGTGTCACCTTTGAAATGAATTCTTCAGATGTGGGTGGTGATGTTTTACGATACCTAAAAATTGAAGGTGAAAATGGGATGGTGATTTACGGTAAAATACTGATTGATGGTGTAAAAATAACATCATGGAATAGTTCTTCAAATGATGTCATCCCACAGGACATGAACGGCAGTACTCGCAGAGGGTATATACAATTTGCCGCAAGTGAGGGTTCTCAAATACTCAATTCTGAATTTGGATATCTGGGAGACGTTGAACCTGGACGAAGGGGATTTGACCTTCTTGGTGAAGAAGATGGAGAACCATCGCATGATATCGTGATTCGAGGTAATAAGTTTCATGATATGTGGATGGGATTTTATTCCAACGGAGCATACAACGTTGTGATCGATCAGAACGAATATTACAACAATATCAAATACACTGTGGACCCTCATACTGCAACTCATGATGTGAATATTACAAATAACCGTGTCAATCATAACAGAATAGGTATAATCTGTTCACTTGATTGCTACAATATTCTTATTGTGGGAAACGAGGTATGGAATAGTGCAGAGGTTGGAATATTCTTTTCAAGAAACATGCATGATTCAATTGCGACAAACAACCATGTCTATAATTCGACAACTGGAATAATGATATCAGAATCACCAAATAATAAGATATATAACAATACGGTTCGAGGAGCAGCTTCAGAAGGAATACATTTGTTTAATCCCCTCCTGCCAGACGATGGCGAGACCGAGAACAATTTCGTCTATAATAATACAATAATCGAAGCGGAAAGGGGTATCGTAGCAACAAGAAGCAATGGTAATATTGTCCAAGATACTGCATTTTCTGATATAAAATCAAGCGAATACCGGCTATCCGGAGACTCAACTATAAGGATAGGAGGACAAAATTTTGGAAGTGCTATAATTTCACACGATGGTTCGGCAACGACTATCAATCAGTAGTTTTTGTAGTCTCCTGTAATCTGTGGGATCATAAGGAGGCATGCATCTATTTTCTTCTCTACTGGTTGACATTTTACTCCCTTCATTGGATAAATAAGACCAGAAGTAGAATTTATGGCTTCGGTGGATCCTAGAACGCTATCGGTTCTTTTGGAGGATTTCTATTTCTCCTTGATTCATGGTAAGCTTTAATGTCTATGTTGCGGTCCTTTCATGCATCACTACAAAGATTCCCGAAGTCAATACAACCAAAGGTACACAATTGATCGCGAGGCTAGTTGCTAATGGACAGTATTCTTGACCTTCTCGCTATTACCACCACCGTTTCGACAGGTACTATCATCAAAGCAAATATGCATAGAGGAATCTCGCCGGCTTATATCTTTCCTCGGTCTTCTTATTGAGTACTGCCATCGCAGGAACACAACAAATGGCACAAGCACAAAAAGGACAACTAAAACATTCTAGAATGGTCTGGTTAACAACCAGACCAGCTACAGCTCAGAAAAACCTTGCAAACTCTGCACTTTCAAACACACAACAAAGTACAAGAAATGGAAAGGACATAATTATTTTCCATTTAGGCAATGGAGTTGCTCCCACCCAAGCAATGGTAGACTCATTGAAAGGAGTTACAAAAATAACGGACACCCGAAAAGGATTTGAATTCTTCTCGCTTGCAGAGATAGACCAACATGCAGACTACATCAGACACCAGGGATTCGGATTGATTTCATATGACCTAGAAGTTGGCAAATCTCCTGTCGGAGAGGTAAATGACCCACTTGGTAGCTTCAGGCGGGCACGAGCAATTGCAAACAGAGAGGGTATTAGTCTCATGGCAGCACCTAGCAATGCGATCTCATCTGGACAATATGCCGGCGGCATTGCCCAATTGGTTGACAGATACCATCTCCAGTCACAGTTCAAGCAGGACAACGACAACACATGCGCCATAATGAAGAACTGGGTAGAAGGTAGAGCAAGCATAATCAAAGCAGCAAACTCTCGTCTAGAAGGCAAGATTACATTTCAAGTTACGCTAACAGGCATTGTAGCGCCGAGGGACCCAGACGCTTTTGCTACAGCTAAGCGTTGCATAGATGCTATCTTACCGGGGGATGTGGACGGCGTAACAATCTTCTGGAATGGCGCGACGTGGGATAACGGGAAGTATGACCAACTACTAAGATACGTCGTTTATACCTATTCGCTATAAGAAATGAAGCCGCAAAAGGCTATATATTGAGGGGTTCGGAGGGGTAAGAGACAGAATAACAGATTTAACTTAATAATTACAGCTCAGCGGATTAGCAAACACTAGCGGGTTGATGGGATGCATCTAATTTTCATGCGAATCCCGCAGTCGGTGATCGTTAGAGAAGATAAATATAATAAGAGAGATTTCAATGAGCAGGATTTGGTAATTGCCCATTGCAGTAGTGCGTCATCCTTTTAGTTCTGGCGTATTTTCTTTTTTTGTTTAATCCTCCTCCACTTCTTCTTCAAGTATTCTGCTTCTTGTAGTCTGTGTCTTATCTGACGTTTAGGGAATACATTCAGTCCCAAAGCAAGGTTCACAAAATAGAACAAAGCCAACCTCACTGCTGGTTGAAATGGCTGGAAGCCTTTTTCTTGCGAATTTTACACTTGGCATGTGGTTGAACCAGTTCCACCAATGACTTTGGTGTTAGTAATAATAATCTTATTTCTGTAGACCTATCCATATATCCATATCCCTTATATCCATCAGGTACAAGCTTGCTGTCTTCAATTGAGAATCTTCCAATACTGCAAAAAGCAGTCTTCGCACAAGATGACAAGTTCTTTCGGTACAATGACTAAATGTTTTGCTACTGCTCATGGACCCTCAGACTTTTGGCAGACGTACCACTATGGGCTGTCCTCTTCTGAATAATATCGTGAGTCATTATTTCGGAATTTTTCTCCTCTTATCTCTGATTTGTCAGTGCTGACTCTGATCTTGTTGCTGTCGCTCCTATTATAGTGATTCTTCATCTGGTAGTACTTCCATTGTTTTTTGGATTTCGTCTGTTCCTGTTGCGTCTATTGTTTCAATTGGATTTTTACTACTACTATTAGCATCTGCTTCTGCTGCTGTACCAGCCATGCTCGATGCATCCTCTTCAGTCGCGGAAAGATCCTCCGCTATTCCACCAGAAGCACTGGAGGTAGTAGTAACGGTAGTAGTTCCTGTTATATTGGAATTGTTAAAATTGTTATCTAATACCGACACAGATTCCTCCAAAACGTTCCTACAACCTTCAGTTTTAGTATCCCCTTCTGCTGCATTAAAGTCAGTTATTATAGCGGTGCTACTGGCACCACAGATGAACATATCAGCACCTTTTCCTCCAGTGAGAGTGGTATCAACTTCGCCACCACGAAGAGTATCATCGCCGTCGTCTCCAAAAAGTCTGCCGCCCTCAAGGCTCTGTAACATGTCATCTCCATCCCCGCCATGAAGCTCAACAGGGATGTCTCCTCCTCTCAGTTCGTCATCTCCACTATCACCGTAAGCTACTCCGCTGCAATCCCAGAATTCAATGAAGTCATTCCCAGAACCGCCCCTTGTGAAGTCATCTGGTGAGATAATTCTGTCATTTCCTGCTCCGCCAGATACACGCCCTAGACTCAAACCACATTCACTAGTTCCACGGATTTCGTCGTCTCCTGAATCACCCCATACATCAAATACTCCGCAACATATAGCATTGATTTGGTCGTCTCCTGTGCCTCCATGTATCCTGCCTCCCCCGTCACCGCCGACAATGGTGTCGTGATCTTGTCCTCCAAAAAGCACAAAGAAACTCTCTTCGTCGCTTGCACTGATATTATCTTTACCCTTTCCACCATAGGCTTTATCCACACCTTCAGAGCCCAGTTCGTCATTAACTCCTACCAACTTTATTCTATCATCTCCAGCGCCACCTCTGAGCTTGTCACTGCCAAACTCATCATTAATGTAGTCATTGCCAGCATTTCCTGCGATGTAATCGTCTCCGCCTTCACCTCGTAGATTATCGTTACCTCCCCTTCCAAAGATTTCGTCGTCATTTTCTGTCCCAACTATAGTATCTGATACAGAGCTACCAAAGAAAATGTCAGCCCATACATTTACCACGCCTAAAACTGAACAGGATAGCAGAGTCACTATTACCACACTTATTCCTAGCGTAGTAGCTGACGTGATAGATTTTTTTGTCTTACCACTATTAGTTGCTATTTTTATTGCTAATATCGAGCTTCTTTGCATAACTACGCTAATAGTATCTATTTCCTTAAAGATTATGCAAATAGGCTCTGTAGGGGTATATGCTAAGCTACTGCTCTAAGACGGCCAGGTTAGAGGCTCATTATTAACCGGCTCTGTACTGCTCTTTCATATCATCATTTGACGCGTAGTTATATATCGCATCTTTGCAGCTAAGGAGATAGAGGAAAACGAAATCCAAAAGCAAATAGTAGACAAATAGCTCAAGTGGGTTCGACGGGATGCGGCTGAAAATTCACACGATCCTCAATAACAAGGATAGTTAATAAGAAAAATCCTAATGATGAAGATCATAAAAATCTGCTGAAGCTTTTAATGGCTAAAAGAAAGTAGAAATCAGGGGATCCGCCTATGTTTGTCCATTAATGAAACAAAACCAAAACAAACATTGCAGAAGAGCAACTGGAGTGTTCTGTGGCTTGGGTAAATTATCTTACTTGTGACTCTGGGTTCACAGCATTTTATTTTTATTATGGCGCTTATCATTCATACGCTCTGTATATACCATGTCAACAGACGCATTTGTTCCAAAGGTAAAGCCAGAACATGTTGTTTCATTTGGAGACGCTATTTTTGCATTTGCAATAACCTTAATGACACTATCGATAGACATACCTGATTTACCTCCCAACCTTACGGAGTCACAGCTCTTAAGCAGACTTTATGAGTTGTACCCTCAAGTCGAGAGTTATATTATCAGTTTTGCCGTAATTGCAATCTTCTGGATTTCATATCACCAGGTTTTCAACTTTATTACAAGGTCGCATATTTCTATGGTTTACCTAAATTTATTGTTCCTTCTTTTAATAACGTTTTTGTCGATCACTACCTCCCTTGTCATCGAGTATGGCTCATATCAAGTTCCGTATGTCATATACTGTGTTGTTGTAATTCTGGCAAGCTCCTTACTTGCTCTGATATGGTGGCATGCAACGAAAGATTATAGACTAGTTGACAAGGGAATTCATCCACTCTTTATAAGAGGAATGATGGTAAATCATCTTTTGGTTCCTTTCATATTTGGTATTTCTATCCTTGTTTCATTCTTTAATCTAGATGTTGCCCAATATTTATGGTTGGTAATTATTCCACTAAGCATCGCAGTTAGAAGGAGATATAGGCACTAGGAAACCGAGCCTGATTTGGTGGGATGGGAGGCAGATTTGATCTGAGAATTCCTCCCGGTAAAACAGCAGATATCAAGTGGTCGGGCGGAATGAAATTGAAAGTGAGCTGAATCCAAGAAGAATAACTCAATGTACAACAGTTTCCAACTTACTTACTAATGCCTTTTAGCAAATAAAACAATCAAGCCTTGTTATTATTTGCATCAGCGGCTTGTGTCCATCTCCTGACAATCAGTTTTCCTTTTGAAGTGATATGGTTCATTACCTTATAGTTTCCTTTTCCCTCCGGCTTGATGTTTCTTACCCGTCTGATGTAGCCCTTTTCTTCACCTAACCTGATCATTTTCTGTGCATAATCTACCGATCCCATCCGATCCAATAATTCCCTTGTATACAAACCAGTATCTCCAGCTTCGGACAATATCATCAACATACGAATTAGTGCCCTGTTGATCTGGTAGAGAGACTCTGGCTGAGGCTTTCGCTGCTGTTGTCGTAACTCATCTTCCTCGTTATTCTTATCAGGACCCTCTCCTGACGGTGGTAGTGGTGGTTTTCCTTTACTCATTAATGCAGCTGCCGTGTTGGCTATAGTAATGCTCATAATGTCTTATCTATGTGTCACTTCGTCAATTCTTTAAGAATTTATTTTGCGGGGTACATTAATATACATATCTCATGTTAGGATACTTATAGAAAAGCATGCTAAACCAAGAATGATTACCGCATCACTTTCGACAGGGTCCTGAAATAATGGTGGAACTCCTGCTCGGATTACGCCTTATAATTGTGCAATTAAAGGGTGTGGGAATTGGTCGTATCTCAAAGTGGCAAAAAGAAGGAGGACCTACAAATAATGGTAGTAAACACTTCTATCTGTCCTAAATGCGGGAATAAAACATTTACAGTGCGGCAAAAAGGTAAAACCAGAGGCTCATCGTCCAATAAGATCAATGTCGTAACGGTCTGCACCAAATGCGATTATCTAAACTCAGAGGAGGAAGAATAGTGAACATCTGAGGAGTAAATATCTGGATACTCCCTTATGATACATAATCGAATCGCAATCTGAGTAGTGTTTATCTGTAGAGACACTTTCGTACAGATGTTAGAACTTTGGAATACTAGTTACTTTCTATTTATCATGTAGATACAAGTTGACAAGAAACTAAATAGAATTCTGCGCTGCAGTCTCCATGACACGAGTGGAATATGAAGAATACATAAACGCTCCAGTAGAGAGAGTTTATGAATACTATACAAATCCAGACAACATCAAAGAAGCATGGCCTAGAGATGTAGTAAAAGAGTCCGAGACCACAACATCTTCCAAAAATGAACCAGGTTCTGAGATGAAAGTCAAAGGTGAGTACATGGGCCGCCAAGCAGAAATGCTCCTCGAAGTAGCAGAGAAGGAACAGAACAGAAGGCTAGTAACAAGACAAACAGATGGCCCATTTAAGAAATGGGAGAGCGTACAAGAATTTCGAGGCGACAACAACCGAACGCATGTAAGGCATACAATAGACTATGAGCTTGGAACTGCGGAGAAAGCCGGAAACTTTCTAACAGGAAGTCAGGCTGATGACAAAATAAGACAAGGATTGCAACAGGCTGCTCAGACAGTCAAGCAGAAGCTAGAATCACGATAGGGACAGATTTGATACACTAGGGGAGAGATATAGAGAGTGCTTAGCTTATGGCATCAGCATCAGCAGCACATGAAGTAGGGCACTTTGAAATTCCAGCTGACAGAACGGATGAGCTGAAGACCTTTTATTCTTCGCTATTTGGCTGGCAATTCGAAAAAGGAGAAACAGGAAACTATTTGATGATAAAGAATGCAGGAATTAGTGGAGGATTGGCTCCAAGAGAAAACCCGGAGCAAATGCCAACTATGTTTGTGGCAGTTGAGTCGATAGATGAGTATATCAACAAAGCTCAGCAGCTTGGAGCAAAAGTCATCAAAAATAAACAAGAAATCAGTCCAGGATACTATGCAGTAATGGAAGACCCACAGAAAAACACGTTTGGGATATGGCAGGGAAAAAAATAGGCTAATAGAAATGTCATATTTCGCCCTTATTCGGTGAGAAGAGAAGGGATAGTCTAACGCATTATCTATTTAAAACCTGGATTGTCATCAGGATAAACCAATGGAAAGGCATCTTTTTAAAACGTCGTCTAGTCGCATGACGTTCAATAATAACACACTCCTGTAACATTACTCAAGTTCGGCGGAACTCTCAACATATTTGATCTAATGAGTCAACCCAAACCAAAATCCCATCTATCTATGGCTCAGATGCAGTTGAAAAATCAAATGTATCTGAAATCAATGTAATGCGTATGACAGCTGGGTGATATCTTCAAAGCGCGAATTTTGGGATAGGTAGAGACCTGTGGTCAAAAATTGGTTGCCGAAGAGGCTGGGAAATTAAAATAATTCTTCTTACAAAAAACATGAATCAGTCTAGGCAAGGGTCTGCAGGTACTAACCACTCCCTGGTCTCCGTTCTGCTCCCTATATCCATCTACTTCTTTTTGTATTGATTATTTAGTTCTTTCAAGGAGATGGTTAAGGATAACTCTGAGCCATCGAATCCTTCTACCGCTGATTTTGGAATAACAAATTCTGCGGTAGGGCCTCTTTCAAGAGTCAAAGTGTTTTCTTCGACTTCAATTACGTTGCCAGCATCCCCACCATCGCTTGTTCTGGCGTTCTTGTGAATTATCACATCCCAGTTTGGTATGACATCGGAAGACATATCTAATTCACAATATACTTATTCACATCCATAAATTTAAGGGCATCTAGGTTCCCATCAGAGGGCTTGAGCTCTTTGCTTTAGTTACAGGATGCTTCAGGGATTACTGAAGAAAAATGTCCAAACAGACTAGACTAAAACTTCTGCCACGGTCTAGCATGTTTTTTAAGATGACAGTTTTCTGAACAATAGTAATCGTCACACATGTAACAGTAAATTGGATAATCTTGTGTTTTCCTACCACATCCACCGCAAGCAGAAGACATATCCATCGTGTATATGCCCCAGTACTTTCATACGTATTCGCGTGACTAAAGTTTTTTAAAACATACTACTGGTTAATCAAGCCTGACATCATATTCTGCTACAGTATTACTTTTTCGATTCCTCAACTCATCCCAATTTCCCTATCTGCCAATTCTTTCAATATCAGATTATAAGGGCTAATGGATTTTGCATGTTCCGTGGAATCTGGGACAGATTTCACTCGGTAATGCCAGCCATAAGAATAGCCAATATGTAAGGGGAGTACTGGATAAGCCTGTGAGTTAAACAATAACAATATTAAACTAAATGAAAAACGAAATACTTCATTATTATCTTTATTCGAAAGAATTCTTGAAGAGAAATGAGAAAGGTTATTTAACTGCGAAAGTAGGATTAAGCGTGAAAGAAATATCTATTCTAATTCCTACGGAAGACCTTGAGCAAGTTGCTGAAATTCTAAAGAAACACAAGGTCGGCGGCATGACCTTTTATGATATAAATGGTGCTGGAAGAACAAAACGAGAGGCTCTACCAGAAATGGTACGCTCATACATGACAGGTAGGATGATCACCCCTGACTACGCAAAGAGGATAAAGGTTGAAACAATTGTGTCTGACTCCTTAGTGAATCAGATTCTTGAGGATATATCAAACACTCTTGGACAGCATGCGGGCAATGAGGCACATGGTATGATATTTATCAAGGATGTCTATGATGCCTATGAAATAGGAACTAAACAAAGAGGCGAGGCTGTATTAACTAGTAGATAATTTTTCAAAAAATCTTTGAACACGTAATGTAGTTAGCACGTTTGGTAGAATCTGTAACAAGTTTGACTCGATAATACATTCAAACTTCGTATCTTTACAACACCCCCAATAGCAGTACGCGGATGACAATTGTGATCCTTATTTCTGCAATCAGCTGTGCTGATGCTAGATTGTAGTACATTTATGAGATAACTTTACTATCTAACCAACCAGCTAATCAACCAAAAGCTTTGATTCTCTTTTTAGAAGAAAATTCTGCGTCATTTACGCATCTGTATCTAGTGAAGGCGCTAACTAGCTATAGGGAGTGTACATCCATGAGTAGATGTATACGTACTTTCGTGTGGTATTTGGTTAACGTTTTTCCCAATATCATAAAATGCGCCTTTTTCTCTGTATCTTATCTATGCGTGTATCCTGAATGTCGTTACTACTATAGCGTACGAAAACTTGCAAGCCTGAAAATAAATTCCCCTATAGCAGCTCAAGTGCTTCTAATTTTCGTCGTCGTTATTTGATCGATTCTCTCGCAGTTTACGTCAAGGCAACCTAATTCGTTGTATTTATTTTCTTCATTTTTTTCACTAGTCCAGTGTGCGCACAATGTGGTGCATTAGTGATTCAAAATACAATTTCTGTAACATTGAGATAAACTGATCAGACCTGTCTTCACGTTATAAGAATCTAGTAAAAGCAATATGGCGAATCACTAAGGACATAAACATCGAAAAAGTTAATATCATAATGTATCTCCATGAAACCTAAAGAAGATGAATGAAGAATAGATCTAGAACAGACACAGTCGCTAAAATTCTAGAGGTTATAAACGACCAGGATGAGGATGGTGATGCAGTTACACAGACTACGATAAGCTATGAATTGTTTCTTGGCGGTGCCCTATTGAAAGAGTATCTAATGGCTCTAACTCTTCATGGCTTGCTTAGCTATGAGCCAACAAGCCGTAGATATAATACTACAAAAAAGGGTCTACGGTTTCTTCAAATCTATTACAAGATAAGCACTATACTAAATCAAGATAATATTAGCAGTGACAATAAGACATCTTGGAGTAGAGAGAGAGACGAAAAACATCTAGTATCGATAAATGAGGCAAACCTTGCTTCTAAAAATAGCGGTAACGATCGAAGCGAATCTCTAGATAGATTACTTATCGTGGACGATGATCCAGATATACTTCGATTTCTCAAACTGGCTCTTGTGAACGAAAATAGATTTTTAGTAGACGCCTTCACAAATCCTGAAGAGGCATTACAAAGCTTCAGAACCAATGCAAATGCCTACCGTCTTATGCTATCAGACATACGAATGCCTTCGTTATCTGGAATACAGCTTGCAAAAAAGGTCAAAGAGATTAATGTGAATGTCAAGGTTGTGCTAATCACTGCTTTTCAGCTAGGAGACTATGAATTCTCTGAAGTATTTTTCTCTAACAAAATTGATGCATTCCTTCAAAAGCCTATTGGTATGGGTGATCTGGTTAAGAACATTTTGAGTCTCTTATAGATGAAACCAAGCATATAGTAATACAGTTAGATGCATTAAGTTGCTAGATGACATTCCACAAGTCTCATATTGCGTATCGTCGTTATGCCATGGCTCATTTGTGCTATCTCGAACTTTCCAATCACGGTCAATTTTAAATTTCATCATTTGCTCAGTGGTGGCACGTTTGTCATAACGCCATTTTTGTAGTGTTTTGAAATTTGCTTACTTCTTTTGATTTTGCAATAATGTTTAACGGTAGAATTCTCCGGTATGGTGGAATGGGAGACAGATTTGACCTGATAAAGCCACCCTCGTAATCATATCAAAAAGCTTGTCTCTTCTCGTCTGTCACTAGAAGAAGATGATTCAATTTATCGCTAAATTTTCATTTATCACTTTATTTGCTCTCAAAAAATAAGAGAAGGTTCAAACCCCCCCGTGTGGTCAATTACGACTACTGTCCTCCGGTGGAATTAGTTGGTGGTTCAGATTCTTCTCCGTCTGCTGGTGGTTCTTCCTCTACGGTGTCAGTTGGTAGTTCAGATTGTTCTCCGTCTGCTGGTGGTTGTACTACTGTCACTGTAAATGTATCTTGTGTAGTGTGTCGTTGGCCGTTGTCAAATACTGTGCCGATGGCAGTGCATGTTACGACAGTCTCACCTATAGGAAATGTCCCGCCTGACTCGGGGTCACAACTTACGGGCACCGTATACGTATCCCCTTCTAAGTTCTCAGTTGCTGTTACTTCGAAGGCGACTGGCGCGCCAGTAGGCCCGATTGCTTGCACTGTAATGTCGTCAGGTACGGTAATTACTGGAGGGCGCCAATAGGCTGGAATTCCCCCTGTACCGTTTCCTGTGTTTGTGATAAGGAATCCTTCTATGCTATCAGATGCATTTTGACCAACCGAGTCTGTAACTGTAACAGTAGCGGTGTATGTTCCAGGATTCTCATAGATGTGGGATTCGAAGCATGCATCACTAGTGGTACCATCTCCAAGATCCCATAAACAAGTGTAAGGGGGTCTACCACCATCTATGGATGTCTCAAAGCCGACTACTGCTGACGCATCTTGATCTATATCAATTATGGCTTGAACCGTCAGAGGCTCTGTTGCATTTCCGCCAGTGTTATTAGTTGGTGGTGGTGGTCTTGTGACATTGTTTATAATGTTAATGATTTGGGTGACGTTGTTTATCACAGTATTTCGAACAGTGATAAACTGCCTGATTATGTTGTTTATCTCGATCTGTTCCTGTTGGCTTACAATCCTTGTCTGAGGGTCGTTTGCGTCTGATGCGCAGATTACACCTACTGCAGCTGGAAGTCTATTTGTCTCATCTTCATTTTGTACAATCATAAGCCACCCTGTAAGGTCAGCAGTTACAGCTAGAGAATAAGATTCCAATACTTCCAGTTCGGAGCCACCCAATATCTCTTGTCCAGACTCTGCATACTCTCCAGGAAGACAGTATACAAAGAGTAAGGACAATGAATTAGGTTGTACCCAGACTGGCTCTGACCATCTCGGAGTGTAGACAATACCATTAACCTGTTTCTGCCCTTGCTGTAAGTTTTGAGTTATAGCAGCTGTTGTCCTTTGGAGTCTATCTTGCTCCTGTTGTTCTTGTGGAGTTAACGGGGCTGTCGTAGGGGCTTCTGTCGTTCCTGTGTTCGTTTGTTGCTGCTGTTGCTGTTGTTGTTGCTGCTGAGCCATTGATAATGTAGGAGTTGTAAACAAAATGCCTCCAACCATCGCCATTATTAGCAGCGTTACAACTGCTGATGCTTTCCTTGCTACGGAAAATTCTTTATTGGACGTTGTTATTGTCATAGGTTAGAAATTCACCATCTTCTCTCTCCCACATTCTTATCTTCGGTCTTTGGTATTTTGACGACTGATTTTGCTGTTTGAGTATTTTTTCTTGCTTTCCACGATTTATTTCCTATTTTTATTCCAAAAAGGATTACTTTTGGCATAATGATGTTCATGCGACAGATTTAATTAACTATTATGCATTTGGGCTCTAGAATGACCTAGATTATTTCTGGTGCTGTAAGAAACCCCGATTATGTGTTAACTATGATCTGGTTCTATAATTCGCCTTCACGTCATATCGATGCGCGACTCGATTTTTTTCATTGATTATTGATATTTTTGCGCATTAATGAAAGAAATTAAGAGATTGGAAATTTGCGGGTTCGGTGGGATACAGCAAAAATACAGACGAATCCAAATGAGACTTAGACTGCAGGAAGGCTCTGGTATTGCGCCTTATTGATTATAATTTTTACAATTTCCTTTTATGTAGTATACAATGAATTTGATAAATAATATCGTGTCCCAGACTAAGTGAAGAAATGGTAAGAAGCAACAATATTGTTGGAGACAGTTTCAATAACGACGATGTTCAAAGCATAACAGAAAGAGAGGAAGATGAAAATGGCAACAGAATCCTCAAATGTAAAATATGTGGGGTTAAATTTGATAACTCTGACGCATTTGAAGGTCATATTGCAGCAGGACATGTATCTGCTAGCAATCCAAACGAAGACAAACCATCCGGTATAGGTCATTTGGCTAATGATCCTTACACGTGCGATGCCTGCGGGAGAGGCTTCCCAACAAAAGAACAATATGATACTCACAGGCTACAGCACTAAAAAGTACATTTGAACAACAGTTCTCTTTCGAAAGAGGGAGCGAGTCGGTATCTCGTCTCTCTGATGACCTCAAACCCGTACTTTTGGATTTGAACTGATTACTCATAATGTAATCAGCAGAATAAACCATCAAAGATTGTCTGTGATTTCAACACTTTGTTAAATTGCCACTTTCTAGTCTGTTGAAATTCCTTACTTAGTTCTTTTAATCTTGCAACTTGAGAAGCAGTACAATTTGTGGGTTCAGTGGGCTGTGGGACAAATTTGAACCGATAAAGCCACCCAATACAGACTTTCATCTCAGCATCAGAGAAGGACTGCTGGGATTATAATGTCAATAGTCATAGAGATATATACAAACAAACAATCATCCATCTAAAAGCTATGTGGCTATCGTTTGTTGCGACGATTTAATTCTTCAGTTGTAGTAGAATCTTCTGCAGCTTACCCCCATAAATCTACTGAACTGTTTTTTGTTGTCGTTGCCTTTATTTAGCAACGGAAGAAGATGATAGCTGCTCTATATGTTTAACATCCTCGTCTAATCTTTTCTCTGCGACTTGTCTTATAATATCATCAAGCGGCATACCAGGAGGCGATTGAAATAGAAACTCTCCATCCAAGGTAATCTGAGTATTATTTGGACTCATTTCTTGCCATGTTAAACTAAATTTACTTCCTTTACCATTCCCATCAATTGTTTCTATTATTACTGTATCATTAGACGGAAGTTTGGTTAGTCTATTTATTGAGCTGACATTGTTACCAAAAAATGATGCCTCCTGTCTAAAGGTAATGTTATTTGCTTGTTGTTCTAATATTGTTACATTCTTTATGAATTCAGGATGAAATCGAGGTAGGTCTTGAATATTCATGAAATATTCCCAAACCAGGTCGGCTGAAGCATTTACTTGCCTGCTTGACGTTAGTTGAACATAACCTGGAGCTGGTGCTCCGCCTGCAGAGGATTGATTTCCAGTAACCATACTATTCGGTTCGCTAGTTGTGTTTTGTTGAGCCGACATATTTTGATTTCCTCCTTCTGCTATACTCTCACCTGCAGCATGGTTTTGTCCTGATCCAGAGATAGTTGTATCAGATAACATGAATATCCCAATAATATTAAAGACTATAACTAAAGATTTGGAAAAATAACTCATAGTATGAGCATCCAAATAAGTTACATAAAAGGATTGTAATGTTACAAACCGCAAGTCTTTTACATTAACATGCGTTCGGTGGGAGGGGAGACAGATTTGACTCGATAATGCCGCCCTCTGTAGCTTCCGTTTAAAGACACATTCATAGATACTACTTTGACTCGCATGACAGCTGCTATGCCGAAGATGCATAGAGAGCATAACCCTGCCTCACACCATCTTTTCCCTTCAAAACCATTCCAAATGCTCCAAATGGTACATCTTTTACGACAATATCCTCTGTCACAAGCGCAATGAGTTTTTCGACATCATGCGAGTTTTCTGCTTCGGTTATTTAGTTCAAAACGCTGTCATTATTGTTTTTAGTCGCCATTTTGGAGTGTACAGGAGACCGGGTTATTAATAGCATTTTTCTCTCTCATGGAGAGGGAGTCTGACGGTGTCTGAGGACAAAGTCACGTGGTAATTAGGCGACAAATATGTGGTTTAGTCGAACCTGGAATGATATCGGTTCTTTAGATGGGTTCTACAATTCTAAGTAAATTGCTTAGCTTTAAAGTTTTAGCATATGGGTAGATTCTTGACACAACTGAGAAAGGGATTTAATGAATATCAAAAACTGGAGAGCAAAGCAAATATAACGCATTTTTATTTTTCGACGTTGATAACCTCGGATGCATCAATAATTTCCCCAACATGTATCCTTTCTTGGTTGTCGTTCACAATCTTATACCTGCCTCTTCCAACATGCTGGATTTGTGCGCGAAATACCTTATTAGAACCTTGAACTATACACCAGCTCCTAAGATCATCATCAGCATCAGGCTGCCGTTGTTGTTTTATGCCGAACATTATTCTATCCGCCCTAACCCCAGCTACATATTGCCTTCTTTATTATAATAATATTTGTTATAAGGTCCTTGAGCAATTGGTATGAGAAGCATTGCTTTCTCGATCGTAGTCGTAGGCAAGATATGACCTATATAGTTATAACAGTTCCAACTGCCAGGATCCTCTTGTATATTTCAGAAGTTGAATTGGCGGTATCAGCCTTTAACATACAATCAGATTTTTCGAGAAATTGAAGAACCGCAATATTATTTCTATTGACTAGATAGAGTCATAAAATTCCGATCGATATTGGTTTGTGGAATGCAGCTGAAAATTCAGTGAATCACAAGGTAGCAAAATATGATATGTCTTAATAATCACCCAACAGTGACAGTCGACTGTTCTTCTGCTTCATGTTGACTGCCTTTTTCACTGTATGCTACTTTATAATCCCGGAACATTGCCTGTTTGATAATGTCAGCTAGGTGTTCAAGTTCATTATCATCATTAGGTTCTTTCTTTTGTTTTGGCTCTATCCCAAGCGAGTCAAGTTCGTTCTGCCAATAGCCGTTATTCGCTTGCTGCCGTTGTTCCTGTTGCTTTTGTTGTTCTTTTCTGGATATTGTTGCCACGATATCGTCCTCACACTAATTTGGTAGATGGGGCTCCGGCTATTACATATTCTTTAACTTAGTTATCCTTTATTCTAGTGATACTAATTGGGTATTGCTGCAAACCGTGTTCGGCGGGATGGGGGCAAATTTGAGCTGATAAGTCCACCCGCAGTCAAAAGTCATTGCTAAAACTTCCCTTGAGGATTCACATAATATTGTTAATAATCATGAAAAACCATACAAGCAGTAAGAATCATAAGAATATGTCCCCTCCATCGTCTGCTTCTTCTTCTCTAGTTCAAGAGGTACGTCATTCCAACTTCCATGACCACAATATGCTAATATATCCTGACCTTACAACATATAGAAAGATCTATTCTGAAAGTGCACAGCTGGCACTTGATAACAATGAGACTGTCTTATTGATTACAACGTATGATTCTTTTGATAGAATTAAAGACTCTCTAACAGAAGCAGGTATTTCAGTCAATAACAAAATAAAAGAAGGCAGTTTGGCAATTCTAGATGCCGTTAAAGCATATCAGATTGATACGTATGGTGCTGTAAAGTTTGTAACAACATTGGCTAGACGAGCTGAAAGAGACGGCAAAGGAGGAGTATTCGCTCTAACAGAGATGGGTTCCTTCTTTATAGCTGAGCGAATAGCCTCACTGCTTGAATATGAGCGAAGTCTGCCAAAAAAGTGGAAGCTGAATAATTTCAAATCCGTCTGTACATATCACAAAGGTGATTTTGCAACTCTATCTAAACAGCAGCAAGAAACAATCCTTTCAGCCCACAATCGCGTATTGGCTTAATCAACCTTCAATTTCCTAATCAGCAGAGTAGTTAGAGGAATAGAAGATGAATTTAAATTGATAATACTAACCGAGAAGACTCACAGACGATATCCGCAAGCAGATAAAACTGGCAGATATATCATGCTTGCATTTGCATTGCAAAAAGCTCTGAAGCGTTAAATAACGTCAGTCTCTTTTTCTCTTATGCATCAAAAGGTACATCAGCGGCACTTTCTATAATTTCAAGTGACTTTTTCTGACCCTGATTAAGAAGTTTCCTTTTCTGGCTATCAATCAGATTTTCATAATCTCGCAGATGATAGCAGTTAAAGCCTCTTACATTGCCACCATCTGTCTTTGCGGGTAAAGATGCCTCATAACTTAACAATTCTGAAGCGGTGCCATCTCCGTCATACAGAAAGAAAAATCCCATGTTAGATATGACAGAAAGTCCAATTCTGCCTTCTTTCCTTGCACGCTCTGAAAGTGACATTATCAGTTTTTTCATGCCATCCGTGTTCGGATAATAGCCATCAAATGAATCTACTATCAGTAACGAACCATCGTCTATATGGCTCTGCACATCTACGCCAACAGCACTTAGATTATGTTTTACGGCATTGACTG
>DATFCN010000018.1:0-3110 GCA_035253045.1 Nitrososphaera sp.
CTTTGGTTAAGCTTCTCTCTAAAGATCCATTTTTTCCTAATTTTCTTTTTAAAACAAGAATAAAAAGCAGTTAGTGAGAAATCAAGTCGGCATAACCCTCTCAGGGAAGAAAGCAAGAGAGTATTTCGTCTGTGTTTTGCCGTGAGTGCCATATTTTATACTTTAGATTGCAAGAGAAGTTTTGACTCTCGAACACATCACTGATATCACAGCTGTGTAACAACACTTCAAAATCTCAAGTTTTAGAGCTGGCAGATATAATGGAAGAGCAGGTGCACTCAATCTCTCAATCTATTCAGTAGATTTACTCCGACGAGCATCCTATACACATATGCCCATATGCACACAGATGCACACGTGTATGTTTATCCTTCCTCTCCAACTGTTTTACATAATCAAAGAAAGTTATTGCGGGCTGTAGCCTTTTTCCTTCGCTTTGTTTGCTATGGACTGAGCTTGCATTTGGGCTCGTGACAGCACAGAGTCGACAGTCTCGGGTGTTAGATATCCCGCTTCTGCTGCAAGTGCTCTTGCATGCTGATATGCCTTGACTAAGAGCGGAGTGACAGTCTCTGGTGTCATGTAGCCGGCCTCCGTTGCCAAAGCAAGAGCCTGTCCAAACGACCTTGTAAGTTCTTCCCGGTATTCTTCAAGGTTGAGCCTAAGATCCTGCTCCTTGAACTGCAGTCCTTCTGAGATTGCAAAGTTGACTGAAATACCGGCTTCAACTGGCTTTACATTTAGTTTGGATAAAAGAGACGCAAGAGGGGCCGAAATTACATCTCCAGGTTTTGCAACCAAAGTGTCTTTGTTGACCCATATTGTTCCCTGATCTATCTTTGTTGGAACGTTTGCTGTCTTGAATTCTGATAGAACAGGGCCGGGTGTGATTCCAGTGTTGCCCGACGGAATGAAAATTTCTTTTGTTGCGAGATCTCCGCCTTTGGCAGGCAGGAAGACTTTGTTCTGTGCAAATATCAAGCCCAGCTTGAAGGGACTGATATTTGTGAATATTAGGGCGCATTGATCTTCTAGCTGGCTGCTCAGATCCTGAATACCTGCAACACCGCTGACCTTTTCAAATGCCCTGATAGCAACTTTGTTCTTTATTATTTTGATCTTGATATCATTTCGGAACTTTTTGCGAATCATCATCAACTGCGCAGCGCGTACCTTGTTCATCTTTGATAACGCAACAACAGCATACTCAGCGGGAATCCTTTGAAGTTCCTCATACATGAGTCGCTTCTTCTTGGGATAATGCTTTCGTGTGAGAGGCGCCGTCGCCACCTTCTGTGACATCTTTATTCTTTGCTCTCCTTGGTATTAAGGGCACTCAGCTTAGATGCCTTTCCCATACTGAATTTAACTGCGGCGTTTCGAATATTTTTCTCACCCTGTGGCAACTTTTTCTCAATTGCTGCGATTATTGCACTTGCATTTTCAGCAAGCTGTTTATCGTCCATTTTCTCGTCCCCTATCTTGGCAGAGAGATTAAGCTGGTTTTTTGACCTTACTCTAACAGAATTCTTGAAACGGGCTGCAATTGAGTCAACCGGTGCACCATAGGGAAGCGGGGTCGGCATCTTTCCTTTAGGTCCCAGAAACTGTCCTAGTGATCGACCAATCGTGGCCATCTGAGCAGTATCAGCTAAGAAAAAGTCATGTGCTCTAACAATCTTGCGAGCCTCGCGTCTATTGGTGCCAAGCCTATCAAGCTCGGCTGGATCCATTACTGCATCTACGCCTGCCCTGCGGGCTCTGCTACCCATGTCCCCTGTTGCAATTACGCAGACACTGGGCTTCTTGCTGGAATTATGAGGAATCGTTACCACCTCATTGAAGCTAAATCCTTTTTTTACATCGATATCCTTGAGAATAACGGTCAATTCTGCAGACTGAGTAAACTTACGACTCGTAGCGCCCTCTCGTGCTTTCTTTACCAATTCTAGCAATTGGTTCTGGTTTACCATTATCCTTAAACACGCTCAAAGCGTATAAAGCCACTTTTAATCTTTGGGTTTTGGTCGTCGTTCTAGGCGGCAGAAGGATCAAACTGGAAAAGAGGTGTTTTGTTGAATGTGATTTTACTTTCTCACATAAGAATAGATGTTGCGCTACAATCCATACAGCAGCCACGATAGGCATGTGAGGCAACTAGAAAGATTTGATGAAAATCAACTGGAAAATCTGAACATAACTGAGAGTCATGTATTGAAGAGTGACTTGTACAGCTTTTGGTACTGCAAGCGGAGAATCCATAACGAAGTCATACCAAAGCGATAGGACGTAGGCTTCCAGCGTTGCAACAACAGCCGAAATGGTCATCTTAGTTGCTTTCGCTACTAAATGACCCCTTTTCCCTTGAATGTAAGCTCTTATTTACAAAGAGCAAAATTGTGGTTGATAATGGTAGATTGTTTAGGCTATAGGAATGCAGGAATGAGATTTACTCTTTTGATTTATTGAGTGGACTGACGGAACTTGCAACAACTACCAATTATGAGCGGTATTCACACATATGATGTCTTGATATCCACCCGGTTATTTGGACACGAAAGATGAGAGGCAGGCGAAATTATAATATAGAGACAGGAATTTGCACATGAGACCACAAAGACTCACGAAATCTTTTCTGTTTGTCATATCGTTGAGGTGATATTATGTATAGCCGTAACAACAATTTTATCTTTAAGGCACTGGGCCCAGAAACGGTTAAAAGGACGCTAAAGTAACTGATTTGTGTATGTAATGGCGAAGCTTCTTGACGAACTAGATGGAGGCAGTGAGAGTTATGGCAGAAGGGTATATTCTAGGTAATCGTGATAGTGAAATAGCAAGGCTCGAAATTCAGGCGAACTTGTTTGAGCCCATAACACGACAGACCCTTTTGAATGCAGGCCTGAAGAAAGGTATGAGCTGCATAGATATCGGCTGCGGCTCTGGCTCAGTAACCAGGCTGATGGCAGAGATGGTAGGCGAGACTGGACATGTAGTCGGTGTGGACGTAGATGACAAGTATTTGCAATATTGTAACCACAGTATTGCGGATGTCGCTACGCAAAATATCCAGTTCATCCATGATGACATCTGCAAGAGCCGACTGGACA
>DATFCN010000019.1:0-4307 GCA_035253045.1 Nitrososphaera sp.
ACATCCTTTTCGATGTTGTCAGCGGTAATTGCTATATGATGTATTCCTTCACCACGTTCTTGTAGGAACTTTGAAATTGGGCTATCAGGAGCCATCGGCTCCATTAATTCTATTCTAGTGTCTTCAAGCATTAGCATCGCGACCCTGACCTTTTCATTGGGTACTTCCTCTATTTTCAGATTGTCAACGTTGAGTATTTTTTGATAGTCGGTTAATGCCTCCTGCACATTCTTAACAGCTATAGCTATATGGTCGACTCTCATATGTCAATAGAGATCCAGAGAGAGTTTATTTAACCTAATGCCACTGGTTCTGTTGCATTACCAATTAATTGTGCTGGCTGCCACCTAAGTGTGATTTAATGTAAGGGACTTCGTACACTACAGATCATCTACACTCTAGAAAGATATCTTTGGTTCATATCTCCCAAACACTGTTCGTAAAGTGCTGCTAATTTCTCCAAGTGTACCGTAGCTCTTTACAGCATTGATGATATGAGGCATTAAGTTATTGTCATCCTTCTCAGCTGCCTTTTGCAGTTGAGATAGTGCTTGGTCAACCCTTGACTTGTCGCGATTGCTCTTGAATTCTTTGATGTTTGCTAATTGTTTTTGCTCCGACAATGGATCTATTCTGTTGATCTTGGGCTCAACCTCGTGCTCGTCTTGATACTTATTTACGCCCACGATAATGCGCTTATTCTCATCAATTTCTTTCTTCAATTGATATGCGTTATTTCGGATTTCTTCTTGGAAGAAGCCCTTCTCGACGGCGACTAGTGCGCCTCCCATACCTTCTATCCTTTTGAGATACTCGTTAACCTCTTCCTCTACCTTGGCCGTAAGGTATTCAATGTAGTATGAGCCTCCAAACGGATCCACAGTCTTGCTGACTCCTGTCTCAGTGGCAATTATCTGCTGAGTCCTGAGTGCTATCTTGACTGAGTCTTCAGTTGGAAGGGCAAGCGCTTCATCACGGGAATTGGTGTGGAGAGATTGACAGCCGCCAAGTACTGCAGCAAGCGCTTCCGTTGCGACCCTGACAATGTTATTGTCCACTTGCTGGGCAGTGAGTGACTCGCCAGATGTCTGAACGTGAAAGCGAAGGTGCTGCGATTTAGGATTGGTTGCATTAAACTTCTCTTTCATTATTTTGGCATAGATCCGCCGAGCGGCTCTGAATTTGGCAATCTCCTCACAGAATTCCATAGTGCAACAGAAAAAGAACGAGAGCCTAGGAGCAAAGTCATCAACATTCAGTCCCCTGTTTGTACAAGTATTGATGTATTCAATTGCGTTTGCAAACGTAAATGCCAGCTCTTGCACAGCGTTACAACCAGCTTCTCTCATGTGATAGCCAGAAATGCTGATCGGGTACCATTGTGGGACTTTTTTAGAGCAATACTCAATCATGTCGCCTATCAGGCGCATGGATGGCTTTGGGGGATAGATGTAGGTGTTTCGTGCGATGTATTCCTTCAAAATATCGTTCTGAGTTGTGCCACGCAATTGGTCTGGGGACACTCCCTGGTTCTCCGCAACAGTGATGTAAAGCGACAAAAGGGTAGAGGCAGTAGAGTTGATAGTCATCGAAGTGCTGACCTTATCGAGGGGTATGGTGTCAAAACAGGTCATCATGTCTTTTATTGAGGTAATGGCAACACCTGTCCTCCCAATTTCGCCCTCTGCTTGGGGGTCATCTGAATCCCTACCAGTCTGAGTGGGCAAGTCAAATGCAAGTGACAGGCCCGTCTGACCATGATCTAGCAAAAACTTGAATCGCCTGTTCGTTTCCTCTGCACTACCAAAGCCGCTATATTGGCGCATGGTCCAGAGTCGCTCACGGTACATATCGCGATACAAGCCCCGGGTATACGGGTATTTGCCAGGCTCTTCTTCGGCAAGACCATCATAATTCTTCAAATCATTATTTGTGAATACTCGTTTAACAGGTATATTTGAGTCAGTTTTGAAACTCTCACTTGTCATAATTTTGGTCACCTCAAGAGGATAGTCGCCAGTTCTTCTGCAGCGACATAAGGATCGATCTCCTTTCTGGCCAACTTGTCAATGAACTCTGAATATTTTCTGTCCTGAGCAAGCATAGAGGAAACCTTTTTCTCAATGTTATTTAAAACCATGTCTGTTAACTCATCCTCCAGCATCTTTCTCTCGCGTTCTTTATAATTAATGCTTTTTTCTTTTAGTAACTTATCAATATTCTTAGCTAGGTCCTCTACACCCGTTCCATTCCTTGCGGATGTCTTAAGAATGACGGGTTTTCTGTTAGAATCTCCTATCAGGTCAAGTACTGTTAGATAAAGGCTATTAGCACCTTCCAGATCTGCCTTATTTACAATGTAAATGTCGCCTACTTCCGTAAGCCCTGCTTTTACTGCTTGGACGTTATCTCCTGTGTGCGGAGTGAACAAAACGACTGTTAGATCGACGACTTTAGAGATTTCAACCTCAAGCTGGCCTGCACCGACGCTTTCGATAAGTACAATATTGTAGCCAGCGACATCAAGGATTCGGATTGCATTTCTGAGCGATTTTGAAACACCTCCCATCGCTCCCCTTGATGCCATACTTCGCATGAATACTTTTTCATTGCCAAGGTTGCCTTGCATTCTGACCCTGTCTCCTAATATAGCACCACCAGTGATGGGGCTTGTAGGGTCTACTGCAAGGACCGCAACTTTGTAACCAAGCGCTTGGCATTCAGGTATTAACTTGCCAACAAGTGAGCTCTTACCCGCCCCACCAGGACCTGTAAAACCCACTGTCCTTATATTGCCTGTCATGTTGAAAATTTGCTTTATGATCTCTCGAGACTCAGGTTCATCGTTGTCAACAATGGATATTGCCCGTGCAAGAGCGCGTCGCTCACCTGCTAGCAAACCTTTTACTATAGGAAGCACACCAGGATTAATGGTCAGTATATATAATATAGTTCTTTAAGAGTGACTCAGGCTAGAAATTATATCTCTCTTACGACTGGAGTGTTTTGAAGGAACTCGCTAATGTTAGCCATAATACTTGATTCAAGTGAAACACTGTCTGTCGATGCCAAATAGGCTTATTTTTGCTATTCTCTAAGTGAATCTGTTATTATGCGGGCAAGTTCGTAATCGCCTTCTCTTTGATACTTCTCGACTCCATTGATCAGCTGTGCCTTAAGCTGCTTGTAAAGATCAACCTGTTCTCTAACGGCCCTTGTCCTAAGCTCGTTCACTTCTGATGAGGTGGATGATGAAGATTGGGAGGAGGACATACAGATATCATGTATGCTTTTTGTATTTATGAATTCATCCCTCTTAGTTGGTAAAGAAATACCATAGAGGCATATACCAGCAGATGATAACAGTAGCAACTCCTATTGGTTACGCCAGCAGAGTATCAGGGGATGGACATAACTCGCCATTTCTATGGAACCATCATTTCAGTGAGGAGTCGCTCTAATCTGATGTATTGCAATACGCATAAAGTAGCGTTATGCTGTCATCACCTTTAGGCGTTTGAAATGGATTCAATAATGACATAGCACAATCAAAAAGAGAGTGAGAGTCATAGCAATGTAATAAAAAACTCTCGTTTTCCTCGCTGTTTGTGATTTAAAAGCAAGCTCATCTCACTATTTTGTGGAGGAACGAAAGAAAATATTTTAAGCAGAAGGACCAATTCCATGGCATAATGTCGGTGGCTCAGCAACAACAAAAAAGACCGATACGAGTTCTTGTTTGCAAGCTTGGACTGGATGGACATGACCGAGGAGCTTTGGTAATATGCAGAGCTTTTCGTGATGCCGGCATGGAGGTCATTTATTCGGGGTTGTTCTGTACTCCAGAACAAATTTCTAATATGGCTATCGATGAAGATGTCGACGTGGTGGCAATGAGCCTGCTAAACGGTGCTCACTTGACCCTGTTCCCAAAAGTGGCAAGACTTCTTAAAGAGAAAGGCGCAGAAGATATTCTGGTCGTGGGGGGCGGCATAATACCTGAAAGCGATAGAAAAGAGCTAGAGAGACATGGCGTGACTGGCAATTTTGGGCCAGGTACGCCGCTGCCGGTCATCATTAACCACATCATGGAAAATACTAAGTAAGTGAATACCAGATAGATGTGTGCACTAGCTAGTTCCCTCGCTCTTTCATCTTCTTATTTTCCTTTGAGTGTTCAGACTCTAACCAAATTAATTTAAATATGGGTTAAACTTCAGGCGCATCTGGCCACATCATCCTTCGCATGTCCCTCCCTACCTTTTCTATTTGGTGATTCTCTACTTCCTTCATATAGCGCGCAAACG
>DATFCN010000020.1:0-7797 GCA_035253045.1 Nitrososphaera sp.
GACACAAAACTCCTAGTGGGTTTTCGCTACTCTCTATACTTTTACATATAAGAAGTCGTTCCTGATGCTCCCACTAGGCAAGCTTGTGCGCGTGATGTTGTTAATGTTTTCAGGCACATTTCCATTATTCGTTATTCTAATTTTTTTTCTGCTGGACGTCAAGAAACTTTGTTTCTGAGCCAAGAAAGTTCGCATATGCGATTACTGTCTTCAGGATGTTATTCTGATGCTGCTCTGACGAGCCTTTAGCCTTCATATACATATAAGATTCTTCGATGATTGCAGAATTTGTCTTGTTTGGAACTTGTGCTATCTTTGAGACTGTTGTGGTTAGCTTTGCTGGCATTAGGTCTTCGCACTCCTCCTGTAGGTTTGCTCTTTTCGGTAACAAGTTACCGTAGTAGTATTGTTGTACCCAACCAGAACAGTATGTGAACCCATTATGAAAATGGGGTCGGTGGGATTCGAACCCACGACCTCCAGCGCCCCAGGCTGACATCCTGCCAAGCTAGACGACGACCCCTCGCTTTCCTTGTTTGCAGCAATAACCTCTTATATACTGTAAAAATCCGTAGTCTTGATACGACCTCTTCAAGTATGTTGAAGATAGGGTGCGCATCAGACGGCCTTCATTTTGCCAAAAGAATAGACACCAAACGCTCCAAGGGCAGTGGTATAGGCTAGCAGAACTGCGAGATCAAGCTCAATCCCATTGCTGCCATTACCAAGTATAAGATTCCTCAAAGCATCCACCCCGTATGTCGCTGGATCTGCTGCCGTTAGAGTTGAAAGCCATTGCGGTAAGTTGTCGAGTGGAAAGAGAGCGCCTGACAGAAAAAATAATGGAAAAGCGACAAAGCTCACAATCATCTGGAAACCTTCCAGGCTGTACATATAACTACCAAGGGCTAGTCCTAGAGATGTGAGACCAAATGACATCAGAAGTACTACAGCTACTGCCTGCACAAGCGAAAGCGGTGTAAACGGAATTCCTATCGCAACACCGATTGCAAGAAGTATTGCAGCCTGAATAAGTGAGTTAGTCATGCCGCCAAGTGTCTTGCCTATAAACACAGTTGCCCTACTAACCGGCGCTGCCATCACACTCTTTAAAAAATCAAATTTGCGATCCCATATTATGTATGATCCATAAAATACAGAAGTAAATATTATAGACATGCTCACGATGCCTGGAAAGATGAATTGTTGGTAATCAACACCGGGTGGTAACTCAGAAGGTGCTGCAGAACCCAAGCCGGATCCAACTACAAATAGCCACAATATTGGGGTGAAAGTTGAGGCCACAAGCCGGCTCCTCTCGCGCAGGAAAACCTTGAACTCCCGGAGCCATAATGCATATACTTTGGCCAGATGATTTTGAACTTTAATCGTATTTTGCATATCTTTCTGCAAAACCTCCCTCAGCCTCTTCCTTGATATTACGACCAGTCAAGCGTATGAATACATCATTAAGCGTGGGACTCGCAGATTCAGCTGTCTCTGCCTCTATGCGACGCAGTAGATTAGGGAGGTCCCGCTTGGCGTTGTCTACTGATAATATCAAAAATTCATCGTTCTGCTCTACCTTATGCACAAAGTCAAGCTGGCTGATCTCGTCTGGTTTGTGATGGGTCTTTATCTTGATGATGTCGCCTCCAAGCCTTGCCTTCAACTCTTTCGGTGTGTCGAGCGCTGCTATATGTCCCTTGTCAATAATTCCGATTCTGTCACAGAGAATGTCAGCTTCTTCCATGTAATGTGTAGTCAAAATGACCGTCATCTTCTCCTCCTTTACCAGGCGTTGTATATACCTCCACATTGTCTCTCTACTTGCTGGGTCAAGCCCCAGCGTTGGCTCATCGAGGAACATCACTTTCGGTTTATGAAGCAGTCCTCGTGCAATTTCAAGGCGTCTCCGCATGCCGCCAGAGTACGTCTTAACCTGGTCATGTTTGCGTTCAGTCAGTCCAACCAGCTGGAGCACGTCATCAATTCTTTGTTTCCTTGCGTGCCCAGGGATACTATACAGCATGGAATGCAGTTGCAAATTTTCGTAGCCAGTGAGCATATCATCGCTGCTTGGCGCTTGAAATACAATTCCAATACTTGAGCGAACCTTCGCTGGCTGACAGACAATGTCAAAGCCATTCACTGTGGCGCTACCAGAAGAAGGCTTGAGCAGCGTAGCAAGCATATGTATAGTAGTTGTCTTGCCCGCCCCATTTGAGCCCAGCAATCCAAAAACTTCGTTTTCATAAATGTCGAGTGTTAGGTTATCTACTGCCACATGATTGCCATACTTTTTAACTAGGCTCCTTATCTTTATCATCAAACTACAATACGATTATTGCAGATACTGGTATATGCATATGTTTTTAATTCTGGGAACAAAAACAAAAAATGAAAAAGAAAAAGGTTATTTGCCTCCTATCTTAAACATCTTCGTCCCGCAGACCGTGCATATGCCCTGCGTGGCCGGCTTGCCGTTTTTCATTGTCACTTTTTTCTCATCCTTCATGGTCCTCTTGGCTTTACATTTGACGCAATATGCCTCTGTTGCCATGGAGCCCTATACTGGCGGGGGTAAAAGAAGCTTTCCTCGTGCTATGGCTATTGCTCGGGGGCTAGCCAGTCAATTAGGGTGTCAAGTTCTTCGCAGCTTATTCTAACTCTGAGTGGTCCAAGTGGCGATTCCTGCTCGTCTTCTATCACTGCCGCAATGCCTGATGTGGCAGCTTGTTTGTTAAGTAAAAACCATGTGCTATCACCCGCTCGGTTGTCCAAGAGCATCCTTCTCAATACACCCATTGCAGACCTTGAGCGCACTTGTTCGTATAGTATACCAAGAGAATCGCTTCCAACTGCTCTGCCTACTACCCTGCCTCTATAAGATACCTCTGGTGAACATCTGGCGAAAAGATTTGATATTGCGTCAATGACTTTTTGTGTATCCTCCGAGGGGTTGACGATCGCCTCGACTTTGACATCAATCTGCGATGAAATACTTGGCTTTCTCAAGCCTTTTCCACCTTACATATTTCCGTGAGCCATTCTTTTACTATATCATAAGCTCGCAACTTTAGCTGATCTAGTGTCAGATCGTTATTGGGAATCATCTCATTTGCAAGAGCAATTGCCTCGCTAACTCCAACTGAAAGCTCTCGCATATCCCTTCCTGTAAATTCGTTGCCAGTTGAAGGAGCGTCCGATCTGCCCCTTTCTTTGAGATGCTTAAAACGAGTGTCCTGAGACGCATGGATTGCTAGAAGTCTTACGTGTCCAACCTTTCTCAAAACTTCGACCTCTGCGATGCTGCGTATCCCATCTATCACCACGTTGCTATCTCTGCTGTCTCTTGCGAGCTTTTCTTGGACAATCTGGCCCACAGCTCCGGGCCCATACTCCTGTCTTAGTTTGAGCATCATCTTGCCGAGATTGATATCTGTGGGCTCAAGACCCTGCCTCTTAGCCTCTTCTCTCACCACATCGCCCATGGTCACAACCTCAAAGCCTTTTTCCCTAAGAAAAGATGCGACAGAGGACTTGCCCGCACCTGGCATTCCTGTAAGGCAGACTATGAGTCTTTTATTGTTAGACATATAATATTACTGTGAGATAATATTGTCATTCTGCGGAAAGGTCCCAATAGGTGGCATCTTTGAACTCTTCCTTTGGCTTGCCCAATGCCTTCCACTCTTTAAAGGACTTTGGGTATAACTTGACATTTTTGAACCCTGCCAACTTAAGTGCATAGTAGGTTAGTCCTGAAAGCGTCCCTACACTTCCACAGTACGTAATTATCTCCGCATCATCTGTTATGCCTCGGTTTTCAATTAGACGCCTTAGCTCTTCGGCTTTGCGAAGTATGCTGTCCTCTGACCCTACCATCGTATAAGGTATGTTTCTTGCGCCAGGTATGTGTTCTGTTAGGTAGTTCAGCCGCTCCCTTGAATCAATTAGCAATCTGTTGGGCTGAGACTTAGTAGCGGCTGCCTCAACATATGAAGCATCGACGTAGATGTCATTCTTAAGGCTGAGCGAATGTCTCGCCCTTGGAAAACTACGTTGTTGCTGCTCTGTTTCAAGGCCAAGCTCCTTCCACTGTTTGAATGTCATCTCCAGCAGTGCAGTGTTGTCATGGCCGACGTATTGAAATGTCCAAGCCACCCTGGAGGCAAGTGCACCAAAGGTATCGTCATATACTACGACGGGAGTACTGTCAGATATACCAAGCTCCTCCAAAAAGGACACTATTTTCTCAGGCCGATCATTTTCAAGAACACGCGCAAGAGGCAATGAAACTGCAGTAGGTATATGCTCTTTTTGGTAGTCTTCTACCCTGCGCACATCAACTACTCGCACTGATCTTTTTCTGCGTATGAGTGATCTGAGAGTATCAGCGTCGCATACTATTGGAAGCCTAAACTCATCATCGGAAACTTTGGCTTCTTTTTTCCTCCTTGCAATCTCCGCCGCTGCCGACGCTTCTGCTGTTGTTGTTGTAGTCAAGCGGCGCATTCTCCTCTCGCAGTTTTGGCACTAAAGTATGAGTCGCTGCCAAAGTCTCGATAAGCATCTGGGTTTTGCTCAGGAGAAGGTAGCTGTATCACTTCTGCAAGGGCTGCTTTGATATCTTCGAGGTTCTTGATGTTTCCAGACCCTTGGCCCTTTACCAGACGGTAAATCCATTGGTGCAAGGTTTCATGATGCTGATCAGCATCAGGCGTTGCTCTAGGAGCTGCAGCTGCCTCTGCTCTTTCATTCTTGTACAGCTCAATTATCTTCAACGTTGTATCGATTACCCTCTTTGCTGGTACTCTCATTACAGCCCTTCCAAGCTCTCCCTCCTCTCCTGCACTACCTCCAAACAACATAGTGTAAGTTGGAGTCATCGCATTATTCATCCTAGTCGCACCGCCAAAGAACCCGATAGTTGCGATTTCGTGCTGGCCGCAGGAGTTTGGACAGCCGCTAATCTTGATGGTTGAATCTCGCAAAGAATCATCGATATCAAGTCCCAGCTCTATGAACTTACGCTGAACCTCCTTTGCAAGTCTATGAGAATTCGTAATTGCAAGGTTACACGATGTGGTCCCAGAGCAACCAACAGCAGAAGCGATTGTCAAGGCACCCGGGTTGGCGAGGCCAGAAGATGCGAGCTTTTCATAAAGGTTTGCGAGATCGGTTTCCCTCACATAGCGCAGCGCAAAATTCTGTTGAGGTGTATTTCGAGCAACTCCTTCTAGAGAATAGTCACGTATTACCGAAGCAAATACCCGCAGCTGACTTGCGGTAATGTCACCAGCTCCAAGAGTAATAAACGCAGTAAAATATCCATCCTGTTTTTGGGCAACAGCATTGGTATGAAACCACCGCTCAAATCCTGAGGTATCTTTTGTAGCCCTGTCGTTTAGCATAGGCAACTTTGTTGTCCCCATCCTCACTCCTGAAGCTGTTGGCAGAAGCCTTGCATCCTCCTGGGATTTGACATCAAAGAGTTGCTCTGTTGAATACGAAGTAGTCATTTCCACTATTGAGCGCTCCTTGAGAACCATCTTTTGGAATTTTTCCCAACCTACCTCGTGTACAAGATAACGCATTCTGTTCCTTGCCATATTTTCCCGATTGCCACGTCTATCAAACAATCTAATTGTTGCCATGCATGTGGCAAGCACCCTATCTTCTGCTGTAAAGTCTTCAAGCAAATGCCCTATAAAAGACGCAGCTCCTAGCCCGCCACCAAGGTAAATCTTAAATCCTCTAATCGTTTTGCCGTCTTCAGATGACTTCACTGCAGGCACAAGTCCAATGTCTGCAATCCTGACAAGCCCATGGCTATCGCAGCATGAGAAGTTGATCTTAAACTTGCGTGGAAGGTTCTGGCACATTGGATTCCGCAATAAGAACCTTGCAATCGCTTTAGCATATGGAGTAGCGTCAAATGCTTCGTTTGGGCAGACGCCTGCAAAGTGGCTGCATATGACATTTCTGACAGTGTTACCACATGCCTCCCTTGTCGTGAGCCCTACTTCAACTAGACCTCTCATGACTTCGCTAACATCCTCAAGCTGAACCCAATGCAACTGAATATTCTGGCGGGTCGAAACATGAGCAGAGCCAATTGAAAATGCCTCTGAAAGACTTGCGATCTTCTCAAGTTGTTCGGGTGTTATTTCGCCACCTGGAACTTTAATTCTGACCATGCTATAGTCCATTCGAAGACGTGATCCGTATGCTCCATGCTGCAGCCGAAAACGTCGGAAATCATCATCTGAAATCTTGCCCTGCCGGAACAGCCTCACTTTCTCAGCAAAGATTTCAGTTTCTTCTTCCCTGCCCCATCTTGGGTTGGGCTTTGGTGCTGTTTTGGAATTATTATTACTAACAGCAGCTACTTTAGATTTCTTCATTACTTGATATCCTAAGGGATGTTCTAAATCATATATATTCTTGTGGACAGGGGTGATATTGGCAGCTATTCTCTACTTAAGCGGCAATATGTATCAGATATTGTTGAGGCTTTTATCATACCTGCACGTTTTTCTGCATGAATTATTTGGATTGCATAGCAATACCCCGCATAACATTTTATTTTTGAGATTAGACATATCTTAGGACGTAACGAAAATACTTGATATACAATTTTTGCTATAGTTGCTATTTAGTTACTGAGCACATACGTCTGTACAGATCTATATCTATACTCTAAAAAGTTATGACACACATCCAAAAATGTTTGTCTCCCTTATACCATGATTCTCTATGTTAAAGCCTCTTGTGACCTACCTACACAACGTCAACGCATATGCTATGATTTACAAATTCGTGATAACTGCAAAAATGGGATGAACTCGCCTGGTTTCTTCCTACACTATGATTAATGCTGTTCTAATAGTAATATGTTCAATATCTGTTGAATTATCATTTCAGATGATCATTTTACATTAGAAATTGATTTGTTCATCTATTAAAGGACAATTATGGTATGAACAGATCTTGTAAAAGGTGTCTTGTAATTCTTGAGAAGCCTATAAAAACGATAGTTATTTCTTTGAGTACACCATGATAACTACACGAACAACTGCTTTGATAGCAGCAATGTCATTGTTGGGCACAGTAGCTCCAGCAGCATTTGCACAAAACACAGGAATAAACACAGATGACGACTTTAATTTCCAAACAAACGCAATAGGTCAAGGACAACTAGCTGCAAATTCTGCAGAGGCTGGAAATGCACGTGGTGATGACAATAACGTTGCAGGCAATAACGGATTTGCACTATCATTCCAGGACCAAGATGCTGACGCAGACAACGACGTTGATGACAACGACGACTTTATATCAAACCAAACTGACGTCTGTGCTCTAGTTCTCATAGGATTCAGTTGCTGAGAAGTAGCACAAGAATGTCAACCAAATGCGTGTAGTTTACACGCATTTTTCTCCCTTTTTTCTATGCCTTGCGAACTTTTCTTATAACTGATTTTATTGGTGTGTACAATTAAGCTTGAAGCATGTAGTGATTTGTGCTTCAAGAACCCACGTCAGAGATTGGAATGTATCATTGATTTATGTCTGTGCGCGATGAAAAAATCACACAGGTACATACTTTACTTTCTTTGATTTTATCAATTTTCCGTTCAACGAATAAATACAAAAGCAGGATTTGCCTACACAGTGGAAAGATATGGAGATATATCCCACATTCTTTTCTTCATTAGGCTCTTGGCCCTTATATGCTGTCATAATTATATCTCTTAATAAGTGAGAGTGCTGTATGTGTTCTGTAAGCCTACA
>DATFCN010000021.1:0-2887 GCA_035253045.1 Nitrososphaera sp.
CGAGTTCTTCATAAGGAAAGCGGACCCCGATATTGTGCTCACGCACTCCTTAGGCGATACACACCACGACCATCGAGCAATAGCTGCGTCCACGATGGAGGCTGGAAGATTCGTCCCAAATATACTAGCCTATGAAATCCCCGTAACTCGGGACTTCAAGCCTCAAGTGTATTATGATATTTCAGATGTAATAGATGGCAAGATAGATCTGATCAATATATTCTTCTCACAAAGAAGCAAGGCCTTTCTTCAGTCAAATGCTATTCGAGGGCTCGCTCAATACCGCGCATTACAAAGCAGGTTCGATAATTCAGTATCGTGCGTCGAAGCTTTTGAGGTCCAAAAGCTCTTTTTTGGCAAAGAGTTCAAATTGTTAAATATCCCGCAAGAAAGAGTTACTAGGACGATTTCTCAGCAAATGCCAAAAGAGGTTATTGAGTCAATCAGTACCTGAATCTAACTTGTTGTCGTCGAGTTCTTTTGGCCAGCCATGAGAAATGTCTCATCGGTGTTTACCTTATGTTTAATCGACCTCGCTGGAACACCTGCAACAATGTCGCCGTCAGGAACGTCGTGTATAACAGAAGCACCAGACGCCACAATGACGTTTCTGCCTAATTTGATCCCGTTTTTCAGAGTTGAATTAAGACCCGTCCAACTGGTGTCTCCTATGCTCGTACTACCGCCAACAATTGTTCCCGCAGTGAGTTCACAGTTCTTTCCAATAACTACATTATGAGCAATATGGACTAACGCATCAAGTTTTGTTCCATCAGCAATTGATGTGTCTGACAGTGATCCCCTTGCTACAGAGCAATTAGCGTATATCTCAACATTGTTTCCAATCTTGACATAACCACTATGAGGGAATTTTTCCAACTCCCCGCCTTCGTACCGCTCAAAAGCAAAGCCATCAGATCCCAACGAGGCTCCTGATTGGATCGTGCAGTTGTCGCCAATTCTGCAATTTTGCACAAGAGAGACTCTGTCATAAATGACAGTGTTGTCCCCTACAGAACAATTTTCGCCAATTACTGCAAAGTGACCGATATAGCAGCCCGATCCTATCTTTGACTTCTCCGAAATCACTGCTGTGGGAGAGATCCCGACCAACTGCTCATGGCGAGTTATTTCTCTGGTTGTTCGCACAAAAGCAAGTCGGGGATTATCTGTAAATATGAGCATTTGCCTACTATTGTTCGGATGCACTTGACTCCGCATTTCCTTCTTGCATAATATTACACCTGCGTTCGAATGCGAAATATAAGAGACTCCCTTTTCTCCAACGTACCAGCAAAATGCAAGATCATCTCCAGTTGCCTTATCAATAGAGGCTATGTTGCGTACCTTGATGTTGTTCCCCTCAGACTCAAATTCAATTCCTATCCTTGATAGGACAGAGATCACATCCCAATCTGACATTGACTAACTTACTGTCTATTCATAAAATAACTATTAAGAATTATCATCGACTAGGATCAAACAAAATAATAGAGACGCAATTTGGAAAGCACTTCATGCAACTCCTCAAGAATAACAATCAGGAGACCCACTGTTATACCAGATGTAGAACTGCTGGAAGTCAGCTCAGTGTTGGATGCATAAACGCTACAATATAACGGTTGACAATTTATCCATAAGATACACCCAACTAAAAGCCACGTGCAGTCAAAGTAAATAGTGGGTCCCTCAAGAGAGCTGGAAAGAGAATCTAACGCGCAGCAATCACGAGAAAAAGTTTACCTATTCTTTTAATATAAATAAATTATTATGTAAGAATCATGTTGAAAAATTATTGCTGAATAGAATTAGGAATTTACTAGAGCCCACTTTGATGAAAATTGGGGTAATCTTTGCATCCACTGGCCTTTCAGCGAATGTTTGGTCAGGGGTGGGTTTAGCACTATCGATCTTAGCAGCAATTGTTTATGGCTCAAACGAATTCTCCAACCTTGAATGGAGTCCTTCGAATTTAGCAGCTGTAGTAGGGGGTATCTTACTGTTGATTTCTGGTTTCTTTGATGTTGTGGATGGTAGTGTGGCGCGAACTACAAAGCAGATATCAAAGAAGGGGGCGTTCCTTGATTCCATCTTTGACAAAATAGCCGAGATATTCATTTTTGGAGGCATTGCCTTTGGCCAACTCGCAGATTCACTTTGGTGCCTAACAGCGCTAGGTATGTCACTTCTGGTGAGCTACACAAGAGCAAGAGCCGAATCACTCGGAGGACAACTCAAGGGGGTAGGAATAGGGGAACGTGCCGAACGATTACTGATCATTGCAATAGTAGGTATGATTCCCGTTAGAGAAGCTATGCAATGGGCAATGATAGTTGTTTCAATAGTTGCAGGTATCACATTGGCTCAGAGAGTGATAGCAACCCTAAAAAACCTCTCGGCTACCGAAGCTTAGTTGCTGTACGTCTGTCTGACTCTGATCTTACCTTCACAATGCCCCTGTGAACTGCACATGACACACAATAAAACTTAACGTCGGTTGACATTGGTATGTATGCCCCTGATGCTCTCAATTCTTTGGCAAGTGTGGGCTCTACAAGAGTGATCCTTCCTGTTACTTTTTTGGCTTTATCTCTAGGAACCAAAGCACCACACTGGCTACAACTTACAGTGCCTGAGCTTCCCTTGCCTCCCTTTGACCTTCCCCTACTTGCTCGCTTCTTTGGCATATAAAGGTAAGACCTTTCAAGTATCCTTTAAAGCTTGTGTTCGAACTTCGGCGGGAGGTATTTGGAACCAATAGTTGATAAAATGAAGAAAAAATAACAAGTTATCTGATACAAAAAGTAATTATAATTCCAGAGGGCGTGTGGAGGCAAATTGCATCGTTAGTCTTGGAGTCCAGGAGAAGTCCTTCGTTTACTGTGTC
>DATFCN010000022.1:0-20919 GCA_035253045.1 Nitrososphaera sp.
GGCAGTCATAGGACTTGGTAGAGGTGATTTTCAGAGAGCTTTAGGCGATAACGTACAAGTTACAACACAAATATTCAACGCAGGTCCATCGGCGATGGAAGCACTTTTTGCAAACCAAATTGATGTTACATACATTGGACCTGGACCTGCCATAAATGGCTATGTGCGATCCAGTGGAGAAGCTCTAAGAATAATCTCAGGAGCTGCTAGTGGTGGTGCAGTATTCGTTGTAAGGAATGACTCAGGAATAAATTCTCCACAAGACCTTGCTAGTAAGAAATTTGCAACACCTGAGCTTGGCAATACGCAAGATATAGCACTCAGAAATTACTTGCTTGACAACGGCCTCAATACAATAGAAAAAGGTGGAAATGTAGAAGTGTTAACCGCCAAAAACCCGGACATAGTCACACTATTTGCCACAAAGCAAATTGATGGAGCGTGGGTTCCAGAACCCTGGGGAGAAACACTAGTAAAAGATGTTGGAGGCAGAATATTCGTAGATGAACGAGACTTATGGCCACCTGAGGGAAAATTTGTGACAGCACACATAATCGTCAGACCAGAATATTTGCAGAATAATCCAGACGTAATAAAGAAACTACTTGAAGCACACATTGATGCAACAAACTGGATAAATAGTAACAAGGCGGCTGCAATTGACGCATTTAATGTCGAGCTTCAAAAACTGACTCAAAAAACAACACCCGTAGATGTGTTGAACGCATCACTTTCAAGAATCGATTTTACCTATGATCCAATAAGGCTATCGTTATTCCAAGATGCAAGTGATGCCTTCAACTTAGGCTTCCTTCCAGAGAACCCTGATGTGTCTGGAATTTATGATCTGACAATCCTTAACCAAGTGCTTCAAGAGAGAGGTCTACCACTCATTTCAGGAGGTGATGTTGCAGGAACTAACGCCACTGGAACTAACGCCACCAGCGCATTAGTCAGCAGTGACACAGGATAGGTGAGGCCGATTAAAAACTTGGAAAAAGCTGACATACAAATGAAAGGTAAAAGAGCTAAATTAGTGCACTTGCTCTTTACCTTATTTTCACAAAAAGCCCGTCACTCTTCCTTTTTTTGATGGAATCCTAATTTATTGAGATGGTAAGTATTCTTATAAACCATCTGAGTATCATCCATTCTAATCTCACTCTTTCCGCTACTTTTATTTTCTGATTTATCAAATTCTTTCACAACCGTCTTGCTTAACATCTGCATTTAGCCAGATACTGAGATATAAAATTCATATCGAGTATTATCTGGAGAGCTTGGTAAATTACGATGTGGTTGATATCCACATTGAATTCTTCATTAATATTCTTTAGTTCTCCTAAGAGGTGGATGTTATCGAGGAGCATTCTCTATAGTAAAAATTCCTATTCCAATAGATTTCAAAATAATATTATCTAGTCAGTGGCAATATCTGCGCATAATAATGTAAAACTGCATACATCTAAGTAGTAATATTATCCGTCATGCTATTCTGAAGTGTATGTATATGTATCCAACTCATAATAGCAATGGAGGCTCACACATTTGACCCTGGGCATTTTGGAGGAGATTGAGAGGTTAATTGAACATATCCCACTTGATACTGACTCTTCTATTGATGGCAGGTTTGGAAATGGGGTATCGATTGATTCACACTTCTACTTCCAGGACATAGATGGTGTTGCAATACGATTGGGAGTTCTCCAACCGGGAACCAATTCTGTTAGCTTCAGGGAAATTGTCAAGTTACTTAACAAGTTTTTAAAAGATGCAAAGATTCAAGAATTAGTGATGGCTTCAGATAAAGATATGAAGCAGGTTGTAAGGCATGCAGGTTATGCGATTGATAAATACACCTACTATCAGAATTTCCAATTTCCTTCCAAGGGAATTTTGTTTGATTTCTGCCTTGCAGCATTAGCTGGAGATGTGTTTGATGCCAAATTGTATTTGGCACATTCTTTTCATTTGGTCAGACTGCGAACACGAATGGCATTACTGTTGTCTGTAATTGTAAATGAATCTAGTTTGAGACTAGACAAAGATGTAAGAAAGCTTTTGACATTGATCGCAATGATATCGGAACCTGGTAACATTGATCTCTATTTTGATGTTAAAAATGGAAGCTTCAATGATAGATATGCGATCTACTTGAAAGAGATGCAAATGCTTCACCCAGTGGCCATCAGTGGTAATAACAATAATAAGCGAATCTTACCAAGATCTCGAAAATAGTCACCTTGATGTTTGGTTCTCATGCACATATGCCAAAGTAAATAAATGCATTCACAATTTCAATGCAATATATGTATGATGAGAAGGATGCACGTCTCTTGTATGCACGAGCTATAAAACAATATGTGGCAACTTCGACGGACATTTCTACAGAAGAGAAAGCTGACGCAGAGAAAATTTTAGAAATGTTAAATCAAAACAAAAATCCTGACAGGAACTGGGTTGGTATGTTATGCAATGCATTGGGTTATTATGTTAAGAGTCTAAAATCAATTGAGCAATTCATGATTTCTGACCCATTGTTCCTGGGCTTTGATGGATCAAACCCTCTGTTGATAGCTTTGAATAAAGAGATCAGTTTTACATTAGAAGTAAAAGGCCATACTTGCCATGACGATTTTCCCAAACGCCCGTACTCTAGAATTGATTGGTAACAAGAGTATTAAAAAGGAGGTATCATAATTTTAGCAGGCTAGATTGCAGTCAAAAATACCTCCATGGCCGGCTTTCTGAATTTTCTCCAATTTTTTATCGCATTAGAATTAACTATGGTCAAAGACACTTGCTAGGTACCTACTAGAACAGGGATATAATTTGGTATGCGGCAGAATTTGCATTAAAACTGATAAGAATGCATATTTGACAGAATTAATATTTCGCAAGGCGTATTTAGAAACTTGACATATATGGCAAGTATCAAGGGACAGCGACAGTCGCGATTTAATGATCCTATAACAGATAACACAAGTATCAAATCACTCCATATACACAAAGGCCTAGTCAAGTCTGCTGATCATAGCATAAGCAATCAAAGTCAAATGGAGCAGAAGTATTGCACTAGAGAATGTACGAAATTTACGATGTGCAGAAACTGCTTTTGGTGCGCATCAATTTTGAGTGCTAAGCATTTCCTAAATGAAGAATGTCCTAATTGCTCTCTTGATATGCTAGGGTCTATTCCGATAGCACAGAATGAGAATTTTACTATTAACTACAGTGCAAAAAGAGGCTTGACAATTGAATTTTCAATAAGACGAAAATAAGAAAATGCAATAGCAAATCGAAGCTTGTAACATCTACAACCAAGCTGTGGTCGTGTACTGCTAGCTGTTGAACACATGTGGATAGATTTAGAGCACGGAGCTACCATCTCCACCGAAGTCAGTTTCTACACTAAAACATCTCAAATCTACACTCAGACCCCCAAAAGTGGAGTATTGGAGGTATAAGAGATAGTTTCAGATTGTATCTGGCTCTCAATTGTGCTGAAGTATAATTTTAATTCATGTATATCTGTTCTCTTCATCCTCCTTTAGAGTCTCCTAATCCTTGTAGATTACAAATCGGATTTAGTATATTCCGTTCATGTTGGTTTTACATCTGATAAAAATTATTGTCTCGTTTTGCTTCGCGTTATAGAAGCCTCCATATAAGCATATTAAATCATGCAGAATCTGCATAATTATTATTAATTTCGTAAATTTCCTGTACTATTTTGTGCATTTTATGTGCAGAAATGACCTCTATCGTGCAAAATATGCATATATTTATATATTACATCTCGCAGTTAACTTTTGAAAATGAATTCCTCAACAACTATCAAACTTCAAAATCCGAAATATCAGACATGCATTGACGCATGCTGCAGATGTATGGAAGCTTGCGAAGCTTGTTGCACAGCTTGTATGACGGCGATGGATATGAAGAGTATGCAACAACAGAATATGCAAAACATGCAGAGCATGATGGGTATGATGTCAAGAATGATGATTATGTGTCGTGATTGTTCTACGATGTGTATGACCTGCGCTACATTCATGTCAAGAGGTAGTGAGCATATAGGGCAAATGTGCAATATGTGCGCCGATATGTGCGATGCATGTGCGCAAGAATGCGATAGAATGACGCAGCAGCAACATGAAGGAATGAGCACATTAATGGATGAAATAAAGCAATGTGCAGAAATGTGTAGAATGTGTGCTCAAGAATGTAGGAGCATGACGCGTTAGGAAAATCTTCAATTTTTTTATTTTTATTTTTGCTATATGCATTTTCAGGATATTTGATATTTATAATACTCTTAGATTATTCCTGCTACCGATGAGGATGATAACAGGGATGAAACCATTGTTTCTTGTTTTCCTTGATTGTATTTTTGTGACCTTTCATTTCTTGTAATTCGAGCGAACCACTTCTTTACAATTTGAAAAGCCTTTGACATTTGCATCTATCCTGTTCGGTCCATGTCTAGTAGGCCCTTAGCAATTATTATCCCTGTGTAATGGCTAAGCAGCTCGTAAGATTGAGCTACCTTATCTATGACTTTATTTCTATTTCTTACTAGAGTTGACGGAAGTGTACCTGAGGTCAATATTCTTGAGTAATCCCCTTGACGCAACGGAATAGGACTACATTCTATGCTCTTCATGCGACACACTGGACATTTGGCAGTAGAGCCAGATATATCCAAGTCAGCTGATCGCACTAGATATTGAATATTCCAGTCGCAAGACTTACATGCAACAAGGTATCGATTAAGATCACTATCCCTAATACCTACATAACTACTGCAATTCGCTTTCTCATACATGGCGTTGTTTTGGCTAACTTTCCTTATTCTTGCAAACGAATCTGCGTGTAGATGCATCATGTGACTATACTATCTATGATGACGTCAACATATAATCTAGTTCAAAGAAGCAATTCATGTCATTTGTGTGCATTTTTCGCATAGAAATGTAACAGATGCATAGACAAACAGATCTGGATGAGATTCAATACCAACATACTGCTATAGATGATATGTAAGTATTAATTTCCTTTCTAGAGAATAAACAAAGTAGATTAGCGTGCCAATATGGTGTTGTATTTTGTTGTCTCTCTATCAATTGCTCAGTATTGATGGCTACATGATGCATTTCTATCCCCTCAATCTATGAAAGTCCCAAAATCAAAGATTGTAGTTAGAGTAAGGGCTCTCTTACAGAGCACCTCAATCGAGAGGAATCACAAGCAAGCAGCAGAGCAATCATCTCTCCGCACTGGCCGCAACATGATTTTCCTAATTGGTGGAATCGCTTCTGGTGCACTGTGCTGATATTGCAAGGAGTTCTAATGGCGTGGGTGCTAAATTATTCTAATAGATATTGAGTTCATTCCCGCCTGATCCATGAAAAATCCCATATAATAATGCTATAAATCGAAGGAATACTGTTGAATTTCAAACCCACAGCGGAGCAACAATATATGACGTTTGGTGGATATTCGGCGCAGGAATTGAAATATTTGCGCTGAATACATACTGACCTTATATTTAGTGCGCAGTTTTGGCATCAGTCAAAAGTTCAAAATAGATGACAGATCTGCATATACATGGTAAAGCTTGCTAGAAGAATACGCCAAGAACCGAATAGATGGGAAAAAACCAAGAAATGAGGGCCGAACCTATATTATAGATAAGTTAGAGGGCCTTGATAAGGAAAACCTCGAAGTACTTGCGCCATTTATTGATGCTGTAAAGATATACGGAGTGCTGCCGCTTCTTATCTCTGAAGAGATATTGAAGAAGAAGATAAAATTCTATCACGATCATAACATCAAAGTTTCCACTGGAAGCACTATTTCTGAGTACATGGTATCAGAAAATGTATTCGAAAAGTTCATCGACGAATCTGAAAAGATGGGCTTTGATATTATAGAAATAGGGGAGAATAATACACATTTGAACTTTGAACACAAGCGAAAGATCACTGAAAGCATACTAACTAAGGAACTTGATGTTCAATGGAAGATTGGCAAGAAGGATCCAAGGCATCAACTTCCACTGGACGTTACCTTGGCCAAAATCGAAGAGGCAGTCAAACTAGGTTCAGATAAAGTAGTACTTGAAGCAAATGAGGGAATAAATGTAGGCATTTATGACGAGAAAGGTATCATAAGGTGGAACTTTGTAGGAGCACTAACTGCAAAGTTTCCTCCAAGCACTTTCATTTTTGAAGCTCCTTTGGAATCGCAACAATCTGCATTGATTGCAGAATTTGGTCAGCGGGTCAACTTAGCTGAAATACGAGTTGAAGCGGCATCTGCTGTGGAGTCGCAAAGAAGAGGATTTCCAACAAAAGCAGCATTTAGCGTATCTAACCTTAGCAAGAACCCAGAAGGGAGCCCAGCGGCCAAATTTGTTTATTTCGTAATGAAGTCAAAGCATCCAATTGATCAGGTTGAGCTTATGAATATGACTAACCTTCCAAGGAGAACCGTGCAAAGCGCAGTAGAGGAGCTCAAATCACAAGGGTTAATTATTGAACGAAGTAGCTTAGATGATGCACGAAAGAAGCTATACAGTCCAGTTCAATCCGAGTGGTTATAAATCGGCCGCACGTAAAGCCTCCATTCTTAGCATACTTAAGTATTAGCAAGAAAATTGCGTCAGAGAGACCTTCTACAACCGTCTAAGGAGCGCATAGAACAATGTGCACCTTCTTGAAGAGAGAAATTTGTATCTGTCATTTAGCAGCTGAGTATGGATAATAATATGATCGTGCATACATGCAGTTTACGGGTCTAGAACTTTCATACTGTATGGCTGGGTTGAATTCCTCTTATGAAATGTCTATTGATGTCAAAGAACGCTTATAAAAAAGGAGATTTCCTGTACGTAGGACGAAAATACTTGGCAAATAATACCTTTAGAGTGCAATCGCACAAGTTCAGCCAGGAGAACATCCAGACTACACTTGTGTGTTCAAAATGTGACGAGGTTTTTTCAAAAGAGTTCCCCTTAGACCTCGAGGGTCAGACGATAGAATTTAAATGTCCAGTTTGTGGCGTGCCTGGCGAAGCGGATCTTCCATACAAAAGCGCAGAAGAACGGGAAGAACTGGAAGAGGACTTTGAAGAGGTAGAAGAAGAAGAGGGAGGAGAAGAATTTGAGGAAGAATACTAGCTGCTTGCGCGGAGCAAGCTCTGACCTTCAAGCCTCATCTGGCATTTATTCCTGAGGAATGTAAGTTATTGATGTACATACTGTGTGGCTCCTGATGTATGCCACAAACAGAGATGATACTATTGTTGGTCTCTCTCTGTCTCTATCAGAGATATCTTCAGATATCTGTGTGAGTCGCAAGATACATTATACTAAAAGAAGATACATAATCCGATCTTGCTTGACTATGATATTAAGCGAACACTATTGCAACAGTGGACATCCCATATGAACTTGCCATGTTATTTTCTACCTAACTTCCCTAGCTGAGCGAGCAACGCCGAAAGCTGAATTTCTGGATGTGCTCCAGCAGCCAGCCTGTAGTCATACTCCGCCATTATGGCAGCAAACTCCTCTGGTTTTTCGACCCTCATTTCATAGGCCTCCTCGTTTGCATACTTCATAAAGTCGCCCTCTGTCATTCCATAGACCTGCGTTAGTTCAAGAAGCTTTGCTCTCGAGTCATTGAACTTGCCAGATATTGCAAGGGTCAGTACCTCCCCCACTTTCTCCCTACCCGATAGTCCAATCGCTGCTGTAACACTGGCTGCGGTTACAGAACCCATCCCAGCTGCAGCTTGCATAATGTTTATGGAGTGGCGTAGGTCGCCACCAGTTGACTCATATATCCGAGCAAGAGCCTTCTCTTCATATTTCACTTTCTGTTGCTCGCAGATCATTTTCAGATGCTCTATAACATCTTCCTTCGGCAAGCGTGTAAATCTAAACACCACACACCTACTCTGGATTGGCTCTATTATCTGAGATAGATAATTACAAATAATAACAAATCTTGTCGTCCTTGCGCTGTCCTCTATTATGCGCCTGAGCGCAGTCTGGGCTTCAGAGGTCATCTCGTCCGCTTCGTCAAGTATGATTATCTTGGGCTTACCAAACTCCCTATCGCCTGCCAGCTTAATCGAAGCAGCAAACTCTTTTACACGCTCTCGCACCATCTTAATACCACGCTCATCTGATGCATTAAGTTCGAGGGTATTCTTCCTCCACTCTTCTCCAAGAAGCTCCCTTGCAATGCAGAGCGCCGTGGTGGTCTTACCGACTCCTGCCGGCCCTGCAAATAACATGTGAGGTATATCTGGACTCTTAATCAGGTTGCTTATTCCATTAATTATATCCTTCTGATCAACTACCTCCCGTAATTTCTTTGGCCTGTATTTCTCAGACCACATAAGGTTCGCCAGATCTGTTTTCTTGGACGATTCCATTACGAAGCGTTCTCTTTTAAAATTGTTAAACCATTAATAGGTTCCTATTTTTGACACTGTTCAATCCTAGGGATATTTGAGGCGCCCGTTAAATTAGGGACATGGCTGGTCGATGAGTTAAGGTATTATTGGGATAAGCTGCGTGCTTGTAAGGACTAGATGGAGAACTGATGATTTCCAATTTCCTGTCCATGACTTCAGATGGTGTGGCCCCGCCATTTTCCAGTACCTAGTTTCGATGTAGGGCTGTGCTCGATTGGGCATAGTGATTATCGGGATCCGCTCTTCTCTTTGTCGATTAAAAGCAATTGCTCTTATATAGCTAGCTTAATCGTAAGTATACTATAAAAGAGGTAGGGGCACTTTACGAGATTGTTAACTTGAAAAGTTATCCGGCGATTTGATGATTTTAAATCTGATTACTCGGAGCCGAACAGTCTTATAATAAAAAGTTGTAGAGAGCAAATGCTACTGTGGTAAAATAACAGGGTGTGAGTTTAACTTGAGGGAGGAGGGTAGCAGTAGTGGATTTATCAACCTCAATCATGATGATAAAATGCCGAGATTGCGGTCATGAGCATCCATCAATTGTCCAAATGGACACATCTGATTTTAGAACTGCTAAGATTAACGAGAAGACTGAACAATGTCCTAAATGTGAGAGTGTATCGACATACAAGAAGTCTGATTATTTCTTCTTGTAATTGGAATACGCTCTAAGAGGCTCAAGTCCCGACAGTTTACCGAGCCTTTTTTTGCCAGACTGTCGTCCAATTGAAGGACAGCTATAAGCTAACTAGTAGCTTTACAAAAGCTGTGCTGATATGATATATAATAAGTACCCTGTTCTTAATAGCTCTTCTCCATGGTCAACATCCGCCGCTCGGAGCCAAGGGTTGAATCCATTCAGAGTATTTACCAGCTAGGCTACATGCTGGAGGAGGTCAGGGTGACATATAAAGAGGACGCTAAGATGAGCGTCAGCGACGTTGTTATCGATGCAAAAGAAGGCGATATGTCGTCTCTCCCGCGCTGGATTGCCAAAATCCTTGTCGAACAGGGCACTCTCGAAATTCAGTCAAATGATGCTACTGGCTATATATCCAGGACTATGAATCGCGAGCGCATTGCAAAGCCTCATGACCTATCTGGTGTTGATGTTGACTTTTATGTCAGAGTAAACGATTACCTTGAAGGTCTGAAGGAGCGGGAAAGGGAAAACCTGATTGTTTCCCTAAATACATTTGTAGCATCCCGACTTGAAAAAATAGTCAAGTTGGCTGCTGCCTCATCGCTTTCTCCAGAGCTTGAAGGCAAACTATCTGCAGAGGAAAAGGAGCTATATATCCTCATAAATAAGATTTCAATGGAATTCAAAAAAGGAGTGCTAAAGAAGTTTGTCTGAGCAGCAGACTGCAGCGGCGCTTGCAAACGATCTGGAAAGGTTCCTCAAGGCATTCAAAGACCGCGACAGCAATTACAAGTATTTTGATAGGATAAACAACATGATGGCATCAGGTGCCCAGTCTCTTATTATAGACTATATTGATCTTGATTCTTACAACCCTTTACTAGCCAAAGAGATAACACACAAGCCTGATGAATATCTTGAGGCATTCAACGAAGCGGTTCTATCGGTCCTGCGCGAGATCCATCCTGACTATGAGCAAGAAATCCATGAAAAGATCCGCGTCAGGATAGGTAACTATACTGTGCAAAAAGGCCTGCGCGAGATAAATGCTGATTTGATAAATAAACTTGTGAGCATATCTGGCATGGTCGTGCGCTCCTCAGAGGTCAAGCCTCTTGCCAAGAAGGTTGCATACAAATGCATGAACTGCAACACAGTTGCAGAAGCGTTGCTCAAAGGCCTGGTAATGAAAAAACCAACTAAATGCCCTGCGTGCTCTGAAAAAGAACTGGAAATGGATCCGGAGAGTAGCCTATTTATTGACTTTCAGATGGTTCGACTGCAGGAGCTGCCAGAGGATTTACCCGCAGGCCAACTACCACACTACATTGAAGTTACTGTCATGAGTGACCTTGTAGATCAATGCCGCCCTGGCGATAGAATCATGCTTACAGGTATAATTAGGATAGAACAGGAGCAGCTGGTTCCACAAGCCAAGACGAGCCTTTTCCGACTCCGCATGGAAGGAAATAACATCGAGTATCTTGGGGGCAGGGCCGGCAGCAAGGACACAAGGTCCGTTGAAAGAATAATGATAAGCGCAGAGGATGAGCGGCAGATAAGAATAATTGCAAGTAAACCTGATGCTTACGAAAAGCTAATCGCCTCGTTCGCTCCTCACATTTATGGCCATGAACCGATTAAGGAAGCGATACTACTGCTTATTGTAGGCTCTGTAACTAAGAGGCTTGAAGATGGTTCGACTCGACGAGGTGATATCAATGTGCTTTTGGTAGGCGACCCCGGTACAGCAAAGTCTGAAATGTTAAAATTCACTGCCAAGATTGCTCCACGGGGGTTATATACCTCCGGTAGAGGTTCTACAGCTGCAGGTTTGACAGCTGCAGTTATTCGTGACAAGTCGGGAATCATGATGTTAGAGGCAGGTGCCGTCGTATTGGGCGATCAGGGAATCGTATGCATTGACGAATTTGACAAGATAAAGCCGGAAGACCGCTCGGCACTTCACGAAGTGATGGAACAGCAAACTTGCTCGGTCGCAAAGGGAGGCATTGTCGCTACATTGAACGCAAGAACATCAATCCTGTCTGCAGCAAATCCCATATATGGCAAATATGACCCATACAAGAATATAACGGAAAATGTCAACCTGCCAGTTCCCCTGCTGACAAGATTTGATCTGATATTCATAGTCCGTGATAGTCCAGACAAAGAAAAGGACAGCCTTGTCGCAAGCCATATTTTGGAAATACACCGCGATACAGAACAAGCCGCCAGACCCGCCATTGACATCGACCTTTTCAGCAAATACCTGTCATATGCAAAACAGATCGAGCCAACACTAACACCTGAAGCAATTGACATAGTTCGCAGCTATTACATGGATATGAGAAGGATTGAATCAGAAGGTATGATAACCGTAACTCCAAGGCAGCTTGAAGGGTTGATCAGGCTTGCATCTGCTCGTGCAAGATTGCTATTAAAGGACATGGTAGACGCAGAGGATGCCCAGCGTGCTATTTACCTTGTAGACCAGATGATGAGAACTGCTGGAGTCGACGTTAACACGGGAAAGACAGACCTTGGAGTATTATATGGAAAGCCTCAGAGCGTAGTTTCAAAAGAAAAGACATTCATGGAACTATTCAGAGTACTAACTGGTGCCGAGAACAATGACGTAGAAGATAAATTGCTTGTAGACGAGCTAGTGAAGACAGGTAAGTTTTCAGATGAAGAAGCAAGGAAATATATTCAAAAGTTTAATCGAGAAGGCCAGATATTTGAAAGACGGCCTGGCTTTTGGGCTAAGGCGTAAATGCGTTTTTAAAACAGCTGGCTTGCTTATATCTTAAAATGCCGCCAACTTTATCCGACAGTTCAATCAAAATGCTTCTTTCTCACCTTGGCTATTCTTCTCTCTATCCTCCTCAGGAGTTAGCATTGAAGCAGGGCATATTGGATGGAAAGAGTGTGCTCATGACCACTCCGACTGCGAGTGGCAAGACACTTATCGCAATGATGGCAATTAACAAGACACTAAAGGAGAATAGAAAAGCAGTATATCTGACACCGCTTCGTGCACTAGCAAGCGAAAAGTACAATGACATGAAGGTGTTTGAGAATCTTGACTTTGGCAGAAAGATCAAGGTAATGGTTGCAACTGGCGACTATGATTCGTCGGGAAAAGAACTGGCCACTGCAGACGTCATCATTCTTACAAATGAAAAGATGGATACACTTTTTCGCCATAACGCAGAGTGGCTTGATAATATAGGACTTTTCGTATCTGATGAAGTGCATCTTATAGCTGATAGAGAAAGAGGCACAACACTTGAGATGATGCTTACGAAAATCCGCAAGCATTATCCGCAGTCTCAGATAATCGCGCTTTCTGCTACAGTAGCCAACTCTGACGAGATAGCCAACTGGCTTTCCTGCGAGCTTGTGAAAAGCAACTGGCGACCAACAATGCTATTGGAGGGAGTCTACGAACATGGCAGGATCAGAATGAGAGATGGTAGTGCTTATAGAATTGACAACAACTCTGGTGTTTCCCCTGCAGTAGACATTGCTATTGATTGTGTTAATGAAGGTGGACAGGCACTCATATTTGCTGAAACGAGAAAGCGTGCTGCTTCGCTTGCAGCCAAAGCTGCAGAAGGCATCTATAAACAGCTAGACAAAGCGGCAAGAGAACTGGCAGTTAAGGCATCCTCTGAGATACTGTCTAGAGGAGACGATACTGAGATCACAAAAACATTGGCGAAGCTTGTGTCAAAAGGGGTAGCATTTCATCATGCCGGCCTTGCACCTTCAAGCAGGGAGATAGTGGAAGGCTCATTTCGAAAAGGTGTGGTCAAATTGCTAACTGCGACACCGACTCTTGCTGCTGGCGTTAACCTACCTGCAAGACGGGTTGTGATAGCAAGCATCCTGCGATACGACTCTGAATATGGTGGAAATTTGCCTATCAGCGTGCTGGAATATAAGCAACTGTGTGGCAGAGCCGGCAGGCCGCAGTACGATACAATTGGCGAGGCCGTAATCGTAACTGAGTCTGGTGCAAATGCTGAAGATCTTTATGACCATTACATCCTTGGCAGCCCAGAGCCGATTCGATCGCAATTGACAAGCGATAGCGCCATAAGATTTCATTTGCTCTCCAACATCGCAGCTGTGCCTGGGATGAAAAAACCCGAGATACATGACCTTTTTTCAAGGACACTCTTTGCACGCCAGTATAGGAGTGCAACTGTCAAGCTTAAGGTCGAGTCAGCCATTGAATACTTGGAGCAAGAAGACCTAGTCAAGTCAAGGAAGGATCGCTATATTGCCACAGAATTTGGCAGACGGACATCGCTTCTGTACATCAATCCAGCTACCGCAGTGAAGTTCCGAAATGCCCTCCAAGGGACTGAGCACACAGACACAGGCACCAAACATACACTTGGTTTTCTGCATGTGATAGTGAGCAGCCCTGATTTTTATCCAAAATTGTCCTTACGCAAAACGGACTATGATCAGGTAAGCATGTTGATACAACGTCGTGGCAATGAACTGTTATATCCGGTAAGCGAATATGATTGCTCTCGCAGCTTTTGGGCATTATGTTGGTGGATAGAGGAAACGTCAGATAAGGTACTAAGCGAAAAAATAGGCATTGAGCCAGGTGACATGCACAGGATGGTAGAGATGGCTAACTGGCTTGTCTACTCGCTTTATGAAGTGGCCAAATTGTTGCGTCGAGGGGATCTTATGCCAGAGCTTTATAGCCTACGCACTAGGATAAGGTACGGAGTGAAGGAGGAGTTGATGCCACTTGTTGTGCTTGAGGGCATCGGGAGGGTCAAAGCTAGAGCACTGTATAATGCAGGCTTTACCGATGTGCCCACGATCACAAAAGCTTCAGAGGCTAAACTTGCAAGTGTGCCCAAGATAGGGCCAACTGTTGCAGGTAAATTAAAACATCAGTTAAAGAATAGGCTAGGACAGTAATATCCAATGCTGGACGGCATTAACCTGATAATATACGGTGCAGCCGTATCCGCCATTTCATTCTTTGGTGTCTTGCTCATAACGCCTACAGCAATAAGGTTACTGACCGCAAAGGGCAGTGTAGTTCCAGATGCTCACAAGCCAGAAAAGCCTCAAGTTCCTCGGCCTGCAGGTCCTGTCATTATGATCAGCATTGCCGCTGCGGAAATTCTGCTCTTTATGCTGACAATGAATTTTGCAGTCTTTGCAATACTACTTACAACAGTTATTGCGTTTTTTGTAGGCTACATCGACGACCGCAGAGTTATGCCTGGATGGTTTAAGCCACTAGCACTATTGGCTGCTGCCATTCCGTTGGTTGTGCTTGATATTTACGTAGAGGAAGTACATGGAGAGTCTTTAAATCTACTATTTGGCCGTGCATATATACCTCTACTCTACATCCCTCTCATATTCGTTATAATTCCAGTTACGGGCAATACTATCAATTCGATTGATGTGCTAAACGGAGTGGCAAGTGGATTTTTGATAATTGCAATGATCCCCCTCTTGGTGAGCGTTGCGATTTTTGGCAACCGTGAAGTATTCCTTGCTGCGCTTCCTCTATTCTTTGCTGCGATCGCATTCTACAGGTATCACAAGTTCCCAAGCCGGGTATTTCCTGGCGACTCTGGTACGCTTCTGCTTGGAGCCATGTATGGTGCGGTAGCCATCGTCGGCAGTTCCGAAATAATTGGAGTAATCGCCCTCTTGCCTGCTGTAATGAACTCATTCCTGTTCCTTGCAAGCGTCAGGCGCATAGTTGAACACAGGGAGGTAAAGGCAAGGCCCACGATCTTGACAAACGACTTCAAGATAGCTGCGTCAAATGATAGCACGGCGCCAGCTACACTTGTAAGGTTGATTGTCGTGGATAAGCCGCTTGGCGAAAGAGAGATTGGTTATCAAATATTCAAACTAGCACTATTTACCTCCCTTTTAGCATTTATCTCGATTGCAATACAGTATTTCGTCATCATCCTCAGGTAGTAATTGCGATGGCGCTTACGAGTCTGGTGCTTTTCATGACTGGGATGTGGGCGATGATACTTGCTGTTGCGGCGTTCTTAGTTATATTTGTCGCACCAATAGAAATGTACTTATTTGGTGGTCAGGGGGGGAGGTTAACCATATCTGCAGTACAGGCAATGATTGCTATATTAGTAGTAATTGTGCTTGTTGTAGGGTTAAATAGTTTAAAGAAGATCTATCTGCACAAAAAGCTTAAAGAGTGAAATCTCATATCATTCTAGAGATAGCCTTCATAACTGTTAATATTCCCCAAAGCGTCTCTTGCTACGAAGAGAATACATAATGTCAATAAACATGGAGACTGCTTTGGCGTTATTGTTGCTACCTATAGTAGGTGGCATTCCCTCAGCAGCTGGCCAAAATGCATTATCCAATATTACTGTTAGTAATTTCAACGATCTTGTTGGGAATGTGACAGAAAGTGGTGAAGAAGGAGCAGAAGATTCTCCTCTTCCTTTAGAGACAACAGAAGACTTGAGCCGTCTTCCATTTGTAAATGACGCCGACGACACGTCAGCTGTTACGACTAGTGATAACATCCTAATAAATGAAGTTGAGCTCAACCCTGAAGGCAATGACGAGGAGGAGTGGATCGAGTTGTACAACCCAAGTGCCGTTGACATCAACATCAGTGATTTTGAGATAATCCCTTTGTTGCAGTCTCCAACTATTGACCTGCCACCAGACGCAGTAATTGAGGCTGGCGAAACATATGTGATTGAGCTTGACAGACCAATGCTGTCAAACACTGGTGAGAGCCTTGTCCTCAGCAACGCAACTGGCGATGTCCAGGACAGAACACCATCGCTTGTCGATAGGAGCGACGATGATCGTACCTGGCAGAGGATTCCTGATGGCAATAACGAATGGCAGTTTGTGGAAAATACCCAAGGGAACAATAATGATCCTGATACCCTTGATACAACACTTGATAGAGCAGAAAATACCCAAGGGAACAATAATGATCCTGATACTCTAAGCAGAATACTCGCTAATGCCTTTTCTGGATCAGATATACAATGTCATGGGTCTGCAGGCTGTATAGAAGGCGTGGCAACTAGAATAGTGGATGGAGACACACTTTATGTGACGGTAAACAACACTGTGTACAAGGTTGACCTTGCTCTTACGGAGATCCCTTCAAGGACTGCCGAAATGTTCGCTGACTCAACTGAGTTTACTCGAGACCTGTGCCTTGGGAGCACCGTAATAGTAGACCAAGACGACAGGTTGCTGACATCAGACTCTGGTGGTATGCTCGCCGTGGTGTATTGCTCATCAAGCAACCTCAACAACGAGCTACTGGATAATGGCTATGTGGTGATTGAAACAGAGCAGTGCACAACAAGTGAGTTTGCTAATGAGCCTTGGGTAAAAGATAACGGCTGCTAGGCCTTTTTTTCTTCCTTTAATGCAGTTGAAGGGTTGATTTTTACCGTATAAGCGCGTCGGGCTTCGATCACGTTTATCTGCTCTTCCAACAGCTTTTTCATGCCTGCCATGATGTCTTCCTGCCGCTGATACGGCTCTTGGCGAGCCTCCTCCATTATCCGGTTAAAGTTACTCACTATTGCTTTTGCCATCTCTGACAACTTTCCAAGATTTCTCACCGGAGTCGTTTGAAATGTGGAAAGAAACTTACCCTCTTCTGCTTGCTTGGTGCTCTCTGCCTGTGCTTCCCTTGTCCGAAGCTCATCTTCCTGCGTCGGATAATAGGACATCGTTCAAAGTAGGTTAGTATTGCGTTTAACGGTATACGAAGATAATTCTATTGTATCTAAAGGAAGAGTAGATCGCTTCGCATTCTTACCTTTGCTACTGGTGCGATAAGTGATTTTATTTGCGCGCAGCAGTGAAGGAATCTGACACCTTTGTGTGTTGTTTTGTAAACAAGGTTGTCCTCTGAGTCTTTTTCTGCGTTCAAGAGGCTATGAGATAACAGTGTATTGAAGTAATAGTTCATTTGCTCGGAGCTCAAATTTGCATGGGACATAATGTGCGTCTTTTTGACTCCACCTGTTGCAGATACTAATATATCATATATTATGTCAAGCTTGCTTCGATTCTTAATCCTCTCTCTATCTTGTTCCTGCAATGCAAGTAACCTCTATTTTAAGGTAATAATTTATCAACGCTTCGGTTAAATATTCTGTATTAGTCCTTCAGTTTGACATTTATTCTGCAAAGTTTATGATAATTACATTACAATCACTATTCGTGGATATATTGAATTACGATAACCTAATTATTTGAAAACCTTATATTGTAACTTTATTTACAACGTGCCATGAAGCGTGTAGAGGCCATCATATCTGCAGAGAAAGTCAGCGCTGTTAATGAAGCCCTGAGGAACGCTGGTGTAGGCGGTGCAACTATCCTTGACGCCAAAGGAAGAGGTAAAGGTGAGAAGCCGCAGGTCCATACTGCTCGAGGGACAAGAGGGCTCTCTGCTGAATTTTCAAATAGAGCTAATGTTGTAGCTGTGGTTGATGATCCTGAAGTTGAAAAGGTAATCGCAGCCATCCTCGACACCACGAGTACCGGTTCTGCAGGGGACGGCAAGATCTTTGTTTCTACTGTCAATGAAGCAATTGATATTGGGACAAGAAAACGTGGTCAAACCGCTATAGTGTAACCTATTTTTTAGTAAAGAATTTTTTAGTTTCTCCCAGCGTCAATACTTCAGCTGCTGCAACTTTGATCACGACAGGTAGGTCGGATACTGTCTTACCTATCGCCAAACAATGGCGTTGTGGAAGTGTCCTTACTATTGATCGTATGGTGTCATTATCTGCCAGCGATACTTTGGATATTTTGTCTAGGTCGTTATCGTTCGTAAAGTTAAACAGGAAAATGTTGTCTACCTGTCGATAAATGCCATCATTTAATGCGTCGGGCTGGTTTGTGATAAAGGTGGTATAAATGCCAAAGTGTCTCATTCGAGTAATGATGTCCTCCCAATATGTATCGCGTATATAGATGTGTGCCTCTTCTGCAAAGAGGAAAATAGGTGGGATCTGCTTGTGCTCTAGCAAATCCACAATCTTGCTCAATACTAACTCAACAATCATTCTGCGGACAGTCGGTGAAACTTCGCCCATGTTGATTATCATGGCCGCTCCGCTCTTGCCTGAAATAATATCCTCAAATTGCAGGCCTCCTTCACCGTTGATGAACAGCCGTGAGGATTGGATGACATGGTATCGAGATACTAATGCGTCTCTTACGAGCTCATTTATGTTCCAAGTGTTGACGGCATTACCTATGGCATCAATTGAAAGCGACTGCTTGCTTTCACACCAGTCCCAGATCCGCAAGAATTCCCGCAGAGACGCAGCAGGCATGTCAAGCGCATTTTTAAGCATGCCTGATATTGTTGTCTTGCCGCAGTAGTTAAGACTAAACCTAAGTGTTTTGCCAGGTTCGAGTATCTTGACTTGCTGATGGATTGACGAGGGTACCCCAGCGCGGCTCCATCCAAGACCTCCATACTCGTTGTTCAGATCAAATACGATCACAAACGCGCCATACTGCACCAATGTCTTGATAAGCATCTTGGAGAGATGCGACTTGCCTGACTCTTTCTTGCCTGTAATTATAGTCAGCTTACCATCGAGATCTTCTGCATATATTTCAAACTCTTCTTCATGACCAGCTTTGCCAAGCGATATTGGAAATACACCACATCTTCCAAGCAAAGATTCAAGCTCTTTTATCGCAATCCGCCTTATTTTGGACTCTACTCTTGAAGGTAGCCATGTCACATCGCTAGATAGTTTACCATCATTGACAGATGCCCTAATCTTGGCTCGAAATATTCTGGCATCTCTTACCAATCGGGATAAGCTCCCGATATCAAGCGGATCATGGAGGTTCTCCATGCTTGATGCATTGATCACTTCTTCTTTGACAATGTCTTCAATTAAAGCCTGAGATGAAAGGTACTCTTCATCATAGACTTGTACAACCATACCCCTGTTCCTCTCCTCTATGAGTAAGTAGTCTCCCTTGGCAGCCGAATCTTCCTTCATAGCAAGTAAGAGCAGTTCGTTACCGTTCTTTGATAATATCTTCATACTGGTATCGACCCCAAAAGAGTTCTGCGTATATCATCTGCAACTAGCTCGGTAACGTCATAATTGTTCAGTATGTGGCTTCTGAGGCATGTCACCTCTGTACTCGTGAATGTTGAAATATGGTGTGCAAGCCTCAGCGTTTCAGGGTAGCCACCTGCAACTACATCATTTCCCATCAACATGCCAAGTGATTGGCTTGCGTCGCCTACAATGTCCGCTCGCAAAATAGGACTGGTATTGCCCTTTTGAAGCTTAACCATCAGGTTGCTCCCAATAGTATTCCTGATCAAGCTTTTGATGATGTCTTCAACTTCAATGTAGGCTGGTCCTGGGATCTTTGTTAATGGAGCGGCTGCCCTCTCTAACGCTTTGAGCTTCGTGCTCTTGCTAATCCCTACAAGCGTGTTCTGGCGGAGAACAATGCTCTCTGAAATCTTATTTATGCGGCAATCTCTCTCTTCAAAGATTGATGCCTTGAGCGAACCGTCAACTAAAATTATTGAATTTGTAAAGTTGCTGGCAATCTGTTTCTGGACGGCCCTCTCCACACGTATTCTTATCATACGTTTAGCCAAATCATCATCTAATAGAACAAGCCTTGAGAGTCGCTCTTCCAGTTCTGAATCTTGAACTGTCTTTTCGCTTAGATAGAACAAGCCCGGGCCTATCTTAAAATGCATAAGAGTGTGGCCAGCATAGGCGGTAGCGACGCCACACTTAATGCCATAAAGGCTTCCATCTTCTGTTTCAGCTAGCTTAATGCTGCTAGAGTCTATAGCCGCCACGAGTGTATTCTGTTTGATCGGGCGGATGGTAGTTATCGTCCTGCTGCCATAAGGGTTGGATCTCATACCCCATCCGTCAACTGGCATCACTTTCTTGTCGTCATGGCAAAACACAATTTTCTTGCCTTTCAATACATCGCGCTTAGGAGCTAAACACTTGCTCACCGATTCTCCTATGTCGAGATCCCTTAGACTTAAGATATTGTCTGAAAAAAGGGCTTCCTGAGTGGTCATGTTGATCAACAATATCTGCGGGCACAAGTATATTAATATTGCGCAACATGCTCAATATGGTCAGCAACAGATTTATCAATATCTGCCTGAAGGTTATATTTAAACAGAGATGAATGGCCATGCTGCTGAGGAGGTTAAAATCAGGCTAAAGCACGGTGAATGGGAAGTAGAGGTCACGTGCATTGAGAGCAGGGTCAAACAGGTGATTGAAAGCGTGCTCTCAAGCCTTGATGCCAGCAAGATGATAGCCCCAGAAGTGCAGAGCCAACTCGATACGTTGAGACAAGAAATAGATACCCTGAAGACCCGATCCATAGCTGAACCTGTACCAGAGGATCAGCAACATCAACAACAAGAGAAGGGGATAACCAAGAGCGGGATAACATGTAGGGGTCTCTTGGAAAATCTCTGGGTCGAAGGGTATTTTGTTAGTGAAAGGCCTCTTGGGGAAGTACATGAAGAACTCTCAAGAAGAGGATATAATTACGATAGGACTGCAGTCTCGCATTCGCTTACAGATATGGTGCGAGAGAACATCTTGACAAGAATTGGAACAATGCGGAATTACCGCTACATCCAGAAAAGGCCACCAAATAACACTACTGTGCAGGCCTGATCTTTTTGGCCATAGTAGAATTGAGCCAGTGTATGCCCGCTG
>DATFCN010000023.1:0-21206 GCA_035253045.1 Nitrososphaera sp.
GGCAGTCATAGGACTTGGTAGAGGTGATTTTCAGAGAGCTTTAGGCGATAACGTACAAGTTACAACACAAATATTCAACGCAGGTCCATCGGCGATGGAAGCACTTTTTGCAAACCAAATTGATGTTACATACATTGGACCAAATCCTGCAATCAATGGGTTTGTACAATCAAATGGAGAAGCTCTAAGAATAATCTCAGGAGCTGCTAGTGGTGGTGCAGTATTCGTTGTAAGGAATGACTCAGGAATAAATTCTCCACAAGACCTTGCTAGTAAGAAATTTTCTTCTCCACAACTTGGAAATACACAGGATGTAGCATTGCGGAAGTATTTGCTCGACAACGGGTACAAGACCAAGGAAAATGGAGGCGATGTCGAGATAATCCCTGCGAAAACTGCAGATATCGCATCTCTGATGATAAAGAAGGATATTGATGGGGCCTGGCTCCCAGAGCCTTGGGGTGCTAAGCTAATCAAGGAAGCAAATTCTAAAGTGTTAGTAGATGAGCGTGACTTGTGGCCAAATGGGCAATTTGTTACTGCACACATCATTGCTAGAACGGACTATATTGAAAAGAATCCTGACATAATAAAGAAACTACTTGAGGCACACATTGACATGACCAACTGGATAAATGAGAACAGAGATGAGTCAATACAAATATTCAATACTGAGCTTAATAAGCTGATGGGACAGACTATCCCGGAGGATGAATTCAGAGAAGGACTTTCAAGGATCGAGTTGACCTACGACCCGATAAAAGAATCGCTGTTCAAGACTGCCAATGATGCATATGACATAGGATTTCTTGGTAAAACAAGGCCTGACCTATCAGGAATATATGATGTGAAGATTTTGAATGAGGTGCTCAAAGAGAAAGGACTGCAAGAGATAACATAGTAAGACTCGCCCAGTACATGCCGCAAGACAAACTCTCTTTCTTGTGGTTGTCGATCATAATGACGTCAATCATAAAACTGAGTATTGCAGTATCTCTTTAAGGCTTTTTTCCCTGCATCTATTCTCATTTGGGAAATTTACAATATTTGTCCGCCAAGATCCATACATTGTTGGCAGATTCTGCATATCAACATGTTAAAATTGCATCAAAGAAGCAGATCTTGCATCTTTGAATTACATTATATCTCGTCGCTTATGAACAGTGCTTTATATGGCATTAATTGAATCACCCCCCTATTACAAGATCTCAGAAAAAATCAACAACTCTTCAGAACTACAAGATCAGCAAAATAAAAGGAATCTCGATTTCGTTCCGGTTATTCATGTCAAGGATGTGTACAAATCATTTGATTTCAAAAATAACAAGAATAACAATAATAGTGGCAATACTACTACCACTTTTGATCGTCTTAGTGGGAAACAACAGCAAAATAGCTCTAGAAGTAGTTTGGGGAGTTCTTCATACGACGTTCTCAACGGTGTTGATCTAAAAATAAAGGAAGGCGAGTTTGTAACAATTGTAGGACCGTCTGGATGTGGAAAAAGCACACTGCTCAACATAATTGCCGGACTTGATAGACCAGATTCAGGTAATCTCATCATTAGAGGAGATGTTGCCAGCAGTAATACATCGTCAACAAAAAGGATAATGATATTTCAAGAAGGCGCTCTATTTCCATGGCTCAATGTATATGACAATGTTGAGTTTGGGTTAAAGATTGCAAAGGTACCCAAAGAGAAGAGTCGCGAGATCGCAGCCAGATATATAGAAATGGTAGGATTGTCTAAGTTTTCAGAATCTTTTGTCTATCAACTATCTGGGGGAATGAAGCAGAGAGTGGCAATAGCCAGGGCCCTTGCCTTAGAACCAGAAGTTCTGCTCATGGATGAACCATTTGCTGCATTAGACGTCCAGACGCAGGACTTGCTTCATGAAGAACTGGTGGGCATTCACAAAACAACAGGTAAGACTATCCTTTTTGTTACTCACAACATCAATGAAGCGATACTTCTTGGAGATAGAGTGATAGTTTTATCTTCTGCACTAAAAAATATCAGAAAAGAATTTCGGATTGACATACCACGGCCCCGAGACCCCGAAACGCCTGAGTTGCATGAGATAAAAAAACAAATTCTAAGAGAATTTGAAGGGGATTTGCAGATTGCTAAAAGAGGACGATAACAAGATCCCATCTGCAGCTGCTTTAGCTGGTACTAGCGAAACTGCAGTAGAAAACAAATTAAAAAATGGCAGCAGAAGAATATATCGGATTGACGTAACAGATGCGGCTAATATCGCTCTTTTCTTGGCAGTATTTGTAGGGTTATGGCAGCTCGTAACTGTTCTTGAGATCTGGCCAAAGACAATATTCCCCTCTCCTGCGGAAGTCGCGGTCTCTATAAGCGAATTGATAGCAAATAATTCGCTTATCATAGGAATTGGTACGACAATGTGGCGACTTGCGGCGGGGTTTGCAATATCAATAGCAGTAGGGGGCATGGTTGGTCTTGCAATGGTAAAATTTCAGGGCTTCGGTAAGACTATGAGCTCGTTTGCAGTTGGGCTTTTGACCTTTCCAAGTATTGCGTGGGTTCCCTTTTCTATATTGCTCATTGGTTTTAATAACTTTGGCATATTGTTTGTAGTTATAATGGCATCTGTGTTTTCTATGATGATATCCACATATAGTGCAGTAAGAAATGTACCTCCTATCTATATCCGTGCATCGAAGAACATGGGTGCTAATGGCTTTGCCCTTTTTAGACATGTGATGATTCCTGCAGCTACTCCTTCTCTGATAATGGGCATAAGACAAGCATGGTCATTTGCATGGCATGCTCTAATCGGTGCGGAGATGTTGATAACGACTCTATATGGCCTAGGACACGTGCTCTCCGTAGGAAGAGAATTCAACGACATGGCCCAAATAATCGCAGTCATGATTACAATCTTTGTTATTGGCCTTTTATTTGATAAAATAATCTTCCTCCGCCTAGAAGAAAAAGTACGGTCCAGATGGGGATTAAATCAACATGCGGAATAGGAGAAAAAAGGCTTGTCGGTTCCCACAGATCTACTAGTTACCCGATCTACTGCTGTGTTATCCTAAAGTATACTAGCCTAGCCTATAGGTACTCTGCTTCTTTTTAGCGCTAAAGATCGATTATAGTGACACGTCTTTAGATGCCTGAAATTCCTCCACTAGGCAAAGACGCTGATATTGTCCCAGCGTGAACATGAATTGAAGTATCTCCCTCTTTATTACAAGAAAAACACTTCCATTGCACAGTCTCTTTGCACATAGCGCATGTCCTGATAGAGTCTAATTCTTGGCCGCATGACCTGCATAACATATGGATTATTCTTGTCTATACGAATAGCCTTTTTAATAGTCTCATACATTTTCCTTTAGGTATGATAAAGAAGGTAATTCTATATGTCATAAGCAGAAAAAAACTACATACAATGAACATAAAACCGAAAGATTTCGGAAACCGTCTTTATTAAGGACAGATTTAATCACAAATAACTCACAAAGGAAAATATTATATATTTACAATTGAGCTTTTCATCTCTTATCTAAACTGTAATTACAGGCTCAGAAGGCGTTTTACAACTCCTAGTTTTATTGACAAAATTTTTAATTTTTGGGTCGCAGGGATAGGAGGATAGTACGATTGTAGTTGACATACATATATTATACATCGAATCAGCTATTTAGCTGGAATGCGAAGACTCAATAGTTGATTTTATTTTTTGAATGAAATGTTTCTTATCAATAGGTTTCCTAACCACATCTGCAGTCTTTACTCCGTCCAATATGCTTACGAGCTCATCCGTAGCTTCAAGAGCAGACAAGAAGACGACCTTGATATAAGGATCTACAGCTTTTAATCGCTGATACAACTGTAGTCCATTTATTGATGGCATTCTAATATCAAGAACTAGCAGATCATAATGATGAGGTTCTGATGTCGCAAAGGATTGCAGTGCCACATAGGAGTCAGAAAAAGCTTCTACGTTGTAACCCTCAGAAGTCAAGTAAGATTTGAAGATTGTAAGAATATCTGATTCATCATCTACTAACATAACAGTAGGACGGCTTGTTTGTTCAGGATAGGAATGAGAGATAATGTCACCTCTTGGTTGCAAAGCTTTCCGAGGATAGGTAGGTAGTGTTGTTGCTTCTCCTAACCTTGGTTTGGAGGTTTCTCTCCTGAAAACATTCAATGCGCTATTCCTAGCAGGCATTTCATCCTTCCTTACCACCGAGTATACAGGATAGGAATATCTAATTCCAACAGGGTGTTTCTTCCCAACTTGGTCGAAAGAATATTCCTTAAACGAAAACCGTTTCATAATTTCATGTAAATCTCCACCTATTACGATTCCATTTGGTTCTGCCTGTGGATTTATCTTTGCACACATGTTAACAGTAGGACCAAACAAGTCTTCTGCGCCTGATGTAACTGTTGTAGCAACCTCAATTCTTCCATAATCTGCGCTAATTCTATAGCTGACAGGAGGTAATGCTTCTGCTTCAAGCCTTATATTTATAAATTCATGGGCTGCTATAATTGCAGTACAGCATTCAAGCACCTCTTTGAATGCTGTCATATTCTCACTATTTGATGTATCGGGAAAGTAGAATAGCAGAGCATCTCCTATGTTTTTGATCACTTTGGCACCAAAGTTCTTTGCCAACGCAGCCATTGCATTAAGGAATATTTCATAATACTTTTTGATCTTGTTGCCATCTGCGATTTTAGCGGTAATCTGAGTAGAATTTACCATATCTACAAAACAGACGCAATAATAACCATTTGACTGATCCGCGAAGTAGATTTCTTCAGTTCTAATATCAAATTCAATGGACCTTTCCTCTTCGGCTAGGGTGGGGTTATCTCCATCAGGCTCATAGGATGCATTCATATGGCAATTCTTCACATTCTAGTGGAATAAGTCTGCTTCGCATTATCTCTAAGTAATCATATATTTAACAAAATAATAAGCCGCGCTTTATAGAGATCCTAACTAATTTTTATCGTCTTATGTGTGAAAAACAATAATTTATTGATCAATCAAGCCATAAATACTATTGAGGCAAATTAGTAGATTAGCCTAACATCGAACAACAATAAAGGCAGAAAGTTCAATTTTGTTGATATTATATAAATATGCAACAGATACTGCTGCCAGTTACATTGACCACTAGCGCTGAGCAAATAAGATCAAAAGTGACTGAAGCGGTTAAAACTATAGCCATTGACGTCGATTCCGTCCTTGCCGATGTAATGCTTGTCTGGACAGACGAGTATAATAAGCGGAACAAAGCACAGATCACAAAGAATGAGATCTCCAAGTGGGATATACCTACAATACTCCCCATAACGCCCAATCAGGTCTACCGATACTTCACGTACGTATGGAAGTACAGATGGCGCGAGATACCGCCCACGGAACCTAAGGTTGGCGAGGTTACAAAACGCATACATCGTAAGGGCTACAGGATATCCATAATCACAAAGCGAGAGAGGCCCACAGCGCCCTACGTATCTAGGTGGCTAGATTTCTATCATATTTACGCTGATGAATTGTTGTTCATTTATGACGCAGTGCCAAAAGCAAATTACCCTTTTGATATATTGATAGACGACGCACCGAAGAACCTAATAGACGTTATCTCACCCAAGTCAGCAATACTATTCAACCAGCCATGGAACAAAAATTTCAGTTGGCCAGTGAGGGTAAATTCTCTAAGCGAGGCAGAAGAGCTGCTCTAAGCAGCTTAATGGTAGCAGATGCATATGCCCAACCAAAGACTTAGGTTGGGATTATGGTCGATTTTGATAATTCTTACAGGGTAGAATTCTTCTATGCATATTGAGAAAAGACGAGGAGTCAACGACTAGGAGTTAGTACTACGAATTGCAGGTAATTTAGGCACATTTTATATATAAGCGCCATAATCATGAGCAAATAACATCACAATAATTACATAAGAGTGGAGGTTGCTGCACGATCAGTATATGTGTTTATGTGTGGACAATTGCTATAGGCATTGACATGGATCAAGTTATACGCAGTCTGCCCCCATATACTCTCCTCAAGGGTGAGAATTGGATGAGATGAGGTTCTGGTATCACAAATGCTACTATTAACTCTACTTTCTTATTTCCTTATTTCCTTATGATAAGGAGGACATTCTGAACAGACTGCGTCTAATATAGGATCTGCAGGTGGTCATGTGAGCCTAATTTTGCAGGAGAAATATCACTTGATCTTATTTGTAATCAATGAACCTCACCCATTCTGGAAACCAAAGGTCGTTTTCTGAGACTCCGATACCTTTTGCTAAAACAGCAGGTGAGTTGTAATATAAGGAATCTGCACCTAGCTCTCGGGAAATGTTTTGGTTGAGATCATTAATTGATGATACCTTGCCTATGTATTTGTTTGCAATGAGCTCGCGGTTTTGTGTATATAACCCGACCTGCCGTCCATCCACTGTCGGCACATAGCTTACAACTACATCAATGCGTTTTGCCCCAGCATTCTTTAGATAATATATCGTCTCCCGCGTTGTACTGCCTGTCTGGATTGTACCTTGTACTGTAGCTATCTTCTTTCCTTGTACTAGATTTTGAATCACAAATTTGAGCGACCTGCCAGTTGTGAGTAACTTATTCTTGCTCACCTGCTCTGAGAAGTCGATCATGTGGTCTGCGTCGTCATATCTATCCTTAATTACACCTTCTGCCAGCTCAAAGATGTTTGAGTGTCTTTGACATTCAAGGCTAAATCCTAGGGTCATTGGACGAGTATAATCAGGCTCTGCGAAGGCCAAGTCTACATCTAGCTCTTTAGACAAAAAGTTAGCCTGCTCCTTTCCAATATTTTTGCGGATCTGGTAGATGCTTTTCCCGTTGACAGTCGCTACTACATTTGACTCCCTTATGAACTCAAACGGATCCATCATTAACCTTGCTGAAGACTCACTTGTGAGGACTTCAAGCTTATTTCTTTTATCCATCTTCAATAGTTGACCGGGCTTGACTTCTGCAAATTCCATGTTAATAAGAGAAGTTCTAAGTGAGTTTTCAGAGGCTATGATGTTTAGAGTCTTGTCTCGATTGCTTGCACTTACAAGCGGCTTGAATCCTGTACTGTCGCGGTATACATAAATTCCATCGCCCACCTTAATCATCAGGTTCCCTCTAAGGTGCCGGTCAAGAAACTCTGCAGCCCGTTCAGGATTATCCTCAAAAATTAAGAGTTGAGTGAAGATATGGTAGATCTTGAAAAGCGAATCAGAGTCCCTTGCAGAACCTATGTAGGGGTGCAGATGCAGTTTTTCAGTATCTACGAAGAACCCATCAAATGCAACCCAGATGGTATTCATGCTTGGAAAAGGTGGCGGCCTCTTTGAGAGATAGCCAATGCCATTGTTTCCATGAAGCTTTTGATTTTCAGCAACGCGTAGGATCGTTTCATCTGTAGGAAGAGATCCCTCGGCACTAGCAGCGGCCTCGCCTACTATCATTTTCCAGTATGCCTTGCCTCTGTGTTGTAGCCTCCTCATTGAATGAGCAAGGTAGTAGATGATGTTGTTCTTGCTATCCGAGTCGTAGCTACAGATAGCCACTATGCCAGCCAACGGACCTCGATCTCCTTTTATGAAGTTGGGATAAAAATCTTGTTAGTGGTCATAAAGCAAACATCTGCTTCTGTCTTTCATATCTTGAAATGTAGTCTTCGAGCTGCAAGGTGAGCCCAATGCTGTCCAAGCCTTCAAGTAGCAGTTTCTTGTTGAAATTGTCTATCTCAAAATGTATAATGTGCGACCCAGCTGTGACTGTCTGTTTTGCTAAATCAATCTCAATGTATAGATCTTCCTCACTGAACAAATAGTCTACTTCACAATTTGGGAGCCGTACAGGCAGTATCCCGTTCTTAAGGCAGTTGTCGTAGAAAATGTCTGCAAATGATGGTGCAATTATCGCTTTAAATCCATAGTCAACTATTGCCCAGGCTGCATGCTCTCTTGAACTGCCGCTGCCAAAGTTATCACGTGTAAGCAGTATTTGCCGGCCGGAGTATTTTGGATTGTTTAGTACAAAGTCACCCCGTAGCTTGCCGCCTATATCAAAGCGCCAATCGTAAAACAGGTACTTGCCAAAGCCAGTCCGGTTAACTAGCTTCAAGAACTGCTTTGGAACTATCTGATCGGTATCGACATTTACCCTATCAAGGGGCGTTGCCTTACTTCTGAGCACTAAAAAAGGTTTCAGTTAAAGCCACTCCCTTATATCTACGAAGTGTCCTTCGATTGCAGCTCCCGCTGCCATAATGGGACTGACGAGGTGTGTCCTCCCACCAACTCCCTGTCTTCCTTCAAAGTTACGGTTTGAAGTGCTTGCACATCTCTCACCTGGTGCAAGTATATCAGGGTTCATACCAAGACACATACTGCATCCTGATTCACGCCATTCAAAGCCTGCCTCCTTAAAAACTCTATCAACCCCGAGTCGCTCGGCAGCCGTTTTAACCTGTTGCGAACCGGGGACTACCATTGCACGTACCTTGGGGGAGACTTTCCTCCCCTTTATCACAAGTGATGCCTCCAGCAAATCTTCAAGTCTCGAGTTTGTACAGGACCCAATGAATACTCTGTCAAGATTTATGTCTATAATTGGCGTTCCAGGTTCTAGTGCCATATATTTAAGTGCACGAGCTGCGGCCTTGTATTCATTCTCATTTCCCTTGGAAAATTGATCAGGGTACGGCACAGAATCAGTAACGTCAACCACCATCCCGGGATTGGTTCCCCAGCTAACCTGTGGTGCAAGCCCACTAACATTAAAGGTAATAGACTTATCAAACTTTGAATTTGGATCCGTCCTCAGAGACTTCCAGTGTTCTATTGCTTTCTCGAGCTGCTCTGACTTTGGTGCGTAGCGCCTCCCCTGGATAAAGTCAACTGTCTTTTCGTCAGGTGCTATAATGCCGGCCCTTGCGCCTGCCTCTATTGACATATTGCATATAGTCATCCTGTTCTCCATAGAAAGATCAGCTATTGCTTCGCCACGGTACTCAAGCACCGTGCCGCTACCTCCAGCAGTGCCAATAGTCCTTATGATGTATAAGATAATGTCCTTGGCAGTGATAGCATGCGAGTTTTTTCGCCTCCCTTCGATATTTATTGCAAACGTCTGAGGCTTGTCCAGCCATATAGTCTGGGTGGCAAGTACATGCTCTACATCGCTTGTCCCGATCCCAAGCGCAAAGGCACCGAAGGCGCCGTGGGTCGAGGTATGACTGTCGCCGCAGACGATTGTAGTCCCAGGCAGAGTTAGCCCAAGCTCTGGTCCAATGATATGCACAATCCCCTGCTCGGGACTATGCATGTCAAACAGCGTTATGCCAAACTCCCTACAGTTTTGAGCAAGTGTCTGGATCTGTATTGATGAGATCTGATCCACGATTGGAAGAGACCTGTCACTTGTTGGGACGTTGTGGTCCATAGTGGCAAAAGTTAGATGTGGCCGCCTGACGCGTCTTTTATTCATCCGAAGCCCATCAAAAGCCTGGGGCGATGTTACTTCGTGAATAAGATGCCGATCTATATATAACAAAGACTGCCCACTTTCCTCCCCTATTTTTTCATATACTATATGACTGTCCCAGATCTTCTCAAATATTGTCTTTGGCTGCAAGCTAATTAGAGAAAAATATCGCATAGCAGGAATATAAAATAATCAGGCGGATAGGCAGATAGTTTTAAATCAGGTGGCTTTACTCAATTTCATAAATGTACCCTCACGACAAAAGATATCCCGATAATATTGCAGACCAGATAAAGAAGGGAACCACCACTTGTGCCCTAGTATGCAAGGATGGTATTGTGCTGGCTGCGGATACACGCGCAAGTGCAGGCTTCTTTATCGCCGACAGGCACGTCATGAAGATCCAAAAGGTCGACCGTCATCTGGCAATGACCATAGCAGGGGGCGTAGCCGATGCACAGAACCTCGTTGACGTTATGCGTTATAATTCCAACCTCTACAGGCTACAGAACAAGGAGTTGATGCCAATTAAATCTGCTGCAAGGCTATGCTCAAATGTGCTTTTCAACCAACGATTCTTCCCATACTATGTCCAGATAATAATGGCAGGCTGGACAAATAAAGAAGGCGGTCAAATCTATAATATTGATCTGTTTGGCTCAATTACGACTGAGAAGTTCATCTCAACTGGCAGTGGATCTCCTGTTGCATACGGTTATCTAGAATCAGAGTACAGGGATGATATGAGCGTAAATGATGGTTATAAGGTCGCCATGCAGGCGATAGCAGCCGCCATTAGGAGAAATGCAGGAACAGGCGACAACATTAATGTCGTCATTATCGATAAGGACGGCTACCGGGCCCTGACAAGAGAACAAAAGGCCGAAGTAGGCGTAGTCTTCTAATCAGCGTTTACAATAACTGTTGCGTACATTTTCCAAATTAACGCAACGCAAGAAAGGAACTGGTGTGCAATGCTATCATTACCTCATAGTCAACCATCAGCATCAGCATATTTGATTTCAAAAAACTTGTCAACTATTGTTACTAATGGTTATAGCGTATGTCTTAATACAAAATTTTATGCCATAATAACTATGTGCTTCTTGGCCACATTATCTGAGAATATAACTAACTTCAAATTGCAAGATATGAGCTAATATTTCTCATGCTCATTTTGATTGAAGTACAGATGACAAGCGTAAGTAATTTTTGAGCTGTTTGCTTCTTTGCAATAGTTGGCTTCCGGTCTAGTAAGGTCTTTTGCACTATGCAAAGTGTTACACACGTTGGGACTATAAGATATTGCATAGAGGTTGCATTTACACGCTCCCAATTCGTATTAATTCGTTCATGAATAGGCTGCTATCGAGTCGAGAGAACCTTGGCAAATTTATCGCAGCGCCTGGCTCCATTATTTCACGGATATATTTTCCAGCTTCCACTTGAGTCCACCATTTCTCTCCAAACTCATCCTGTAAATGATGATCAAGCTCAACAGCACGAACTGCAGCAATTAGGTAACTTGGCACATACATTATTGCATCGGGTAATATGTGGTGTAGTATCCAATATTCGCCTGGCATTTCAAATCCTGTATATTCCTTTATCAATCGTGCATACACCTCACTTGCTCTTTCCATTGACAGTTTGTCATGCCAAAATTCAGCCTTCATTAGCGAATTAGCAGTATAGAATGTTACAAAGAACAGATCCATGAAGTTGTTTCTTTCCCCAATCTCTTCAACAATATCGTTGTTCTTAATTCCAAGTGATGATAAATATTTCCTATTCTTTGTAAGCCGCTCTAGGAATATCGAAAATATCTCGGCTATCCCCATTGAGAAAGTGTAGCGGTTCCAATATTCTGCCTGCGCATTTATTGAAGAAGCATGCGCTGCATGTCCCATTTCGTGATAGCATCCCTGCAGGTCAAAATATGGGCTTTCGCTTTTGTACAACACCCTGATATCGTTTGGCACCTGTACAAAGAAGCATATAGGCGAGGGGTACTTATTCTTCCGCTGTTCCATATCAATGTGGATTGAAGACAGGTCAAATTGCATTGTTGCAAGCGTACGTCTGACTTGCTCTAGGGGATTTACACCAACAAATGCTTTCTCAAGATCGGCGTATACGCTGTTGCGAAAAAAGTAGAAGTCATCATAATATTCTGCGTCCCTTCCAAGTACCTTTTTCGAGATATTTTGAAGTGCTTCTTGGAAGGGTTTTTTCGCCTGCCTTCCCAAAGATTTTACGAAATCAACCAAATGAGTGTAAGAGATCTTCTCGTTCTTGAGGTAGCCGTCTAAAGGACTCAATTTGTTGTAAGAGTATTGTCCATAAATTCTATTCATCTGGTCAAACCGCTCTTTGATAAGAGGTGAAATATATTTTGTCTTTGAAATGAATTCATCAAATACATGCTTGCGCCTTTTCGGGTCTTTCTCAACACTGTTGAACTGACGCCAGGTACTCCAGTTAACTGGAGCTCTACCAAACTTGTAACGAGAAGAAATAATCTTTTCATTTCGTAAATTATATAGTTTGAGCTCAAGCTTTTTTGTTGACGAATCTGCAATGTTATCGAGCGAGCTTAGAACTAACTCCCGCGGTTCCGAAAAGAAGTTGACGAATGTCTCTGCGCTAATAGCCCTCATTTCTGCTAATCGCTCAATCATAGGTTCGTTATTGGAGATCCCTGCAAATTGTTTATACCGCTCGTCCATTTCCGCAATGTAAATCTGCTCGTCGAGCTGACACCACTGCCTTAGATCCATACGGCCTAGACATATGCAGCCTATTCAATTTTAAGTTTCAATACTGCAGCATATTTTTACACCCAGCATCTATAGAAGCAGAAAGAGCCACAACCTACATTGGCTGAACTTTAATGCAATATAGCTGATGATCCTTATTGCAACATAAATTGTCATACCTTTGTGATAACAATCGAGCAGAATCCTTAACTTAGATTGACAATAGCGCGTAACATATGGTGTATGCACAGCGTTACCAAATACTAAGCCAAAAATTGAGTTGTGTGCTTTTACGCACCAGCCATATTGTTACGGAGCTCTATTCCTTTATGATCGTCTGCTTGTTCCATAGCAACAGCCTTGTGCATTTCTGACAGGGCACAACCCATCTGGGCTTCTGGTTTACCCCTCCTCATTAAGCCTCGATACAGGCCTGCTTCCAGTGTCTGACCATGGACCTTCTCCCATTCTTCGACTGGAATGCTATACTTCTTTTGTATTCTATCCCGATACCATTCTGGGATGACATTGAATGCACAGAAGGGAATGATTCGGAGGTCTGGAGTGAGGTAATGAATGTCACACCTCTGGAGCCTTTCAAGATCCTCATTGTACTTATCTTGGAAGTGCATCATACCAAGGAATAGTGATCTTACGTGCCATGAGCCTACGGAGTCAAAATTGCGTTTGAGCAGGATGCTTGAGAACATTCTTGCCAGATCCAAGCCTCTAGGCTGCTTATCTTTGTTGACAAATTGCTTTAGCTTACGAACTACTTCAAGCAATGCCCAGTACCTGTTAGCACCAGATTTAATCTCGTCAGCCTTTTCTTCGAAGTATTCAAGGACTCCCTTGATGTCAACAAATGATGTGAGAGGTATGAGTTTTTTTGTATCTGCGTCCTCAAATACATAGGTACCTGCGCCACATGCAAAATGTATTGACAATTCATACTTAGGTTTCTTACTAAAGGCCTCAATTACATTCGTCATAGGCATGCAGGAGGGAACTGGAAACCATGCATCTTTTGAAATTTCCCCATTAGTCTGCTCTTCGATCCTCTCAATGCAGTCGGGAATTGTAATTCGGTATTTTTCACGCTCCTTCTTTGACATTCTGCCAGTAAGGGATACAGGCTGAAAGTTGACAGCATGTACTACATCTAGGTTCTTTTGTGCGTATCCAATGATTTCACCAAGTTCGTGGTCATTGATCGACTTGATGACGGTTGGGACGAATACTACAGTCATTCCACACTTTCTTGCCGATTCCAATGTGTAGGGAATTTCCCAGTGATTCTTAGGGTTTGTCCTTGGACTTACACCGTCAAATGAAAGGTAGAGATTATTGACACCTGCCATTCTTACTTGGCGCATCGTTTCTGGGGACAGGGCCAACTTGATGCCGTTAGTGTTAAGCTGAATATGGTCAACGCCCTCCTCCTTCATTATGTTGATGGTTTCAATGATGTCATCTCGGAGCATTGGCTCACCACCTGTAACCTGAATAGAGTTACCTGCAATCGGCTTTTCTGCCTTGAGAGTCTTCATCATAGCCCTTATCTGCTCCATATTTGGCTCATATAGGTAAGCGCCTTCAAGACCCTTCTTGACATAAAAGAAACAGTACCAACACGTGAGATCACATCTATTGGTGATGATCATGTTGGAAAGCCCAGAATGTGAAAGATGGTTCGTGCAAAGTCCACAGTTATTCGGACATGAGCACTTGTCTATCATGACGTTTGGTGCTTGGGCGCCCTTACCGTCCATCCAATAGGTACTGAACTTCTTGTACATTTCGTAAGAGCCAAAGTATAGCTCTTCGCACTCACCGTGCGTAGGGCATGTCTTACTCATAAAGACTTTACCCTCCCTTTCAAAGACCTCAGCGTCCAGAATCATATTGCAATCTGGACAGATGCTTTGTGTGAAACGAATTGTGCGTTTAGCGCTCACACTTTTGCTAGACATATTGGAAATTTGGATTAAGTCCATACTACTGCTACCTTTTGGACACAATCTTCGCTTTGATATAAAGCTAACTTACTAATTCCTACGGTGATGAATAGGTATATAATCATACGGGATTTTCTATAAAAATAACAGATCTTGGTAAGGAAGCTCAGCAATTGAGTTCCTTTTGGAAAAGAGCTAACCCTATTGAGACTTGCGAGATTTGGTATTGTTGCCCACTGAAAGCGCACTCTCATATTTAAAAAGCAAAAAATATACCTCAGTACCCACTTCTAGAAGAAGTGAGCATTAGCGACAGGTCAAGGAAAGCAATGGAAAACCTTGGCTTGACAGGTTATGAAATTCGAGTGTACCTTTCACTGCTTGATACGGGCTCTATGACTGCCGCAAACATTTCAAAAAGATCAGGAGTTCCTTACTCGAAGATCTATGAAGTCCTTAACAGCTTAGAAGAGAAGGGGTGGCTCGAATCAGGTAGCTCAAGGCCGCAAAAGTTTTTCCCGAAGTCACCCTCCACAGCCCTTGGAATTATGAGGACGCGCCACGAGAACAACTTTCGGGAGAGCCAGAGTACTATCGTGAACGAGTTAATGCCAATGTATACAAAAAGCGGCATGAAAGAGAGGCCTGAGATATGGGTCGCAAGAGGAGTATATAACATAATTGCAAAGGTCAATGAAATAATCCAGAACGTACAGCAGGAACTGCTGGTCGCGCTGCCCTCTGTTGCAGTGGACATAGCCAAACCACTGCAGCCAGAGCTCAGGACTCTGCGCGATAAAGGAGCAGTCAAGATAGACGTCCTAGCATCGGCCAAAATAAGCCCTGACATGGTTAAGACATTATCAAGGGTGGCAGAGGTTAGGCTCAAGGATGGTCTTTTCGGAGGTGGTATAATAGGTGACGCAAAACACGTGGTGATACTACTTGGAGAAGGCACAGGGGAGAATGGCAGTTTCGAACCCATAGCCATATGGGCTGACCACGCTGGCCTTGCAGGCTTTGCAAAAGGTTACTTCCAATACCTGTGGGAAGATGCTGGTCAGAAGAAACAATCTAGATAATAAAAACGGCGTTATACATATGCAGATAAGGTTAATACAGTTTGGCGGGAACAGGATACTGCAGTGGAGTCGGTCGTTGCGAGGAAAAAGCAACAACTAAGTAGAGATGAAGAGCTTTATGTTGGCACAGCCGAGTCTGAGCACATTGAGATGTACCTGAAGGCAATATGGTATATCCGTGAAAGAGGCCAGGAAGTCAAGGTGAGCTCAATAGCCAAGCTTCTAAACGTCACCCAGCCGTCTGTAGTCCAGATGCTCCGCAAGCTGAACAGATCCCAATTTGTGCGTTACAGCAAAGGCAGTGTGGAAATGACCATAGAAGGAGAACACATTGGTAAGAAGATGATGCGAAACACCAGATTGCTTGAAGTCATGATGAAAGATGCTCTCAAAATAGAGGTAGACGAGGAAATGATTTGCGGGATAGAACACCATATGAAGGATAGGTTCACAGATGCTCTATGTACACTTTTGAAGCATCCACGAGAGTGTCCTCACGGCCACGGAATTCCAAAGGGCAAGTGCTGTTCGTAGATTTTTATTCTGGCGATTGGTCATTTTCAAGGTGGACAAGCGATGACTAGATAGCCCTACTGACCTGGTGAAGGAGATCTTGAGTAAGGAGTTTGTCCACCCTCTTAGGTTTCACAAAACTTGATAAATGACTAGGGGGCTTTTGTATATCTACATTGGTTAAGATAGAAACTACAGCTTCATTAGAGAGCTTTAGAAAGTTTATCATCATAAGTACATGCAGGTCATTCATACCTGAAAGTTATTTGCGTGATTATGAAGTATTTCCAGAGCGCGAAGAGGGTCCTGGAGCAATCTATATTGAGGCCGCAGATAAGGTTACACTGAAGAAGATAAGGGAGATGACATTTGTAAACGCAAAGGAGATCCTTGGCATCATTTATTCCTCAAAGAGTGGTAACACTCAGCTAAAGTGGAGGCAGACTCGTAGGCGAATAGGTAAGGTACAAGGCTTTGCCTCTCCGAATGCCCTAGTCAACCTAGTGGAGTCAGGTGTATTGACACAGGAATGGGTGGATAATTATTTGAAAATGATCCAAAATCAGCAACAACACAAAGAGCAGCAACAAGGCCAAGACCCATCGTCTGCTGTAACTGCAAGCGAAAAGACAGTATGATAGCAAAGCCAAGCGATACATCAAACAATGCTTTTTTTATAATCCCCGAAGATGCAGACGACCTCCTTACCTTACGCCGCATCATAGAGAGAGGCGATCGCGTAGTTTCAGATAGTACTCGTCTAGTCAAGCAGGTCAAGGAATATGGGCGACCAGATAAGGGTGAGCGCGTGAAAGTACGTGTCGCTATCAAAGTAGAGCAGATTAAGCTTGACTCTGCAGTAGATAGGCTCAGGATATCTGGGATCATTACAGATACAGACAATGAGATGGTGCCTAAAGGAACTCATCATTCGCTTTCTATGCATGCAGGAGACACGGCAACAATAGACAAGGGGAGAAGATGGCGAGATGTTGAGCTTAGGATGTTAAAGCGGTCTGTCAGCAACACCAACTTTATTCTGGTGGCGATAGACACACAGGAAGCAGCGGTTGCCAAGGTTTCTGGCACGCATGTCAAAGTTATCCCAAACATCTATTCTGGCCAAAGCGGAAAGCGCTATCAGACGAAAAATCCGAACATTGAGACATACTTTGTAGACATTGCCAAGACTATTTCTTCAATAATTGATGAAAATGACAAGATAATCGTATTTGGTCCGGGAGAAAGCAGGCGCAGGTTCTTCAATATACTGGTAAACAGACAGTATGTCCTAAAAGACAGAGTGCAGATTGTTGAAGGGATGGATGTTGCAGGCGAGGACGGGATATTTGTATTCCTGCGTTCAGCAGCAATGAAGCAGATTATGGGCACAAGCAAACTTGCCGAGGTCTCTTCAATGCTAGACACAGTAATGCTGATGGTGAATAGAGGAGAAGCGAAATTTGCGATAGGAATGAACGAAGTATCAAATGCGGCCGGATTGAAGGCAATAGAGGCAGTAGTATTCTCTGATTCAATCTTCAAAACAGCAAATGAAGAGGAGATAGTCAAACTACTCAACTTGATTGAAAGCTATGGAGCAAAGATGTTTGCGGTAGACTCATCGACAGATATTGGCCTGCGCGTGTCGTCACTTGGAGGCATTTTAGCGCTTCTTCGCTACGCTCTACGTTGATTCTGCAGCCAGCCATGACAGATAGGGCTTTGATACATTGCTCATTTTAAGCTCCACTACCTCCGGCACTTCATATGGGTGGAGCCTTACAATTTCAGCCTTGAGCTTTCTTACAGATTTTGAGGTAGCTTTGAAAAGAGCGACGAATTCGTGTTGATCCTCTACCTTTCCATTCCATGAGTAGATTGACCGGACCCTAGTGAAATTGACACAGGCACACAGCTTTGCGCTGACTACATGTTTTGCAACCTCTGCAGCCAATTCTTCGTTCGGAAACGTTGACAGAATTACGACCCCAGTGCTAGCCATATCTCATATGCAACTGCTAATACAATTAAAATCATCCTATATTGTTTCGCAAAGTGGGTTTGCCTTTATTACTATAAACTCTTGGTTTGTCATATTCTTTGACATTACTTTTTCAAAGTCTGTCTTGGAGCATGCAATGACAACAGTTGTCTTGTCTGTATGATATAGGTCAAATGTCTGCCCTTGGTGCCGCTCCACATCACTAATATAATCTTTAATCTTCGTTTCAAACGAGGACAAGAGTTCTATTCGGTCACCTCTCATTTCATGTGGGTCAAGCGTCCATGCTATCGCCACTTTTGTTCTGCTTGCCTTAAGGTCACGCTTTTTCAAAGTTGCCCGTATCTGGTCAATAAGAAATTTGACGTATCCATCTACGCCCTTAATGCTACCGTTGACGAGATACATCAGTGGCCCGGTGCCATCAAGTGATGACCCTATTATTCGGAGGTCATATAGTCCACTTGTAACGTCGTTGATATAAAGATCCGCAAATGTGTCGCGCATCAACTCACTAAGAGTGTTGTTGTCAGTAGCCCTTTTGCAGATTTCAAGGATGCTAGCTATCCCAGAGTAGTGACTCAAAGTTTTTATGACATGCACCAGCTCGGCTGAATTGACATCCACAAACCTCAACTTGTGGCGCATATCTGGGTCGTAGAGCATCTTAGAAATATGATTGTCATGTTTCGATTTTACCGAACCAATCAGGGTCTCAGAGCTGGCCGTAGTCATAGCGCTCATTGGAAGGTAATAATAGGATACATCCTTTTCAACAGTCATTCCTGTCATGTGCTCTATAAGAGCAATATTCTCATTGTTGCCACCTACCCCGGTTGGAAGCATATAGATTAGAGAGGCGCCACGTCTGAGCGCTTTGATGGCATCCTTGAACTTTGTCATCACGTCACTTTTGACATCTGGTCCGACCTTTCTTATTCGGGGAGCAAAATAGACGTATGAGGCGTTGCTTATAGCAATGTCAATAGGCTGGAGATCAAGGAGAGGCTCATCTTCCATAAGGGAGCTTACGTTTGGATATGTCCTTGCTATATCCGGCTTGAGCAAAATGGCCATTCTGACCGATTCATCGATTAATGAAACCTTGGACCCGTTTATTGCTATCGAGGAAGCAATTCTATATCCTTCGGTGCTCAAGCCATACACGGCAACAGAAGCAGCAGGGGAAGAAGTAGCACTCAAAGTGTAGAGTGAGCTCCCCCCTTCATCCCCCCGTATATACCTCATGCGGTCTACAAAAGGTTTTTCCAATGCTTACCAGCTATAGGATATATTTGAAGATCTGGTTTGACATTTTGACTCCAAAGCAGGTAATGTTTTTCAGACGCGCCGTCAAGTTGCTGCAGAATTCAGGTCACGAGGTTCTTTGCACCTCAAGAAAGTACAGAGAAGCAGTAGAGCTTGCCAGGATTAAAAAGCTTAACCTTACATTCATTGGAAGTCACGGAGGAGCGGATAGATACAATAAGCTGCGTGAAGGCGCTCGTAGGACGTACAAGTTGGCAGAAGTCATAAGAGAATTTGGGCCCGACATCGCAATCACCTTTGCGTCACCAGAAGGCTCACGAGTAGCTTTTGGTCTAGGAATCACACATATCGCCTTTAATGACTCGCCCCATGCAGAAGCTGTAGCAAAGCTTACGATACCTCTGACAAGCAAGCTATATTGCCCTTGGGTGATACCGCATTCCGCATGGTCAGGTTATGGCATAGCAAGGAAGAACATTCTACACTATAGGGCGCTAGATCCGGCTGCGTGGCTCAAACATAACGACAATGATGATGACATGCCGGAAGTTAAGCAGGATAATAAAATGATCCTTGTTAGACTCGAGGAAAGCAAGGCATCATACATTGCAGACAAGAAGGTTAGTGCTACAAAAATGATCGATAGCTTTGTTAACGAATTATGGCGGTCAGCAAACATTGTAGTACTCTGCAGATATGAAGATCAAATAGCAGAGGTAGAGTCACGCTATGGCAGTAAAGTTCAACTGCTAAGAGATGTAGTTGATGGCACGACCCTTCTAAGTTCTACACATCTTTTTGTCGGCGCAGGAGGTACAATGACTGCCGAGGCAGCATTGCTCGGCAAGCCTACAATATCTATAGCACCTATCCACTATTATGTTGAAGAATATCTTGTCAAATCAGGATTAGCCAAGAGAGCAATTAACTCCAGATCGTTTGTTAGGCTTGGCATGAAAATGATCTCTGATGAACGATATATACAGGCTCAAAAAAGAAGGGCAACGCGTATCCTCAGAAGTATGGAAGACCCAACAGACAGGATAATTAGTGCCTTAAGATTATAAGTATGTATTAGATACCTGAAATTACGCCCGGAAGCCCGGTAGAGGAAAAATTATTTTTCCACTGAATGTAGTGGCCAAGCATAGGGGCCTTTGGAGCCCTTGACCCCAGTTCGAATCTGGGCCGGGCTATCACTATTAAAAGTAATCGAATATTACGAGTAGTTATCTCATGCGTGCGAAGAGAAGTGCTTACATGCCTGAGGAGTAGAATACTATGCCTCTCGTGATAAGTTGGCAGAGCAGGGCTGTGATTTGATAGAAATGACAAAAGACTTCACGCCAAGGAGGAGGTAAAGATTTCTGTACACCATTTAGCCGTAGAAATTTGGGCTCTGCTGTCATACAAATTTACACCAAAGGACCTGCTGTCGTGCCACAGGTTCACACTTCCCTAGAAAATCTTTAACTAGACATGGCTTAACATGACTTAATTGAACCTATCGACCAATGAAAAATATAATGATGATGGAACATCAGCAGCATCATTTTGTCGTGATCGGGTTCACCATCACCAATAACGACTCCAGCATGATCGTAATTGTCTGCAAGAGAAGAGAAAGACGGAACTGATTCTTGTATGTGGGTCAAAACTAGAGACATGTCTCTCGTATTATTCTTTTCTTCGGGGGATCGAAACCCTATTGCGATACATGAGATAAGAACGATAGCACTAAGTTTACAATCTTGAAATACCATTTATTATTGAACTATTAGATCGACTTCAGACTATTCTTAAATTCTAATATTGCTAAAAGGAATCTGCATATAGATTAAAAGATCATAATGCGTATAACTAAATACCACGAATGAGATAGTGAAGTGAACGAGAGACCCATATTGGGTTTAATCGTAGTAGTTGCGCTTATTGGAGCAATATATGGTAAAAATTCACCTGTTTTCGGACTTGCAGCAGAAAGCTTCCTCACGGTAGAAAGAGCTAACACATCCAATGATGAAGATGAAGATGAATTCACAGCTGAATTGATGGTCGAAGGACTACTAATTCCGACCAATGGAACAGAAG
>DATFCN010000024.1:0-3127 GCA_035253045.1 Nitrososphaera sp.
CTCTAATACGAATTTTTTCAGATCTTGCGAAGCAAGCTCTGCAACTCGTCTACCTGTGTTGATGCTTCCTGTAACTGACACTGCATCAATGTTTGATTGTACCAGCGCTTCGCCGGCACGATAGTCTCCCACTATCGCCTGGAAAGTATTCTCCGGAAATCCAGCGTCCGTGAATGCTTGCTCTATTTTTAGCGCACTTCCAAGGCATACGCTCGAGTGCTTTAAAATGCCCACATTGCCGGCCGTCAGCGCTGGTACTGCAAACCTCATTACCTGCCAAAATGGAAAGTTCCATGGCATAATAGATGCTACAACTCCAAGCGGCTCAAAAGATACGAAGCTCTTGCGAAACTCAGTTGGTATTATTTCATCTCGCAAGAAAGCTTCTGCACGTTCGGCATAATAATCACAAACCCACGCACATTTTTCAATTTCTGCCAAGGATTGTCTGATCGGTTTCCCCATTTCCTCTGTAACCAATCTTGCATATTCTTCTCTGTTTTTCCTCATCACCCTTCCGAGCCTACGCATATATTCTGCGCGCTCTACGACGTCCAACTTCTTCCACTTTAGAAATGCTTGTCTCGCCACTTTGACCTTCCTGCTGACTTCATCAGCGTTTATGTTTTCATAGGTCGCGAGTATCTTACCCGTGGCAGGGTTGATTGTTTCAATCTTGTTAGACATGCGAAACAAAGCTTGTACTTCCAGACATAAGAAATTATGTGTATCCCGCGGGCAGGATTTGCCCCAAATGGTTCTTGACCAATTTGTTTGAGCCTGCGACTCTTCGGTCACTGCGTCACTGTATGCCCGATAGGCTGCTTCACGCGGTCAGCTACTGAGAAGCCAACATCTACAGCCGAAAGCTCTACCAGGCTGAGCTACCGCGGGACAGTTCCGTTTTCTGCAAGAATGCTATATAATTGTGGCGTCAGAGATACTTGGCAATATCCATTACAAAATAAGAGATAATTTTGTCAGCACCAGCTCTCTTTATTGAGGCAATGGAATGAACTTTCCATTCCTCTTCATCGATCCATCCCCGCATTGCGGCCGCCTTTATCATTGCATACTCACCGCTGACATTCTGCACAGCTAGTGGATATCTGAATCTATTCTTTACCATTCTGACAAGGTCAAGGTACATAAGAGCAGGTTTTATCATTACCATGTCTGCCCCCTCCTTAATGTCAGTTTCGATTTCCCGCAGGGCTTGGCTTGAATTAGAAAATGATACCTGATACGATGACTTATCGAGTCGTGTAGTCAATTTTTTTGTAAACGCTGCTGATCGAAAGGGTGTGTAAAGTGATGAAGCATGCTTGGCAGAGAAGGAGAGTATAGATGCATCAAGCCTGCGACTATGAAGATCATTTTTTATTGCATAAACCTGTCCATCCATCATTGCAGAAGGTGCGACTATATCAGCTCCGGCTTCTGCGTGACTTGCTGCGATCTTTGCGAGGATTTTTAGCGAGGCGTCATTATCTATCGTACCATCGTTATTTGTAATGCCACAATGCCCTGTAAGGTTGTACTGACAAATGCAAACATCGGTTGCAACATTCATTGCACTCCCAAAGCTTGACTTGATTTCTCTTATTGCATCCTGGACAATGCCTTTTCTGTCAAAAGCAGAAGATCCAATTGGATCCCTGCTTCTTGGTATTCCAAAGAGAATTATCGATGAGATGCCGCTAGTAGCAATTGATTGAACGCGCTGCAAGATCTTATCAAGAGAAGTAACGGCTACACCAGGCATTGATCTTATCACGGCTGGACTATTAGAAACAAATACGGGAAATACTAGGTGGCTTTTACGGAGTCCAGAAGAAGCAAATATTTCCCTGTAACTTTCTTCCTGGCTGTGGGAGTTCTGCTGCTGCAACGAATATCTTGATTGCTTGGCAAGTAGCCTATATGGATATATGTTTCACATGATAGCCGATGGTAGTGATATATGGATAGATCGAACGGGTTCTGTCAGTTTATCGACTCATAATACACCTGAGATGTTGAATAGAGAACCCACAGAAGAAGAATAGTTAAATAAATCCAAAACATACTGCAGCAAATTCTTGGTAAATATACCGTATCTGAGAAAATATATCGATTTCACTCGCATTTTCTGCTGCAATCCTGCTGATGTTTGCTAGTCAACTATCACTCTCTCTAACCTTCTCCAACCAGTACAAGCTCAAAGCAATTTTAGTTTCCGAACTACAGATCCCGCGGATGGCATTGTTCAGTGCTCGAGTACTAGGGCTACGCTAACCTTTGATGCACAAGGAACGCCTTCTTCTTCTTATGACCCGGCAACGTGTGGATATAACTGGTGGAACATTTAAAATAAGTGAAAGGATTGAGGTAGGACAAATATGTATTGTGGCAAATATCCGCAATGCAAGATTTACCAATATCAGTGCTGGAGGGGTCTTGACCTATACACTGAAGTAAATCATGTTGCTAATGTTATTTATCCTTGTGCTTCTACAGGTAATACCTTTGTAATAGTTACACCGTGTAGTACATCTAACGCGAATGCAATCAATGTCAGCTTTCTGGGTCAGGGTCTGGGCGGTTTTGGAACCTTTGATGGTGCAGTTGATTGTCCTCAAAGGGGAGAAGATACAACAACACAACAGTCGTCGTCTTCTATGATTGGAACCACCACACAAGATCATGGAGATGGAATACCAAATTCTAATGATAACTGTCCCAATGTTCCTCACACAGTGTGTTATAGAGAAGAAGATACAGCAATAGTAGTTCATAAGAGCAATAGGTGAAGATGTGCAACTCATGATCTGACTTTTATACTGCTTGAAGTTGAATAGCCTGTAACGTTACAGAACCATCAACGATGCATAAAACGATACATATGATACTTTAAGTAGGAATTGATAGATAGTGGCTATCTTGGGGTTAAAGTGAGCACTTGGATTTGGCGACTTTGTTTTCACAACAGCACAAACAACCTAATCACAAAACTCAAATGACATTCACAAGACGATGCTCCTGTGCGCAGGATAACTATCGGCATTCCTTCATACAATGAACAGCAAAACATAGTAAATCTCTTGCGAGCAATTGAGGACCAACACACACCGATATTTGAGGTACT
>DATFCN010000025.1:0-3746 GCA_035253045.1 Nitrososphaera sp.
TCTATATCAAATATTGAAGTTAAAAGAAGGAGGTCAAGACTACCTCATCCAGTTGACAGATGCCCGACCAGACACAGGGGGTCTCTCCGGTGCCACATTACAAGAAGGCAAAAGCTGGGGAAAGATCAGGACATCTCACAAGGACAACATCATAGTATACGGGGATTCATCAGTGTACTTCCCTCTGCTGTGCTCCTATGTTATGTCAGTGTGCAGGCCAAGGAAGCAGAAGCAAATATACGATAAAAAGAATGCCTGGATACAGGACATGAAAGAGATGTACCTTAGGAATAAGAAATGATCAGATGTAGGTTTCAGACTTGGCTACCCACCTACCAGCTTTTTTGCTCATTTCTATCTGGCCAACAAGCTTGCCACTTGAATAGACCTTACCAAACTCCGATGAACTCCCTAACATTGCCGACAGTATACCGCGTTTTTGATGGTAACCGGACTCTATTATCTTTGCTCTAAGCTGTTTGCTTGCTTTCTGCATAATATTGCGAGCAGTAGACCAGTCGCCAGACCAGGTCATTATTTCAAAGCTTCCAAACTTGACAGTGTGCATTGAATAACCAGCAAGGTTGCATTCAAACTTGTGGTTATTCTTTTTTGCATAGGCGTTTATCCACTCGATTGCTTGTTGCGCTTTCCGATTTTCCACCCCAAAGTTATCTGCTCCAGCCAATGACCATACTGGGTTTATTGATGTATATTTATCTAGAATTTACTATTGTCAAGCCCACTTCAAGAAGACATATAGACCAAGATAGACGCATTTTTCAATAGCAAGATATTATTTGAGCTACGTAATCGATTTGTAGGGTAGCTATCTTGGGTACAAGGCTAAGATACGGTCGTTACTAGCTCAGATTGTATCAAAGCCATCACATAGTGCAAAACAGTTTACTATTCAAACGTCAAAAAGTACCAATACCAAGAATCTCTGTTTATTGGGCGTTTAGATGATAGCGATAATAAAGTAATAATTATTTTATTCTATGATGTGATATATAACAGGCATGGATCAAGGAGAACCGGGAGTAGACTACAATGATTCTAACCTCAACTCCCTTGTATGTGACATTTGTAGTAAGGCCTTTGATAGTCTAGATAAGCTGGGTGAGCATCAGAAGAAAGAACATGATATGTAAATACACGTGTTGCGATGATCGTTAGTGCGTGCTTTTGTCGCCATAGATGTGTCAAGTGACGCAATAGCTAAACTGCAAAAAGACATACTATCTGAAGCTGGATGGAATCTGAGAGATGTCAAGCCTGTCGAACCTCACAATTTACATTTTACACTAATTTTTCTTGGAGAAATAAGTCATAATGACAGTGATAAAATTAAAGAAAGATTGACAGGATTTCAATTTGAACCTTTCACAGTCAGCTATTCGGGAATTGGGGCCTTTCCTAATTCGGCACGTGCTAGGGTAGTCTGGATAGGTGTCGACTCAGAGGGTGTTCAAAAATTGACTACCCTTGCAAACGATGTGGTATCAAAAGTATCGGAGATTGGCTTTAAGGCAGACAAACCTTTTTCAGCTCATATCACAATCCTAAGGGCCAAGGGCAGGCCTATTAGAGCTGCCCAAATCTGTTCAAAATATCAGGGGAGAACATTCGGATCTGATATTATAGAGAAAATACATCTCAAGCAAAGCGAGCTGACAGCATCAGGTCCCCTATACTCGAATGTTTATACTCTAGAAGCTAAAAAATGATTCACATACGTAGTATGCCAGATCATTCAACCTTAATCTCCAAATTACTGCCTATTTGTGAACCCACTCACAGCGAAGAGAGCAAGATAGCTAGGATAGCACAAGAGGCAAAGGCGCATGTGGACAGCTACGTAGCACGTCTAGAAGATGTCGTTGAAGTAGTATTTGGAGGCTCTTTTGCCAAAGGCACTTGGCTTCCACACCATGCAGATATCGACATTTTCGTCAAGATTAGGCCGTCGGTTGGTATTGTAAAATTTGAGAAAATGGGGGTAGAGATTGGCACCAGGGCACTCAAAAATTACGGGCCCAAACTTCGATATTCAGAACATCCTTATGTTGAAGTATTTGTAAAAGAGGTCAGGGTTAATATTGTTCCCTGCTACGATGTAGAACAGGGCAGGTGGCGAAGCGCAGCGGATAGGTCACCATTTCACACGCAATACATTAACAGCCACTTCGATAAAGAAAAAAGGACGCAGGCTAGGCTGTTGAAAAAATTTCTCAAAATAGTAGGCATTTATGGTGCTGAGATTTCTACAGAAGGATTTAGTGGGTATGTTTCAGAAGTGCTAGTGCTCAAGTATTCCTCCTTTGAGAACATATTACGCGCGGCTGCTGACTGGAAGGAGAGGCAAATAATAGCGGTTTCCGAATATGATTCAGATTTTGTCAAGGCATCTACCAGTCCACTGGTAATTATCGATCCAATAGACCGCAGGAGAAACCTGGGTGCCGCGATATCGCCACAAAGCATGGCCAAGTTTATGCTAGCCGCTAGAGCATTTCTTGAGAAGCCATCATTTGAGTTCTTAAAAGAAAACGTAAGGTATCAATCTGAGGCAAGAAAGCTGCTCTCAGACGTACTTGTAATAGAATTTTCACACCAAAATAAAAGCCCAGATATTATCTGGGGTCAGCTAAAGAGAAGCGCAAATGCAATAACAAAACAGTTAGAACTGGCACATTTTGAAGTACTGCGGAGCTCCTGTATAACGGATGAAAGAAATTCAGCTGTTCTTGCATTCCTGCTTGAATCAGTAACCTTGCCACCGTACATAAAGAAGAGAGGGCCTGAGGTTTTCAGGAGAAACGATACTTCTAGCTTCCTTTCGATGAGCAAAAAAAAACCACTTGCTATCTGGGTCGACAGGGAAATGAGAATAGTAATGCTGATAGAGCGAAAGGCGGCAGATGCAAGGAAGTTTGTTAGAACACTTTTGCTAAGTCAACATGAAAACAGTGGTATTGCAAGGGACCTAATTGCAAGCAAGCTCCAAATTTATAGCGGAGCCGACAGGAAAATAATAAAAGGGCTGGCAAGGGAGGCTATTGGTAGCGTTATCTCAACAGAACGTCTCATTTTCAGATAGAGAGATCGATATATCATCGGATATGCTGGTGCCTGTCATTGCGTATCCGCAATACTCAGAATCCGAATACAAAGATCGGGTTTTTGAAATGGAGTCACTTGGTATAAGATCAGTCATTTTGGATGGAAGAATGACGGTAAAGGGTGCTCATATCGCGGGCAAAGGATGTGTGGGAATTGTAATTAAGGCAAAAAAAGCCGATAATAGCGTTTGTGCACTAAAGATAAGGAGAACGGATGCAGTTAGGAAGACTATGGATGAAGAAGTGCGTTTTCATAAAATAGCAAATCGCGCAGGTGTAGGTCCGCGCCTTGAAGGACAAACTAAGAATCTTATTGCAATGGAATATGTCTCTGGTCAGAATATTGGCGAGTGGATATCGCAAACTTCTTCTTCAGCAAGTAATAATACTATTTGCAGCATAGGCAGGGATATTCTTGAACAGTGTTTTCGACTGGATAACGCAGGACTTGATCATGGTGAGCTCAGCAGGCTGACCAGGCATGTTATTGTTTCTCATAAACCCTGTTTAATAGACTTTGAAAGCGCTAGCACAGGGAGAAAAACATGTAATGTAACTGCCGCAGCACAGTCGATATTTCTATATGGCATAGTTGCAGATAAAGTGAGAAAAATTTTAGGC
>DATFCN010000026.1:0-2976 GCA_035253045.1 Nitrososphaera sp.
CATTTTGCCCATCACTTGCCAAGACTATGGGTAATCGCATCAGATTGCTACAGTCTATGATATTTCATATCACAAATAAAGATTGGCAAGTTATCTTCCATAATTCTGTCTCTGCAGCGCTTCCTTGCTCTTGCTCTTCTACGCTACTTTATACACATTCATTCTATAAAATAGAAAAAAAGAGAGATGGAGAGGGAGAAACCTTTGTCCTTTCGTATGTCTGGATGGTCCAGTCGTTGTAGCGGTGGTGTGGTGATGGTGGTGATATTATATTATTCCTCTTGTTTAATCACTGGTGTCGCTTCCAAGTGGAGGCAAGGCTTCACATCCGCCTAAGCCCTCTAATGCTGTTGAACTGATTCCACCTAAACATAATGCTTGATGGAATTGGACGTCCTCATCACTTACTGGTTGACCCTCATCAGGGGGAAAAGTTTCATGTACCAGTTCATCTACTAGGTCTATTCCTGGAGGTATTGTTGTTTGTGCAAAAGCTGTTGCTCCTGTTCCTAGGGTTCCCAGAGCCACGATCATCATCGTAGCTAATTTTGTATGTGTACTCATCGTCATTGTAGGAATTATCAGCTTATCAGACTATTATTAGATGTGAAATACAAATCTTAAAGGATATTTTACAAAAATCTTTTTAAATTCATTCTATAGAGTCTCATTAGAAGAGAGAATTCTCGTTCTTTCTTTCCTCTCTTGTATATACAGCGCAGGTCAGCATTTGTCAACACTCGGATAATTTTGTCGCCGAACAATTCAACACGAATATGTCAGTTGGTCTGAAGATATACCAAGCCTTATCAGACCTACTTGACTTTCATATATCACTAACTATAGATGCATGTATGTATGTATTTTCTCCACAGCTACTGAGCAATGCCAGCAGGCAGGCTTGCAGAGCTGGCTGGCTTAACTACTACTACTACTGCTGCTACTGCAGTACCAAGCATTAACGACCGCTTGGAAGAAGTCGATAGGTAAGAAGGACAAACGATCGAAAAGATAGACGTCGAACTATTGTCGAGCTTGTTAGAAATAAGAAGGAAGGACTGTGGAAGAATATTTATCAAGGTAGAAAAAATACGGTCATGTAAGAATTCAGATCAACGAGAAGCATGACAGAAAATATCTCACTCTTCTTTCTTTACTTGATATTCTTATCATCATCATCATCATCATTATTCTCGCTCTTCTCCCCCAGATAGCAAGAAACCATGTTCTGCTATTCTTTTATATTTAATGATCTAAGGGGATGTCGTCGGCGGCGACTGTAATTATAACTTCATCAACAGGAACAATATTTGATTCCTTAATTTGGGGTTTCATAGCTAGCTTTCCGCTAATTGCTGGAGCAATCCTTGCATCATTTGTGGACCTGAAAAAGCCAATTATTGCCTCCATAATGGCGTTTGGTGCAGGAGTTCTTGTAGCTGCTCTAACATTTTCTTTAATTGAAGAAGCATACAACCTTGTCAATGACCTCGTGCCAGTAGTTTTGGGTTTTGCACTTGGCGGGTTATCATATAGTATTGTTAACCATTTACTGAACAAAAAAAGTGGCACAAAAAACAGGAAGCGCTCTCACGGGGAAAACGCGGGTGGTGGAAAGGATGCTTCTGGCATTGCACTCATGGTAGGTTCTCTGATGGACAACATTCCAGAGAATATGGCACTTGGTATTTCATTGGTAGCAGGGGGAACTGTCAACATTGTGTTAATTGTTGCCATCTTCATTTCGAACTTTCCTGAAGGTTTAGCTTCTTCTCAAGGCATGAAAACCAATGGAAAGAGCACAAAAAAGATCCTTCTTTTATGGGCAATTGTTGTTGCTATTGGAACAATTTCTTCGGCTATTGGCTTTTCAATATTAGCAAATGTCAATAAAGACATTGTATCTATTGCCTTGTCTTTTGCTTCTGGAGCTATCTTGGTTATGCTAGCAGAATCAATGATTCCCGAAGCATTTGAAGAGGGTGGGAGTAAAATAGGACTCGCTACGATGGCGGGTTTTGCAGTAGCATTTATTTTGGGCAGGATGGGTGGTGGTGGCGGATGATAACATATCTTTTTGATAGCCACTCAGAATAGGTCTCTTGCCACTACGATTTCTCTCTCTCTCTGTGTGTGTTGATTGATTTCTCAAATTCATGATTTTTGCGGCTTGTAGACATAGTTTCTGTGTGGCATCAAAGTATGAGTCATATACCTCTGAGCCGTTAGGCAGAAAGATTATAGATCTTCCTGCTCTCAGATTTTGCTACGTGATAGGAGCTCCTTTTATGGGCTTAACGCTCATCCCTTTCTTGCTTTGAAGCTCTTGCAGAACTCTATTCAAATATGCCTTTACGTCGTCTTGTTCTAATGATGGTTGTATGCCGGTCTGTTCTTTGATAGTCTCTCTTTCTTTTTCTATGATATTTAAAACCCTCTTCTCTGTTTCTTGCTCAAGCTGAGCAACAGCAATATCACCAAAAACTTTAGAGCCTGCAGAGTCTTTGATTACCCTACGAAGCCTAGCGTCCTGAGCCAGGTGAACTGCGGAAAGGTAAAACCCAGCACACAACATAAATGATGCCAGCAACATTAGTGTACGTCCTGCTACTCCAAAGGTTTCCTGGTGACCAGAAGGTCCAAGTGTGATGATCATCATCATAGCTCCAATTGCTGCAATAGTGAAATAATCTCTTATTTTTCCAGCTTCTAATTTTCTTGCTACAACAAGAAAAGCAGCGCTAAATATAATACCTCCTGATATCACGCCCACTCTAAAGATGGATCTGAACAGATATGCATTAGGAAAATCATACCCTAGATTTAACGGAGCCTGAGGATTCAAGCCCTACTATACTGCTAAATAGATTATACAGCTCTACGTATCTTCCTGTCAAGTATAGAACTAATGGGATTGTAAGATCAAAAGTGTAGCAGGCATCTTGCCTACTCTTTGGTTGTAATATTGGCGCAGAA
>DATFCN010000027.1:0-3315 GCA_035253045.1 Nitrososphaera sp.
TCCGGATATGTTATAGTAGGATTCCTTATGCATCTTTTAAGTGAGAGATATGTGTGTGTTCCACCCCCAAAACTTGTTAACAGCCTTTTGTAGCATGACAAGGTTAGTAATAGACAAATTTGAAAATAGATTAAAATTCTATCCTTCAGGTACAGATGCCTTCATAACAACTCTATAACGGTTGAGCAAGAACAATCGTAACAGCATCGTTGGGGGCAAAAGGACCAATAACTCAACTTAGAGTTGAGGGAGGGGTTGAATAATAATAGCATACAGTGCTTGGCATTCACGAACTATTCGGGAAATGCATATGCCAGAATCTGCTATTTCAGATATATCCCAGAGACGAAACGCTTGTATCCCGCAAGACCTTCTAGGCTTTGCTCTCTTTTCAACTCGTTGGATGGAGAGTTGATGATGATGACGATGATGACGATGATGATTAATGGATGAGGATGATGATTAAACTGACTGACCAGTCAGTTATAGATATATACGATCACCTGCTACTTGGTTACAGTAAAAAAACTATGTCAGTCAAACGACTCCACCACATCGACGACGAAGAACAAGACAACAACAGCTGGCATTCAGTAGCCCTATGGATAGAGAACAGCCAGGCGCTTCTCCCCTGGCTCATGTCGATGCTTGCAGGTGGTTTTGCTGCAGGATTGATATGGATTAGTTTTAACAAAATCATGCTGAACAAATTAATGACAACAAGAGGAATCTACGAAGGTGCTGATTCATGAAATTCTATGCTGTCTACGCAGACAAAGTGAACAGAAAAGGAATAAGGTTATGACTCTATGTGCCCAAAGGTAACAACGCAAGGCAAAAGTGAGGTAAGAGAAAGAATAATTGAGTCTGCAGTAGAATGTTTTGCAAGAGCTGGCTTTGACAGAACTAAAATGGATGACATAGCTAATTTGTCAGACGTAGGCAAAGGAACATTGTACTTGTATTTTAAGAGCAAAGAAGATCTATTTTATGGCATTTGCGAAAGCAGCCTGAAAAAAGTAAAAGACCAGTTGAATGGTATGTTGATAACAAAGGAAAACCTTGTTTCTGATGCGCAAAAGTTCTACGATTACTTTCAAAAAGGAGGTAGTCCTTATCACAATATAGTATTATTAGAGATGTCTGTTATGGCAACCCGCAATCCGAGGGTAAGAAAAGTGTTAATGCAGTATCGATCAAATCGACATCAGGTTATATCGGAATTTATTGGACTTCAGATGAGAAAAGGCTTTGCTAGAAAGGATATTGATAAAAATGCTATTGCTTCAGGGTTGATTGGGCTATATGAAGGACTTATCATAAATAAGGTGACGGGTGCAGACGATTCTAGTAATAAGAAGGCATGGTCTGATACAATCAGAGCTATATTTGCAGGTATTGGCTAGTTTTTCTGTTCTATATATTCAACGACGGATAATGAAATGGGATAAGCACTATGGTTCGAAATTAAGAATCCTCTCTGCAGGCGTGAGGTCGGGGTTCAAATAATCCTACCCAGTCCATCTTTTTCTGTTGTACAACTACGATATTGGTTTGAGCTCATTTTTGATTAGTTGGAGGACAGAACAGAACCTATAAGCAAAACAACTGTAGAATTCAGACATGTAACAGCAAACTCTGTTTCATTCTCATTTGATGTTGTTGTCGTTTAGTTACTATAATATGATAATCTTTGGAGAGGTTGCAAAAAGAGAAAAAAGACGAAGAAAATTGAGTAAAATGCGGAATATGGTAATAGCAGTTCCCACCTAACGAACACTTTTATTTCATAGATTCGATGCTGTCTGTTGACCCACATATGACATCCAAAAATGTTACAATACAAAGCGTACCGCTTCCACTAATACAAGAATTGGAGAGTCTTGGCATTTCTATCAAACATATAAGAGGTAATCTAAATGACGGCAAAGAACTCGAGAATTTAGCAGATAAACTAAAAGAAGAATTTCTGAGAGAAAAAAAAGAAATGGAAGAAAAAGGGCTTTTTGTTAACCCAGGTGGCGGGTAACCAATATCAGCAGTAGTAGTAGCACCACCTCTTAACTGAGAATCAAATTGAGGTTATGTTAGCGCTAGCTGCCCCAAAGTAAACTCAAGACGATTCGGTTAAACGTAGATGGCTTTTCTACATGAGGGTGTGTGTCTGGTAGGGATTAAGGGAGTCTGCGTAAGGAACCTCAAGACGATTCGGTTAAACGTAGATGGCTTTTCTACATGAGGAATGTGGCTGCAATTCTTTATCACTACAAGCTCCTCAATAGCAGGGACTTCATTATATTGATTAGAGTACTCTGCCAAAGGTATCGTCGTGTCATTTTCTCCCCATACAAGAAGAGTTGGAGCAGTGATATTAGAAAGCCTCCCGCGTAGATCTGGAGCATATCTTATACCTAGTAAAGTAGACATAAACGCATGCTTTGCATTAGGAAGGCTCATTCGGTTTATAAAGTCCGTCAATGTCTCCTGATTAACGGCATTAGAATCATAGACCATTTCTGAGAATGCGTCATAGACACGCTGGTAGTCTGGGTAGAGGGCAGCCGCGATGTATCTGTCAAGAGTTGGGTTAGATCTCCTCATCATACCAGCAGGAGATACTAGAACTAGCTTTTCGACCATGTGATTGAACCTGATGGCAAATTCACTAGCAATATGACCTCCAAGTGATGAGCCTATGATGCTTGCTTTGGATATACCAAGGTTGTCAAGGAATGATTTGAAAAAGTCAATGAAGAAATCCATCGTATACTCCACAGCAGGTTTGTCGCTATAGCCAAAACCAATGATATCAGGGGCTATTACCCTATAATCTCTAGCCAGAGTCGGAATTACCAAAGACCATCTTTCAGCAGAAGCACCAATGCCATGTAAAAGGATCAGAATCTTTCGATCGGGCGATCCAGCCTCGAGATATCTTATCATATAGCCGTCGACATTGGTGAACTTTTGTGTAGTCGACTGCTTACTCAAGCAGTAATAATACCTCCGCAGATATATGCTCCGCTTTTTGACCAGATTGGCTCATCCAAGTAGCAAAGCATGCATGCGTCATGTGGCTTTTTTGGATAAGGTTTAACATTTTGCCCATCACTTGCCAAGACTATGGGGAACCGCATCAGATTGCTACGGTCTATGGTATTTCATATCACAAATAAAGATTGACAAGTTATCTACCATAATTCGGTCCCAGATTATATTATAAAAAAATGGCTGTGAGTATTGGTCAGGAAGGGAATAAGAGATCACGCTAAGCAACGTTACAGAACTAGACGATAGAGAATTGATCCGTCAGAC
>DATFCN010000028.1:0-5279 GCA_035253045.1 Nitrososphaera sp.
ATCATGATATTGTGTCGTTTGTTGCTACTCGACTTGAACCATGACAAGAATTTGTAAGTGCGAAAACCAAAGAATAAGATGGCTACTCCACTTATTAAGACAATTAGAAGCAGCAGGTAAGTGCTATATTGTGAAAATAACACCATTTGAACAATAATAGCTCCAAAGACAACTAAAAGTGCATAAAGAAAAATAGGTGTTGCCTTGTACAGCCTATTAAAGAACGAAGGAGCCTCAAGGTCTTTGCGCAATGCAACCATATAATCTCTAAGGGCATACAGACCTGCAAAAAATACAGTGATACTCATTGTTATGAACAATATTACACCAAAAGAAGAGTTAAGGGGCTTTCCTAAAACATCAAGAAAGGTGCCAAAGATTACATCGGTAAGTATTATGGCCCAAGCAATAAACGTCATCAAATAAGTTTTGTTGTTAATGATACTCGTAGCGACTACCATTGGCATCTTTGTAGTCGACGCGCAATTATATAACTCTCCTATATACGTTATAGCAAATTGCTAAACTGCTTTTACTTTTAAAGACGAGCTTGGCCACTTGCTTATAATCACGTCAAAAGAGTGTATCTCCTTGGTTTTCATGGATAAGTGGATAAGCAACTATTCACTTGACTGAAAAACAAAAGAAAAAGAAGGAAATTCTTAGGTGTTGTTGTTTTTTCATCTTCTCTGCTGACGTTGTTGCATGTTAGGAACTACTATATCATATGAATAGCTCTCCATTGCACGATATCAAGATTTGATTGGTTGAAGGCTCTGGAGCGGGCAGGTCTTTGCCTCCTCGCCGCTTGACGCCTACGCTTTGGACAACTGCCGCTTTCATATCACACACAACCGATGCACATAAAGTGTTAAGACAGCTTGAGATGACTAGTCTGTAGATGATGTAATAATTATTGGGGTCTGCGGTATTGTTCTTCACTAACTTTTTCCATCCAGTCAACGGCCTTACCATCAAGCTGCTCTTGGATGGCGATATGAGTCATAGCGGTTGTGGGAGTGGCTCCGTGCCAATGCTTTTCACCGGGCGGGAACCAGACTAAATCTCCGGGCCGAACTTCCTCGATAGGTGCGCCATCATGCTGAACCCAGCCGCAGCCACTCGTGACAAGAAGAGTTTGACCCAACGGATGCTTGTGCCATGCAGTGCGTGCGCCAGGCTCAAACGTAACGCTGACACTTTGAACACGTGCCGGGGCAGGTGCCTGAAAAAGTGGATCGATCCTTACAGTGCCAGTGAACCAGTCAGATGGCCCCTTACTAGAGGCTTGCGTTCCAATTCTTCTAATTTCCATTTTAGTTCCCTTCCTTAGAGCTAATAATAGTATAATGTGTTACTTCCTTAGGCTATAAAGAATAGCGGTTCCGCACAGAATCCATACCTAACGGGAAGCCATCCAATTAGAGGATATATACGCCATAGGCATAATAATTCTCACAATTCAAGCCCTAAAAGACTGACCGGTCCTTCATTCCTTTGTATGGATTTTTTTCTACTGTTGCTTTTTTGGTATTTGGAAATTTAATAAAAAAAATAGAGCGACGAATCATCTAGTTCCAGTTACTATGTCTGAGACTACTATCTTGCCACCTTGTCCAAAAACCTTCTTTGCGGGTTCCAATGTTGGATCATGTATATTGACAAGCTCTCCTCCATAACGCATTCGACCATCAAGCATCGTGAAAAGACCGATGCCCGTGAGGCGTTGGTTTGACTTTACCAATTGCAGATTTTCGGGATTACCTGAACCCGGCAGGTCTTTGAACTGCAAAAAGTCATCGTAGTCCTTTGGCAGTCGTCTTCCAAATTCATTTACAGAGAAGACACGCTTGCCGTCAATGTAGTAGTGGACTTGATACTTGGACATGTTATAAGAGAGCTTGTAGTTGGGTTTTGTACCCTGCTGAATTTCACTTACAGGCAAAACATATGTGAAAAAGGCAACAGGATCCTTCACTTTCCCGTCAAATGGTAGACGCTCGTATAGAACATAGGCCTTAGTCGGGGTAATTAAAAAGTCGTATACCATAAACGTATCAAAGTCGATAGTGACTAACCCACCAGAAGACAACCGAAAGTCACTCGAAGGAGCGTTGAACGGATTCTTTTCAGTGCCAAAAGTTTGTACCTTTATCTTTGCCCCGTAATAGAATTCGCCTTCCTCTGGAACTTTAAAGCCTGGAAATCCTGTTTCTTTGTTTAGCGCGCTAATATACATCAGAACTTTTGGGTGGTCGTTAACCCCTGTCGTGGTTAGAGTATAGCGTGGTATATCAATAGTCAATTCTCCGTGTGTTGCTGCTACTCTTGCCATTTGGTCACGAGCAATAAAATTTGGTTGTTCAAAGAAAAACCACCGAGATAGATCGGTGGTGGCTGGCAAGACATTGTTCCTTTGCAATGACCTCATGCCTGATTAATTCTCCTGCCATCTGACCAATTGATAACACGAAGACCGTACCGTTTGCCCGCTATTGTGGTACGAGCGATTTCTGCGGCATCAACTGATGGAGCTGGACCATTGTTTGTTGCAGGTATACCTGCTTCTCTGAAAAACCCTTCTATCCCTCCAGGAGTAAAGACAATGAGAATCTTACCAGGGCTATCCCCAATGCACCGGAAGCGATGCACCGTTCCTCTTGGAACATATGCGAATGCTCCAGGCACAGCCCGTATTTTTTTTGCGTCTAGCAATATCTCAAATTCGCCATCAATTACATACATGCTCTCATCATGATTTTCATGTAGGTGTGGGGGAGGACCACTTCCAGGCAAGGAAATATTTTCGATAACAGTATACGCACCACCGGTTTCAGCAGATGTGGCTTTGAGCCGCAACGTGTCGCCTACAATCCAGATCTTTTCTCCCTCGCTTGGAGGAAGCACAAAGCCGGCAGTATCAGAGACCGGGATTGTCTGCGCACTTGTTTCGGTCTGTTTTACATGAATCTCTTTTTTTTGCGAAGTCATCATGCAAATCTACAGTGAGAACTAGGTTTTATTCAGGATGTCCACTTCAACATCAAAAAATAACAATGTATTACTCCGTGGTACGGCCTCTAGGCATGTTGTTGTGTTATGCTGTTAATAAGTATAATAGGCCGTGAGCTCGGAGTATATAGAAAAATATTCCCTAGGGTACAGAGAACCGGACAATCAATGATGTTTCTGAAATCTCGCATTTTGGATATATGCCAATGGTGTTTCTCATTCCGCCTTCTATCGCTCCTTTGAGCCAGTATGACCATTTTTCGCCTACATTGTGAATCAATGTCGCAATATACTGGCCATCCTCCTGCCTATCTATTTCTAACTCAGCCCAACCGGCATATCTGCAGATGAGGTGGAGTTGCTGAATGTAAGAGTCAACATCTATTTTCTTAAACCAGAGGAGCAGGAATTCCTTGGGTATTCTATTGCTTGCGTCATATGCTATTTTCGATATAGAATCATTATCTGGAATCAGGTCAAGAATTGACTTTAGTGTCTCATGCCTCATCGATATCAACCCGCCAAACTTTTCAAGAAACCTATCCCATTCTGTGTGTTTTGTAAAAATTGAATTAATATAGGCATTGACATTCATCCCCTTTGCTTTAGCATCTTTTTGCAAAAGATTATCCAGTTCCTGTGTGATCCGAACTGTCTTCAGGACTGTTTTCTTGTTCCCATTGGATGATGATGACTGCACCCCGTGTACTACATTGTGCTACAATATAAAGCGTGCAAGAGTTGTCATTGATAAGCACTGATAACTTAAAAGGCCTCGTCGAAATTCGCTACTAAGGTCATATTGTTATGGCCCGTTAAGCTGCCAGAACCAACAATAAGACACTGTCCCTAATTGAACAGTCTAAAAAATAATGCTCTTTCTCTATATCAGATACATATACTGTTGAGCTCGCGATTTCCGTACCGATAGCTCGATTCTAAAGTTGGATTCCGTCATCCCATATTAGTCATGACCTAGAAGCTTTTACATTCGTGTGCCCTATCAGATCTAGAACCAACTTGTTGTGGGCCTAAGGGGCTTCATGCCTATAATGATTCTTTGAGAAGGTTCAGAATTGTAAACATCAAGCTAGCAAAAAGATTTTTCCGGAATTCTCCGGGCCTTCAGTATTTATGAAGACTATGCAACGGAAGAGCACTATTCAGACATCTGTATAAAGACTATATATGCTCGCCTCACTGTTTTGGCAAACGTAATTCCATATATCGGCAGTAATATCAAGGAGTTGGAAATCAGATCTTTGCTTGTCGTCTAATATATTATACAGTGGATCTCCAATTACTATGTGATTAGGAAGTGCAAGAGCAGTCATCTTTACTGCAATACTTATAGTGTAACTTAAAAGATCGTAGACTGGCTTTTTCACAAGAAGATGCTGTTGATGTTTCTTATTGTGATTGTCGCTGCTCGTGATGATGATATTCTTATTCTTATTATTATTATCATTTTTTTTGCGTCTGTTGTGAATGTCAGGGTGAATATCCCAACCACTCTGTATTATTGCATTTTCACCAATATCTATTCCTATTCTTAGATTCATTTCAGGGCAGTTGTATTGACTAAGGGTTGGATTTATGACCTCACGCGCTATTCTTATCATATATTTTGCACAATTCACTGCATTCATACATACCTCTTTGGCTTCAGATTTAGGTCCTTGAACAACAAAAAATGCAAGAATGGCATCACCTACATACTTTAGAATATATCCTCCAAATTCCTTAACTATGATAGACATCTCCTGATTGAAAGCTTGAATTATCATTGTGAGCCTATCTAACGGAAGCCTCATAGCCATTTTTGTTGATCCCACAAGGTCAACATGCAAAACCACAAAGGTGGTTTTATATTTAGCAAATTTCTCTAACACATTTTGTGTTTCGACAGAGGACATAACAAACTCGGGTTTTCCTTTTAGCGTTTTCCGGACTCTGATCTGAGATTTCTTCAAGGAATCTGGGCTAGCTTGAAGATTAGTGTAGGATGATGATTGTAAGAGAGATGAATGTGAGTTTTCCTTAACGTTTTTGTCTTTTCCTTCTTCTTCTTCTTCTATCTTTGCATCTTGAGTTTTTATTTTATCATCTTTCTTCTGACTGGGAGGCGAGCCGATCAGAATGTTATCAACATAACACCATTCCCATGTCTCACCTGGCTCAAAAGACCTTATAATAGGGTGCTTAGTAGATTTGAAATGTTTAGTTGCATGTTTATTAGGAGAATTGTCACAGCAACCTACATGACC
>DATFCN010000029.1:0-11707 GCA_035253045.1 Nitrososphaera sp.
GAAATTATTTCCCGCTTGTAGCAAACTTGCTTTTTGAGAAATATCCCCATCCAGATGTCCATATTTCTATTTCTCACTGAAACGACACTGATGTTGACAGATGGCAGCACAATAGATCACAGGGACATTTTCCTTTCTATAAGGAAGATCTATGATGATAGGAAATCGAAGAAATAAGCGCACCGAGCCTTATCTGACCTCGGCTCCCACCCTTCTTTCATTCGCTGCATTTTTTTCTCCAGATCGGAGAGTTCGAGTACTTTGATAGTCCTCTCGGTGTATTGTGCGTCTTCTCATGAGCTGAGCAAAGAATAGGAAGCCGGCGACGGCTAATATCAAATTCAATATTCCACCGGGCATGCTGTTCCATCTGGTAAAGTAAAGGATAACAAAGGCCATATTTAGCCCAGCAAAGGCTAGCACAATCCAGGGAAGATACCTACCCAGCCTTATCAAGAGGGTTAGTACAACTATCACTACTTCAATCCTTGACGTACTAGAGATAACATTGGAAGATGATGAATGGTTTTCTGACATAGAGATATGGTCTGTCTAGGTACAACAAATATTTTAACCATAAACAAATAGACGCTAATCAATTTTCTAACGTTCTTGCATTAAACAAGACCACACGTTAGGGCGATTACTGATGATCTCTGGTCAAATCGTTTAGAAACTGATTAAGGTATATCTAATGCGTAGAAAAGGAACCTCCTTAAACAATCTCGATCATGAAATACTTTGGGGTACGAGTTGCAAACGGACATCTTTTCTTGCGCTATTAGGGATTTACTCTTGCAGTTATTACACGCTCCCTTTTGGCATAGTCCGTAGACTGGATAAAAGTAATGAGCGTTTCGAAATAGTTTGCGTAACAATACTAACATAATACCCTCTACCTTTGACTAATTTCTTAGCAGCATAGTTGGAGAATCGGCGATGCTTACTTGGAGTCTCGTGCAAATAATTAGGCAAATAAGTAAAATAAGACCGTGCCGGGAGATAAGGGACAGACCCTTACCGGTCTAGTACGGTGCAACAAGTTAGAATAACATGTTCCAAACCATTATAAAGATTGATCCTATAAGAGACACCTATTATATTCTTCTATACTTCTTAAATGGATTGGAGCTCAGCTGGTTAAGCTGGGATGGCGGCAAGGAGCATATGGAAAGGTAGTATATCCTTTGGATTGGTTAACATACCAATCAAACTATACTCTGCTGCTGAAGACAGAGCGTTTTCTTTCAACCAATTATGCGGAAAGGGTCACAGGATACAATACAAGCGCTGGTGCCCCGTCGAGGGAATCGAGGTTCCATATCAACAAATCCAAAAAGGATACGAAATCTCCAAGGATAACTACGCTTTGATACAGAAGGAAGAACTTGAAAATATCAAGCTTAAAACCACCAAAACAGTTGATATAAAGGAATTTGTGGATGCAAAGGAGATTGACCCTATTTTTGTGCAAAAAAGCTATTACGTTGCACCAGATAGCAAAACAGCTGATAAAGCCTATTTGCTGCTGGTCAACATTCTAAAAAATACGGACAAGGTCGCAATAGGCAAAGTAGTCTTGCGAGAAAGAGAGCAGTTGGTGGCCCTTCGAGCGTTTCAAAGAGGGATCATCATGCACATCTTGCATTATCTCGATGAAATAAGGCCAATGGAAGAAATAAAAGAACTGTCTGCCAGCGCAAGCAACAAGATTAAACTCGAGGAGCAAGAGCTTGCTTTGGGTAAGATGTTAGTAGAGCAGCTTGGCTCCGATAGATTTGATATCAGCAATTATTCTGATGCATACACAAATGAGCTAGAGAAATTGCTCAAAGCAAAGAGCGAGGGCAAGCTACATACCGTCAAAGAAGAAGAGCCAAATGAGACAACAAAGGATTTGCTTGAAGCACTAAAAGCAAGTGTAACCAAATCTGCTAGTCCTAGATCGAAGCACAGATAGTGGTCCCGAAAGAAAAACGAGAGCCAATCCTGCAAATATGGATGGCGGCGGATAGGAGAAATGAGTCAGCGATATCCGACCTCCCTCAAAATAAAGCGGGAATATGAGCCTTGTACGCAGGAGGGATCTGTCCTTGGATGACAGGTATTTTGTTCTCTTGTCTTTCTGCAAGATCACCCATGATCTCATCTTTAAGAACCAAAGTGCATTGGCAGTAGAAATCATAGCCAGCTAATATAACATTGCCAGCTTAGCAGATAGCAGAATCACATAACGAAAGACCACAAGCGGGAAATCACAGATAATCTTTTGCTAATGTTACTGTATTTGCTGTTTTCTAATGACCTATAAAAATAAATAATTGCTGTTTGCAGATTCTAACTAAAAGCTCTACATATTTCACAGTCGGGATTAATCTAGATACTCAATACTAACACCAGAGGTAGCTTAACCAGTAATGGTACTTGATGAGTACAACTCAAAAAGGAATTTCAAAAAAACTCCAGAGCCCAGCGGAGCTGCTGATCATAAACCAACGGGAAATAACGAAGGATTGCTCAGGTTTGTAATACAAAAGCACGATGCATCAAAACTTCATTATGATTTCCGTCTTGAAACAAGAGACGGAGTACTTTTATCATGGGCGGTGCCGAAGGGACCTTCCCTAGACCCTAGCCAAAAGAGACTTGCAGTTGAAACAGAAGATCATCCGCTTGATTATATTGATTTTGAAGGTGTTATTCCCGAAGGGAACTATGGAGCGGGAACAGTCATTGTGTGGGATTTAGGCACCTATACAACAGAACGAGATACTAGACAGCAGTACCAAGATGGCAAGATATCTTTTATCCTCCAAGGAACAAAGGTAAAGGGTTCCTTTTCCTTAATCAAGATCAGACAGCGGCATAAGCAATGGCTTTTGATTAAGTCAGATAAGGGGTCATCTGCAGCACATCAAGTGGATTTGACAATAACATCTCCTGAATCCGTCCTTACAGGCCGAACAAACGACGAATTGGCTGAAAAAAGGCATAGCCAAAAAAGATCAGGAAAACAGGGGCAACGACTGATGCTCCTTGACAAAAAGATCGTTGAAAATAAAAAACAATCTCAATTTCCTCTATCAGTTAAGCCAATGCTAGCAGGTCAAGCAGACGTGCCATTTGATGATAAGGATTGGGTCTTTGAAGTAAAATGGGATGGTGTCAGAGCTATACTCTTGAATAATAAGGCCGAAGGGATAATTGAAATACAGTCAAGAAACGGGAAAAATATTACTCATCGTTACCCTGAAATAACAGGGTCAGTAAATTCTGTCCTAAAATACAACGAATCAATTGTGTTAGATGGTGAAATAGTTGTTCTAAACAAGGAAGGAGTTCCCGACTTTCAGAAGCATCAAAGAAGAATGAATGTCGAGTCACAAAGAGACATCGAGTTTTTATCTCATAATATACCTGCTACTTATTTCGTTTTTGACATACTTTACGTTGATGGCAGAGATATACAAGAGCTGCGACTTTTGGATAGACGGAAAATATTAAAATCAATAGTTGCAGAGGGTTCAAAAAGAATAAGGATCTCGGAATATATTGAAGAAAAAGGCAAGGCGCTATTCAAAAGTGCTATCGAAAGACATCTTGAGGGAATAGTTGCAAAAGACAAGCAGAGTAGGTACCATCAAGCCACTAGGTCTTCTGCATGGCTGAAAATCAAGGGCATTTTAACTCAGGATTGCATTGTAATAGGATATACTAAGGGTGAAGGCAACAGACAAAATTATTTTGGTTCTTTGATTTTAGGCGCATATGATCATAGAGGCCAACTACGTTTTATCGGTCATTCTGGCAGCGGCTTTGGCTTCGATCAACTAAAAGAAACTCTAAACATTATGGATGGATTCAGAACAGATAATAATTTTTGTCCCATAGACTTTGTTCCATACACGAATAGCAAACCCACCTGGCTCAGGCCTGAGCTTGTGGCAGAGGTAAAATTCAGTGGCTGGACCCAAGACAGGATTATGCGCGCGCCCATATTTTTGAGATTTAGATATGACAAGCCGCCCGCGGAATGTCTCATCAACCAACAAGCAATACCTTCCGAGAGGAAAGTTAATGTTAATGACGTAGAGCCGCAACTTGACCATGGATTTTCTAATCTTAACAAAGTCTACTGGCCCAGTACAGCAGGATTATTAGAAAAGCAACTTACAAAGGGAGATTTAATTGAATATTACGACAAAGTTAGCAAATACATTCTTCCTCATTTGCGTAATAGACCCCTGTCACTCAAGCGCTACCCGGAGGGAATAGCCGGCAAGTCTTTTTATCACAAGAATTGGCTCCAGGAAAAGCCAGAATACGTAAAGACTATTCAAGTATTCTCAGAGTCAAAAAATGATATTGTGAATTATCTGATCTGTAATAATAAGGAGACACTCCTTTGGCTTGCAAACCTTGGCTGTATTGAGATGCATTCATGGTATAGCAGAGTACATGACTTCAGTGCTTGCAATAGTGCGGCAGCCAACAATTGCTCCTCTGATCGTACCTCGTTGGACGAAGAAAAGTGTGGTCTTGGCATTCCTGATTTCATAGTTCTAGACCTCGATCCTTACATATACTCTGGGAGGGAAAAAGCAGGGGAGGAGCCCGAATACAACCTATATGGCTTCAGGGCCACAGTTGATGTTGCGCTTGACTTAAAAAAATTACTTGATGAGCTACATATTGAATCATATGTCAAGACATCAGGAAAAACAGGATTGCATATATTTATTCCAGTTGCACCAATCTATGAGTACAATCAGACAAGGACCTTTGCAGAGATAATTGGCAAGATGCTAAGCCAGAGAAATCCTGGCAAGATAACGATGGACTGGAATAGCTCAAATAGAAAAGGTAAAGTGTTCTTTGATTATAATCAGAATGCCAAGGGTAAGACTCTTGCTTCAATTTTTTCCGTAAGACCTACTTTATCAGCCAGTGTCTCTATGCCTATAGAGTGGAGCGATTTGCCAAATATTCGGCCTGTTGATTTTACTCTCGTCACGGTGCCGGAGATCTTACGGAAGGGCCGCGATCCATGGAGTAATATCTACCAAAAGAAACAAGATTTACTTAGGATGATACAGCAGGCATTGTCCTAGATCATTCCAAAGGGCTTTTATGCACATCCGTAGAGATACGTTCCAACGTTTATAGTTAGAGAATTTCTGACCACTCCGATCCCAGCATTAGTATCGAAATACTGGAGAAGCAAAGACTAAGTCTAACTTGTTTAAAAATGTAGTAGTAGGTCAAAGACGGTCAGTAAAAGAATAGAGTCTATTTTTGATCTTTTTGCTTCATAGTCTATAAAATAACTTTAATCATGGGAAATGAGAAATGGGCCTCAAGCAGTGTGATGCCCCCTTAGTTTTCTGGGATCAACGGCGGATTAACTGGATGTAATGTTCGCTCACTTTAGATATGAAGTGGCTCTAAAAATTTCAGAAGTAGTAACCCTCATTGTCTTTTATCGAGAATAATGGAATATGCATTGAAGAAGATTAGAGAATATTTTTAGCATCCAATAAATAAAAGGACATTGCTTACAAGCCTTACGAAGCATCCCATGTTTTCAATTGTTCCCAGCACACAGGACAAAAATTATTGTCATGTACATCTTTCTGTTCGACTGTGATATTATCGATGTCGTATATCTCCTTACATGAAAGACAGTTATTCTCTGCCAATTTTAGTTTACCTCTCCCATGACTATCTCGAAGTAAGCAAGTTACCTATAATGGCCTGTTGTCAAAATACTTCTATTCGATTGACAACTTGTAATGCGCTTTGTAGCTAGAGCTGTTGCCAGCCATAACTGTTTTTAAGGTTACTTCTGCGATATTATATAGCATAGGATAGCACCATACTGCATTTCTATTAGACATGAAGGTGTACGTTTGGAAAATGAAAAAGCGGTTTTCTATGTCACTGGACAAAAAGATATTGAAGTATACATCCATGCTGTTGGTAGCAGTACTTGCAATAGGATTTTTAACGCCAAATGCGTTTGGACACATTACTCCGAACGATGTACCGCATATGTTTCAACATGTTCTTGACCTAGCAGGGAGCATTAAGGCAGATACAGAAAACATCAGGACAAAGACAGACAACCTTCCAAATGATCCAGCGAGCACAACTGATGTAATGGAGGCACAAAATGCTATACAAACTGCTATTGCGGGAAGAACTGAGACTACATCAAGTCATTTAGTGGTGGCAGGACAGAACATAGCTGTTGGGGCACCTCATGTTGTGATGTTAAGGAACATAGCAACTAATGTATTTTACAGCGCCATTGTAGGACAGCAGGCAGATTTAGATGGTGATGGCATATTGGACAACTGCGAGGGAAGAATGATAATAACTCTCGAAAAGGATGGTGACTATGACTTTAATGACAATGTAGAACAATTCGTAGAGATAACAGATGGTTCGCTGAGGACGTTGTCAGGTTTTAGCAATGCGACCTATGGATTGGCAGTCTATACTGAAGATATTGGAGGCAGTGATTCTTGTGCAATAACTATAACCGCAACTGGAGGGGATAATCTGAGGCCAATGTCACAATAGGAAAACTTGGGGAACACAATCCTTAGATTTCATTAATGTAATTAGCTAGACAGTGTAAAGCACACAGCAGAATAGGTATGAGAAAGTGAGAGATATTAGGTCTTAGAAAAGTATTACAGTTCTGACTAGAATCTGGTAGATCATAAAAGATTGCGAGATACGACAGACACATGCTAAATGCAGAATTAGAAAATTCTCTCTTCTCTTGAGAATTTTCTAAATGTATATCAACCAGTAACACTGACAACAATCTTGAGTTCTTTGATTAAATGGACACACTTTTGCTACGACTTAACCCTCAGTTCATCGAACCTTATCATAACCAGCTGCATCGCATTCAATAAGTTGGTGACTGAATCGAAAAAGTATTGCTTATCCCTTAATGAATCAATAAAGATCAGTTTGTGAAGACTTATTCTAGGAAATTTTGTATCCAAATTTATGCCTATAGGATAGACTACCTTTCGGATGTCCATATAGACTTGGTTTTGCGCATGTACTTTTAGAGCAGCTAAAGATCTCTTGTCTTCTTCCGAAAAATCGATGTTCGTACCGATTACAAAACTGTCATTTGATCTACGTCTAAAGTCGACATGAAAAAATAGAGGCTCATCTGTTAAAGGAAATACTTTTGCATATAATCTAGTACCGCCAGGTTCTACATCTACTCTTGGAAAGCCTTCGTCTCTTAACCATTGGATAACTTTATCGAAAGCCTGCCTTTTAGCTCCTACAGCTGCTGACGCCATTCGTGCTAGCTAGCATTGTGGATAGAGTTTTAAGCATTGCTCCATTAAGCCCTTTTTGTTCTGACAATCTATACCAATCTAATAGCTGCCTTATGCAGATGTAGATTCTTGTACAATCCAGCTAACAAGTTGCCCAAGACATAACAGACTCCCCCATATGGAAGACATTCGTGTTGCAACACATTACTGCAAGGCGCTTCTGTTTAGGTCCGTTCTATCCTTTTTGTCTTAGAGGAAGAAACTAGTAGGTATATACAATTTAGGAGAGCCAAAATACGATATCTGTTGATATAATGTCTGCCCCAGCCTCGTTTCGGACAGCATCCTTGCTCTTTCAGTTAATCATTTATACAGTTTTTCTCTCTTGGATCATGACTGACTTAGGCCAGCTTGTTCTAAAATTTCATTACCGCCTGAATCAAAGATGGTATTATTTGTATATCTGAATCCATTTACAGCAGTATAATTATGCGGAGCATAGATTCTCGTATCATACGCTTCGTCAAATCGGGGTTCGTTGCTATAGGCAATTATCATCCGACCATTATCGAAGAGCTCGATACTTGTCCTATTCATGTTCTTCACAATAGTGGTTGCCAGGTTTGCCACCGTTTCATTGTTTGTTGTGTAGATTCTGATATCATCATTGGAGTTGTCTTCGTTAAAATCAAAAGTTATTATTTGACGCTCGGCGGTTGCATCCGTATCAATTTCTTCCTCGACCTCTTCAATGTCGGGGATCTCATTCGTGTTTAGCACTCTTGTAAATGTTTGATTTAGTAGCATACCTTTGAATTGTATGTCATCTGTTGACAGCCTAGCATTTGCTGCTACTGGAGCGCCAGTCCCTTCATCTATGTCTATTCCATTTTCTCTTTGCTCTTCCACTTTACGTTTATCGTCAAATTCTATCTCTTCATCTACTATACCCAGAAATTCGTCTTGCTCATCACAAATGCCACCGCACCATTCGTCAGATGTCATTTGAGCGGCTGATAATTGCGTAACGGTTTCAAAAGAAAGTACAAGGGTTATGATGACAGATATTGTTGTGATATTTCCCACCTACGAGCATTCTCCTTTGAAGATAATTGACACTAAGTACCCTCCAGCTTTTTACCTGTAGCTTTTTCTGCAACGCGACCTATCCATATAGTTACAACTACTGCAATTATAGTGACTACGACAGCATAGAAAATCATTGCCCAGACACCACTTTGATCTCCAAAGATTATTCTAAAAATTTCTTGAATAGCCTCATTCCATGCAAGAGCAGCAACTAGACCAAAAGCAGCCGTTATAAGAGCAGCTATTTTCTCAATTACTTCCTTTTGCATGTCTATGAGAGTAACTTTCATAATGGCATTGAAAGGAAAGGGTGTGAACAGATTGCTACTCAAAAGATAAGAAAATTTGATCACAGTCTTGCTTTCTAGATCTCGAGAACTAGATTTGCTGTTGTTCTTCCTTCATGAGCTCGCCAATCTTGTTGTAAAGGTTAAGAAATCTAACACCTTTTTCAGAGGTTGTGTACGTCCGAGTCACAGAGTCATAGCGAAGTAAGCCACTTTCCGTTAGAATCTTTACGTAACCTTCTAATGGGTCATGACTTAGAAATGCCTTGTACATTAATTTGGTCTTATTAATTCCTTCATGGTAATTTGCAGCCTCCAAAATCTGGCAGATAATCTCAGTTCTATTCCTGTATTTCATGCGAGCTACGGCGATTGACGCATTGAACTGAAATAAATTCACGTTGGAATGTTGTACAAGAAAAAATTATTTTGATTAAGGAGTTATTCATTGTTATACTAAATAGGTCAGGTTACTTAAGTGAGAGTTGCGTACTCTTTTTATCTCCGCATACCTGGGCTTATTGTTGTTGTTATTTCTAATACTGTTGACAAGTGATCCTAATGGCAACGATATCTCTTTCATGAGCTTCGATTATCGTTGTTTCATATTTGTTGCCTTCTCGAGTTCTGCATATACCTATTACTCCTACTATCAACTCAATTATTGCTAGAGCATCTGTTGTGTCGCTGCTTGCTACGCTGCTACTATCTCGGCTGTAAAATTTGTACAAAACGGTACTATGGTTACAATATGTCGATGTGTGCGGGGTTAGGGGTTGTGTATATTGTAATTGCCCCCTCTGCTGCCTTGTTGCTGCTATGATTGAATGCTTGCAAGGTTGAAATTCTAGTTTGGAGACTATCAGAATCTTCTACACAATACGACGTTATCTTACCGATCGAGTTAATTATTGACAAAAATACTAATTCAGTGGTTAGATAAAATGACGCGCAGGTTTTCAAAATGCGAAATCTGTGGTCAATTCTTTGACTCAAAAAAGGAGCTGAAGAACCATAAAAACAAGAGTCATAGGATAACAGATTCAAGGATGAATCCAATCGAGTCTCTGACAGCACTCTTAATAACAACAATACCTGAGTGGTTGTCTGACGTACTTGAAATGGCCAGATCGGCTATGGTATAATTGATTGATAACTCTAAGAATAACGGACCATGCGGCTTACCATGATCTCGGAGTAAAACTATAGACTGCTCCTAGTATAATACTTGTCAAGCACAGTCAAGCACACACACGACAAGAAAACGATAAATGCAAAGGGTATTGGACCCAAAGAATAAAGTGGAGAATGAATCAGAAAGGAGATTAGCATGTACGAAGGTACTAAGGATAGATAATATTCCACACCAACCCTTTGCTTGGTTCTTTGAAAAAAGAATTTAGCAAACAAGCGCTCCCTCACCAATCATGTCATTATTCACTCTCAGGGGCCGCCTATGTGTTCAATACCAAAGTATTTGTCATTCTTAATAGTAACGGTTAAGTTTTATCTTGTTCCTATGTGATACTTAGCTTTACATGTTCCCAACATAGAGTATAAGCTAAACGAGAAAATTCCAAAATTTGTCACATTAGAAAGTGAAGAGACTCATAAGTATCTAGTTTCAAAAGAGTACTTCAGTTGCAGGATATTGCAATTGGTGGTGTTAAAAGGGCTGCGTCTCTTTCAAGAATGGTTACTGCCACAACAGCTCTTATGTTTTTGGTTCTTGTTGCAGCTTCTCCTTCTTTGTTTTCGCAGCCTCAACGAGCTGAGGCATCAGTCTATGGAATAGAGCATAGGGTCCCACCGGCATACATGATAATTGATGGCAAAGCACCTAAACTTCAACCTGAAAACAATCCTATCTCCGGGGAGGATAGCACTGCAGATTATGATGTAGATCCCCTAGGAACAATAACATTTGGCGAGCGTGTTCAGGTTCTAGTTCCACAGGTTCGCGGTATTTTCAAGGATGTGCAAAGCATAAGATTGATGGTCTGTAGCGATGAGGCCTGCATGAATAATGGTTTTCACATTCGCAAAGGGCCACTAGACATAAGAGACACGAGATTCTTGTATCTGGAGACAGACGTCATTGGCGCACCCATTGCTTTGCGTGATGGATTTACAGCGAGTGAGGATGGTTTTAAAGTATTTTTGTTCTGGACAGTTTCCTTTACTGATGGAACCGACCAGACCTATTTGGCAGTTGTCAATTTAGAAGGAGACCCATGTGAAGAGCATGGATGGGACTACCATCCTGACACGGATACCCGATGTGTTGACTTTGGCTTATGAACACATGTTCAATAAACAACATTACTAGGTTTAGTATAGCGAAAGACTGTTGCGTTTCGTTTGTTTTTTGTACATTCTTCTTTACCCTATTTTCACTGTGGATGTAATTCTTGTCTAATGCAATCCATACACCAAACTTCTGTTACTAATACAGATTGTCCCTGTGCGTCTGAGTCTTTAACAACTGGTAACTCCATTGCAAGAGATTCTTTTTGACAGTGGTTGCATATTCCAACATATCCTACAGCTGTCATAATGTGCTTACTACTTTGGCAAGGGTAAGTCTTTATACTTTACTGTTATTCCTACTTTGCCTGAGGGCCGTTTTCGCTTATTCAAGCCCTCGCATATTACAAATCATGACCTCTATGTTTCTCTGTTGACTAAGTAAAGGTTAGTCTCCCCTAACTACCAGGTCGCTATTTTGCAGGCCATCTTAGCTAAGAAGGCTGCAAATGGCACAGCGACGGTATGACTTTCTCTCAAAGGTCGAGTGTGACTATCTTCCAATCAACAACCATCTTCATCACGAGTTCAGTTCACTGCAGGTTATAACAGAGTTATCAAGTCTAGAATACAAAAGAAGGTGCAGCAATTTTTTAGTCATGAATTGCCTTTACTAGTTTAGCATGCACTTGTCAATATCAGAGAATTCCGTAACAGGAGCGTTGCAGAATTTAGTAACAGGGTTCGACACACGTGGTTCTTAGGACTTAG
>DATFCN010000030.1:0-5026 GCA_035253045.1 Nitrososphaera sp.
TGCAAGCAACGTCCCATATCTATCTGTTAATTTAAAGAGGCTTAACGGGCCTTCAAGAGAACAAATCAATCGATTTTCTTGTTGATGTTGCGGCTGTTGTAAATGGTACATCAAGCCAAGCCTCTTTACGGTCCTTAGCACTTGTTTCCAATTCAAGCCACCTGCAATGTAAAAATCAAGCTTTGTACAGTTAAAGAGCAATGTTTGCATAAGTGACAAATTGTACCATCCCACTAAAGCTTCAGGGCCTATTACCTCAAAGTGCTCGAGGATTAGGTTATCATCCAAGTCACTCCACATTGTCTTTAGGACAATATCACTAGAGGGCAAATGCAATTTAGAGGCAACAGAATCTGCGATATCCCTTCTTTCTAGCTCAGTTAGTGCAAAACCTCGTTTTGATGACTCCTCAAATACCGCCTTTCTAATGTGAGGCGGATCGATAATTGGGATGGTACTGCTGCCGGTTCCAATGTCATTGTCGCTAGTGCTATCCTTACTCTTGAATGTGCATCTCCTTTCTAGAAGTGCATAAAATCCCCTAACCAGTTTGTAATCACTACCTGCATCTGACTCTTCTATTGAAGAGATTCTGTCTTCAAGCACTGCCTTTTTCTCTTTGTTCTTCCACGTTTGTTCAAATTCTTGGATTATCTTATTTGCTAACTCTATGTCTTCTACTTTGGTGCAGAATATGGGAGCTATTGCTCCATTTCTAGTTCTGACTCGAAGTAATTGTAGAGTAAGCATAGCCTATCGCATAAAGTATTAGTTGCTAAGGTTATTTTAATGTCGGCCATACTACTCCAGATTTGATCTTATATTGCTGAAAAACAAACATCAGTTTGCTAGGTCTATCAGTGTTTGAAGGACGGATATATATGACAGCCGAATCTGATCGATTGCTTCTCATGAAATACAAAGGTGACAGTGTAAAGATAAAAGTACTCCACTGTAGTCGGTTGGGTCACAAAAATACTCATACTCAGCGGTATAGTATGTTGCATTATACTTCACAGGGAATCACGAAAAATAAAAAGTTACTTATTTATGTGTCAGGGGAATATATCTGACTCTGTCTCCCCTATGAGTGGCCAAAGTAACATCCTTTGATCGCATTGGTTCGATAAATAGGAGTATCGCCATAATAAACAACAGCGAACCAGCAGAGGGAGCGCTTAATGAGGCAAAAGCAACCTTTAGAATGCGATAAGACATAAGTCAGGCATAAGCCCAAAGAAATGGATTTGATAGATCGACTTTTTTGAATCTCGTCAGCTTCTTTGTTTTTCTTTTCTACAGATCGTGTCAGTTGCGAAGCCCGAATACAGACACAAAAACATAGGGTATAAACCTATTACTCTCTATCCTTCCACCACCGTGGATGACTCGATTTATACTGGAAATTCTTCAGAACTTCCTGTCAAGCCTAGCAATTAGTACCGTGGGCATTTTTATTTGAAGAAGATACTGGATTGTTCATAGCGAGTCAGAAAATGCGACTTGTTCCTATATGTTCCCCTTCTTCAGTTCTTCATTCACAGGATCATAATTATTATTACTGCGCATTTTGTTCAAAGCTCTATTTCTTCTTGCACTAGTAATTGTCTCTTTTGTCTCTGAAGAGATTATCTCGATCAACCTAGCTTTTTTATAGTCATCATAACTGCTACTAGTGCTTTTGCTAGTAGTCCTAATGCCGCTATCATTATTGGCAGGGTTAGGTCTCAGCAATCTTCCAAGTCTTTGTATGAATTCTCTTGCGCTTCCAGTGCCACTAAGTATTACACCCAACTCTGCATCAGGAATATCAACTCCTTCGTCTAGAACCTTAGATGTGACTATGGCCATGTATCGACCCTCTTTGAACCCTTTCAGAACATCTTGTCTTTCGTCCTTGATTGTTTTGTGGGTTATTAGTGGAATTAATAACTCGTCAGATATTTCATGGACAAGGCTGTTATGCTGAGTAAATATTATCGTCTTGACTCCTTTGTTCTCTGCAAGAATTTCTTTCAACTCTTCTATTTTGGCCCTGCTGTTGAGTGCAACGTTCATGGCCTTATTTCTGGCCAACAAAGCTTCTCTTGCTATCCTGTTTCTTCCGGACATCATTATCAGCTTTTCAAGGGTAATTGCATACCTCTGAAAATTGAGCTTCTTTATGCATTGCTGATAGACACTCATATTTCTTCTGTACTCTTCTAGTTCATCTGGGAGCATTTCTACCATTCTTCTTTCAATTTCATATGAAGCAAGATGTTTATCTCTAGCAAGCTCATCGGGACCGACTTGAAACACAACTTCTCCTACGAGCCTTGGGAGGTCTTTATGAAGATCATCTTCCCTTTCAATCGTAGCTGTAAGACCCAGACGAAATGGTGCTGCCATTTGCTCGGCTATGGTTCTGTAACCAAGAGCCGCCAGATGGTGTACCTCGTCAAATATTACAAGCGAAAATTTGTTGCCGAGAAAAGATGCTCGTATATAAGCAGAGTCATACGTCGACACGGTAATGGATTGTATATCATCATTACCTCCACCAAGGTTTCCTATTCTGATGTTAGGAAAATGCTTTGAGAGTGTTGTAGTCCACTGATCCATCAAGTCAAGCGTAGGGACCACGACCAGCGAAGCGGAATTTGCTCTCTCTATAGCGCTAATCCCGATAATGGTTTTGCCAGAACCGGTAGGTAAAACAACACATCCCCTCAAGCCTGCACGAAGCCAATTGTCAACAGCTCTTTGTTGATAATCCCTCAAAGATAACGGCGAGGATGATGACAGTGAAGCTGACAGCAGCATAGTTTCATTGGACATAACATGATCTGAATAGTCTATGCCGCTCTGCTTGAGGTATTCTATAATATTAGAATAATGCAGAGCAAGAGCTCTTAGCACATTTGTCCTTGGATCTAGTATGGCAAATGGAATATGAGCAAGACCATGTATCACTATCGTGCCCTTATCATACGTTAGAGTAGCTTTGAGCACTAGTGATTTTATCAAAAAAGCATTAAAAATCTTACTCCACAATTCAACTCTCAATAAGAATAGTAGCAAAAAACACGTTTTACTATGAGCAAACTGAATTTGACATCGCTTATTGTTCAGTACTGCAATACCATGTAACAAACTATCTCAGCTACCAAAGGGCAATTGCGACTACAGCAAAATATAGCCTTGTTAATTAGTGTCCTTGGATAGTATTCGACTGCTTTAGACGCGCATTAAGACCTAAGCCTCAAGCGCAATCAATGATATGTACTCTCTTACTGCCTGCTCGGATAGACCTATATTTGGTAACTGAGGAGGACTTCCGGAATCAGCATATATTTTGCACTCCAGAATTCTCATTTTTCCATTACTCTATGTGGACAATTTTATCTACCATGTCACTATTGTGTTACAATAATTTTATTAGCAAGTAAGTAATCACTACTAGGTGTGACAGAAGAACCAGAAGATGAATCTCGAGTAGGTGCCACATGTGCGGTAGTGGACGTGTGGGAGTTGTTAGGTAGAAGATGGTCGCTTCACATTTTGAAAAATCTAAAAACAAGAGAAGTAATTAGGTTTAACGAATTGAAAAGATCACTGCCTGGCATCAGCAGCACGGTACTCTCAGAGCGTCTATTGGAACTAGAGCGGGAAGGGCTTGTGACAAAGAAGATCTACCCCGAGGTGCCACCAAGGGTCGAATATAGTATCACCCCTCAGGCAAGAGAACTCGGAGTGATAATAAGAGATCTGGCCCGTTGGGCAAATAAGTGGAAGAGTCCAGAAATAAAGCCACTTGCTGCCCAAAAGAAAAGCTAAGGCAGCTTTTGAAATCTGCGGCCATCCTTTAAGCTGACGACTCCTATCTCTACAATAGGCCGCTCACCTAGTGCCCTTTCTATCGCTTTTTTGCTCAATGCAACAGCTTGCTCAATGCTCATGTCGGCGCTATACTCGCTCTGTACTACATCTAGTGCTATATCAGATGACCTGCCAATAGCAAATCCAGAGCCGCGGAAGAATGTCCCGCTTGGATCAACCTGATAGAGCTGTATGCCAGTCTGGTCGACGCCTGCAATGATGACAGAGGCAGCCTGCGGTCTAACTGTATACACAGTATAGTTGTGCAGGAATGAGCCCAGATGCTTTGCAAGCGAGCCGACATCTATTGGACTTTCAAAGTTCAACCTGTGTTTCTGTGCTTCAAGCCTCAGCTCATCTATCAGCTGCAATATGTCCCCAATATACCCCGAGCCAGTTGCACCGACATGGCCATCGATTACAAATATCTTTTCGGCAGGGTCTATTAGCGGTCTGACAGGCTTGATGTGGCTTGCTAGGAGCGCAAATGCCGGAGTTTTGATGCCTATTGTGGTTGATCCCCTATTTACTGCCTCAAGGGCGCTATCGACTAGCACCAACCGGCCTTCTGGTCCATAATAGTATGGATACCTTCCCCCAGTAGCAAAGTTTCCTCCGCCTCCTCCAGGTGTTTCGGCCATCCCTACTTTTTCACCTCCACCGCTGTCAATATATTTGGAATAGCAAGCACCTCTATGCCGTTGCCAGAGCCAGGATCCCGCTCCATCGCAGCAGCTACTGCCTTTGTAGCCACAGCTTGAGCCTGTTCATTTGTGATTTCTTTGTGATACATACTCTCCAACACTCCGTAGGCAATGGGTGAGCCTGACCCGGAGGAGGCAAAATCCTCACTTGTTATTGCACCACTCATATCTGCTGCATAGACGTGCCCTCCTTCCTGATCAACGCCTGCGACTAACAATTCAACAAAATACGGCTGATAGTTCTTTAGGCCCGAGTATGTAAGGTTAGCTATCAATCTTGCAGATTCCTTAGCTGTGAGTGGAAAGCCCCTCCGTAGCTCCATCAGCTTGCGTTCTGCCTTGGCCACTTTAATCAAATACTCTGCATCCGATAATTGCCCAGCTATTGCTACGGCAAGTGTGTCATCTATCTTGGCTATCTTTTCCGTTATCTTTGAGCCAATGAAGAAGCCCTTGCTTGC
>DATFCN010000031.1:0-41098 GCA_035253045.1 Nitrososphaera sp.
GATGAAATTTGAAAAAGAGTCGAAGCAATCATCTACAGAGACTGATCTAGGTAGCTATGAGGGAAAGTATCCAAAAGACCTGTTCAACAAGACAGTGATTGTAAACGAGCAGGCGATAGGACGTGTTGCAAAGGAAACGGATGAGGTTATTGTTGTGTTCAGCGACACCGATAGTTCAATAAGGTTTGATATTCCAAAATCAGAGATATCTACAGCAGGGGCTTCTGTCATTGCAAATGAAGATCTCTTGTTCAGATACAGAACCCACAGAGATGCGCCAATGCCGACGGGCACAGCTTTAAGAGCTTCAGTGGAAGAAATACGGGCAGCAGCTACAGAACAGCTAGAGATTGAAAAGAAGAGCACAACTGCAGACTCGATAATGGAAGAAGGAAGGCAGCTTGCAACACTGCCAAGACCTGAAACAACTTCTGTGTCAAGACCGGAGGGATATATCGATACTGAGTCAGAAATATCAAAGAAGATCAAGGGCGCACTTGCAGAGCTCAAAGAGATAATAGTGGCAGGGACCAAAGTTGCAAAGAAGAAAGCCAAGCAGGCACAGGAAACCGCCGCAGAAAAGCGGGCTGAAATGGACGGGGAGGCGATATCTAGAATGGGGGACCTTGCAATGAGGTTTGCAGACTCGTTTGAGGATATACTCTCTGAGATAAGGACAAGGACATATGCGGAGCAGGTGCAAATCTACGCAGGTTTTATAAAACTGATCGACCAGCAGCGCACTATGGTAGTTGCACGTCGGGACTTTGCTGAAAGATTGAAGGACTCAATTAATGTCCCGGTAGTCGAACCTCAAGACCAAGACGTAAAGACTCGCGAGTTAGAGGCACCACCTGAGCTACCAGAAGAGATCGAAGGAAACAGAAGTCTGTCTGAGGGTAAGAGCACAACTACTAACACTACAAGAAGAAGAAGGCGAACAGGCAGTAGTAAGACAGCAAGAAGAAAAGCTTAGTAGTGTAAGTGTGAATTTTCATAGAATTCCCGATCCTCTTCGGCCATCACTACTTGTTTGTGACAATTTTCGCATAGGAGATACTTAGTGTTGGCAGGGAGCACTTTCTTGCACTTGCCGCAGAATTTCTTCATAAACAGATAATGCACACTCCTAGATAAAACTACGACTATAGAAATCTAATTAAGGATGATCTTCGCCAACAAAATGGCCGACTGTATTGGCTTTGCAAAATGAAGTTTCCAATGCATTATCTTATGCAACCAGTAAAGGGTTTCAAATACATCCTAACGCATTTGCCATGTTAAAAGGTCTCGATGTAGATGTGCTCAAGATAATACAGGAAATAATCAAGGTTAAAAAGCCAACAAAAAATGCAGTCATAGTAGTTGAAGATATCAAAACTTTAATTGAGCCAAAAAACAAGACGGTCCAACCGAGCAAGTGTGCACGGTGTTAAGTGATCCGACGCCCAAGGTTACTACTGCAGAAGGTGTAGAAGGCTATACTGCGCTGTTTCGCAGTAGATTTGAGAAGACAATGCGCGTTTTGGCCCAGCGACCAGACAGCAAACGCATATCAAAAGTGTCAGCTGTCAAGCAGAGAGTCAGGATGGGTAAGCAGATAGAAAGAGGTGAAAAAAGTCTTCACGGAGCTGGTAATTCGATCATAATTGCTGGCCTCGTGATGTCAAAGCGCACCAAGAAGAACGATGTTGAACTTTCAATTGATGATTATACAGGGATCCTAACTGCGACTTCTACAACAGAAGATGTAAAAAAACAAGCGTCAACTCTTGTGCTTGACCAAATGGTAATGCTTGAGCTTGAAAATGGCAAGGGAAGGCCAGGATTGGCAATCAAGAGTATCATGATGCCCGACATTCCTGATCATTTGCCCAACAAAAGCAAGTCAGAAGCTTATGCTGTGCTGATCTCTGACCTACATGTTGGCAGCAAGTATTTCATGAAAAACGAATTTTTAAGGTTCTTAGACTGGCTATCATCATCGCCTGATGATGATATTGTCAAAAAGATCAAGTTCCTCTGTGTTGGAGGTGATCTAATTGATGGTATTGGTATCTTTCCAAACCAGGACAAAGAGTTATTGGAGATAGATGCAGCAAAGCAGATGAGCCATGCTGCACAGTTGTTGGCAAAGATTCCTAAACACATCAAAGTATTGGTGATACCTGGCAACCATGACCTTGGTAGAAGAGCACTTCCACAACCTGCCATCCCCAGGAAGAATTGGAGTGAGCAGTTTTATGGTCTTGAAAATTGCATGATGCTTGGCAACCCTGCTTTTGTGGAACTAAATGGCGTCAAGGTGTTAATGTACCACGGCCAGGGCCTTGATGATATCATTGCAACAACGCCAGGGCTGAGTTATTCTAAGCCAGCAGAGGCTATGAAAGTGCTTCTTAAGGCTCGCCACCTAGCTCCAATATATGGTGAACGCACACCCATAGCCCCAGAGCAAGAAGATATGATGGTTATTACAGAAGTGCCTGATATTTTTCACTCAGGACATGTGCATGTGACTGATGTACAGAGCTATCGTGGCACCCTTGTTGTAAATTCAGGTGCATGGCAAAGTCAGACAAAGTTTCAGCAGACAATGGGTATAACTCCGACGCCAGGTCTGGCAGTGATAGTGAATTTAGCTACACTTCAACCCTTCGTGTATGATTTTAATCAATAAAGGATGTAATATTAATATCGTCCTTGAGTGCTTCCTGGACTGTCGTTAGTGGTATCATCACCTTGATCTTTTGAGATCTACCGTAACGGCCTTGATTGACTATATCTGTCGAAACTATACCCAGCAAATCCAGTTCGTTTATTATCTGAGTCATACGCCGTTGAGTAAGCGGTTTTTGTTCCGTCTGTTTGCAAAGCGATAAGTAGATCTCATACACATTACCAGTGGTTCCATTTGTTGATTTTATGATAGCGACAATGACAAGTTTATGATGAGCTGGCGCGTTTTTTAGTGCAACAAAGGGTGCATCTCTTTCAATCCTATCTTCACCTGCGCGCACATGTTTTTCATCGACTTTGGTAGTACCTTCTCTTTCTGCAAGCTCGGCTGCAACCCTCAACAAATCTATCGCCTTTCTTGCGTCGCCGTGCTCTCTTCCTGCTATCGCTGCACACAAATTGACCGCTGCTTCGGAAATTGCTCCTTCGTTGAAGGAGAGTTTGGCGCGTTCTTGTAATATCTGTCGTAGTTGTTCTACAGTGTATGGGTTGAAAACAATTTCCTCCTCGCTGAGGCTACTTCTTACCCGTGGATCAAGTTTGTCCTTGAATGTGAGACTGTTAGAGATACCTATAAGTGTAATAAAGCCGCCCTTCATTCTCTGGTTGGCCCTTGTAAAATTGTAAAGGATATCATCCCCGCTTCTGTCGACAAGTGAATCTATCTCATCTATCACTAAGACGAGATTGAGTTTTTTCCTTTGTATGAAGTTTAAAACTCTGTCTGTTGCTTCACCCATTGACAAGCCGGTAAAGTGCACTTGTTTTTCTTGTTCCTTGTTGATTCCAAGCTCTTCTGCGATTTCAAAAATCACCTTATAGGCGCTACCTCCCGCAATCTTTGCATTCACAAAAAGAACAGTGACATCTGTCTCGAGTTCGCTTGCCTTTTTTGCCAGCCTGTCTACAACGCTTCTTGCTGCAGCAGTCTTACCAGTACCTGGCTTGCCAAATAAAAGAAGATTTGACGGCCTAGCACCTTTAAAAATCGTAGACAATACTTGAGCAAGTGCCCGGGTCTCTTCATCTCTGAAAGGCAATTTTTCGGGGACATAATCAATAGTCAAAGCTTGACGATTTTTAACAAGTGATCTACCACTTGCCGCTTTAGTAAAGATGTTATCAATGTCAGAACTCAATTATCTTCCACCATCCCTTTGTTTCCATGCGCAATTTTAACCCGCCGCCCCCTGTTTTTCTTTTGCAGAACAAGAGTTTGTTAACTTTCTCTTAACAGTGATATTAACAAGTGGTTTTTAAACTACAAAATCAATTTTAATTAACTATTAAATTATCTTAATGACATAAGCTAATACGAGCATAGAGAAGGGGCTGCAGGAGAAAGAAAGGGGTGGCAGTCTATAGGTATATTTCTGTTAAGTTAACCATGTTAGCAGTATTAGAACATCGATATGGAAAAAGACCTAAATTGACCCCTTTATTTCCACTGGAGCGTTAATGTCGTTGATGGTGTTGTTAACAGCATCCCTTGGAACCCCTTTATTTCCACTGGAATAGATATTTGGTAATTCTCTACTACAAGATTAGTTAACTACCTGTATTTGTTAACTAAAAGTGTCTCACTCTCATAGGCGGTTAACATGAGCTAAGCTGTTTGTTATCAATATTGGCATAGCTTATGTTAAGTGTTAAGAGTTAACGTGTTAAGTTACCCTTAGTCATATGAACTCTGGAAAGAAGCGATTCAAGATAGAATTGGAGGATGCAGAAGGAAGTAAGTATAACCTTTCACTAGAAGGGAATATCTCAAAAGAAAAGATAATGAAAATCGTTGAGTTCATGGATCTCATAAATGTTGAGTCAAATGGGGATAATAATGAGAATGTAACTTATATGAGCAGTCGGGCAGCTCCTGCCTCAGTTGGCGACAAAATATGGAGTCTTGTTGAGGGAAAGTTCCCATATGGTGGATTTACTACTACTGATATCCTCGAATTGTATGAGGATCATTATAATGAGCCAATCAAACTAAGTATTATCTCAACCTATCTTTCTAGATATGCGGAACGAGGCAGACTTACAAGAACCCGACAAGGGAAAGAATGGATCTATAAGATGACTAGACAACAATCGATGCCGCCCCAGCCCTCTTCCTCAGCATCTCCCGACCTGCATCTGTGATGTTATAGCGAAAGGGTTTAGTGTCAATGTCCCTACTAACCAAGCCCACATCATGAAGTTTCTTCATCAAACGGGAGGTATGTTCTCTTGTCCTACCTATAGCAAGTTGGACTTCTCTTGACGATCGCGGTCTTTCTGATAGTAACTTGAATATATAATCAGTTGTACTATTAATCTCATTCTCAATTATTGGATGTTGCTGCGTGATTGTTACAGGCTCACCCGCGGGCGCTGCGTGAGGTTGAATTTGTGACGGATCTGGTGATACCACCATACGCTGTTGAGCTCTATCCTCAAGTATGCCCATTCTTGCTTGAAGCTCTGCTATTGTTTTATCATAGTTACGCAATTTATGAGTATACTCAAGGACAATTGCTTCAACAACTGCCTCATTGGTCTTATATCTGCGTTCCTCAAATGCAGTCTTGATCTTATTATAGACCGTCATACCAACCAACCCTCCAATAAAAGCAAAGATACCAAATATCACGAGGTCACTAGTCGATAAGGTCAGGTCACCAATCATATCACAACATTATGTCGATATACTGTGATTTAATGTTTTAAGAATAACCTTCTTTTACAACCTGGACATCCTTTGTATCACTTCATTTATCACAAGTATCACATCTGCTGTGCTTGTCCTAGAAGTAATATCACTCCTATCTGAAGCAAATATCACAGCTAACTGTTCCGCTAGTTTGCTTAGTGTTACTAAGGTTTCTTCTTCTACAATACCTATCGATTGCAAAAGCACTATAGTATAAAGAAGTGAATTTACCTTCTTTTTACATTGCTTAATTTGTCTGTAGTATGCCCCCGAGCTGATATTTTCAGGCTTGCCATCACCCCTTAGCCGTTTTAAGATTATTGAAAGCTGTCGTGGTGTAAATAGAGAATTTGCAACAAATTGGCTATAAATGATGTTCGAATTATATAGTGGCTCGCTCATGGGCGCTATACAGATCTGTATAGCTCGTCTAGTATTAGAATCTTGGTAGCATCAAACTTTAAAATGGCATCACCCCTTTAAAGGGAGGTGGCATTAGGAAAGGTAGAACAATATCTACAGGATGAGATTAAAAGTTATGGCACAATTTGCCTCCCACTCATTGATTCAGAAAACCCGATAGATGCTGTATCAATTGCCAAAATAGTGGAGGAAAGAGGCGCTTCCGCAATCCTTGTTGGTGGGTCCTCTGCGGTTGATCAATTAGAGTTAGCCAAACTTGTAGGTGAAATAAAATCTACGATTAACATCCCTGTGATATTGTTCCCAGGAAACGTCACGGGAGTATCACCAAAAGCTGATGCCATTTTATTTAGCTCGCTCCTCAATTCGGAGAACACATACTTTATTACCGAAGCACAGGCATTGGGTGCGTTGTCGGTCAAGAAATACGCAATAGAGCCATTGCCAACCGCCTATATTATAGTGGGTGAAGGAACCGCTGCTTGGTTCGTGGGTAGAGCGAGGGGAATTCCATTCCATAAACCCAATCTTGCGGTAATGTATGCGCTAGCGGCTCAGTACATGGGCATGCGCTTTGTGTATTTGGAAGCAGGCTCTGGTGCAACTGAACATGTGCCAGTAGAAATGGTTGCGATGGTAAGAAAGCACTATGAGGGCACAATCATCGTTGGTGGTGGCATAAAGTCACCAGAAATCGCAGGCCAAGTAGCCAAGGCAGGAGCTGACATTATTGTCATTGGTACTATGATAGAAAGAGAGGGCAACTGGCAGGAAAAATTTTCGTCTATAGTCAAAGCCATTAGGATACGATGAAACCATGATACTGGAGGAAGCTCAAACCCACCTAAAAGATGTCAGCATGCCTGCATTCTACTGGCAATATCAACAGGCTGTTCTAAACAGTGTCAACAGGGGCTACCAACATGCGCTTAAGGCCCGACGACGTGGAATTGACGCAGCCGATATCATCGAGCCTAAGATTGCATATGACTTAGCAGACAGGGTTGCCAAGATGCATGACATAGATATTGCAGGCAGACTGCGTGCTCTTCTGTCACAAACTACTAAGGAAAAGGCCGCATTAAAGATAGCGGAAGAGATCGCAGCTGGCGAATATGGTTCAGGCGATCTGAAAACTCGTCTTGATAGTGCCGTTAGGGTTTCTTTAGCAGTAGTGACTGAAGGTGTGACTGTTGCCCCCCTACAGGGAATATCAGATGTCACGATCAAGAACAACATAGACTCATCACAATACCTGTCGGTGTCCTTCGCTGGCCCTATTAGATCCGCAGGTGGCACAGAAGCTGCACTAACTATGCTCATTGCTGATCATGCAAGAAAGGTAGCAGGTCTTGACAGGTACATAGCAAATTCATTCGATGATGAAACCGGGAGGTTTGTTGAAGAGCTTAGAATCTATGAGCGCGAAGTTATGGGCTTCCAGTTCAAGGTTCTTGACGAAGACGTAGTAAAATGTATTTCAAACTTACCTGTAGAGTTAGACGGAGTTGATACTGATCCTGTAGAAGTAGTTGGGCATAAGAACATGCGCCGGATTGTAACTGACAGAGTGCGCGGGGGAACACTCAGAGTTATGAATGATGGATTAATTGGCAGGAGTAGGAAACTATTGAAGCTAGTTGAAACCCTAAATCTGGGCGGTTGGGATTGGCTGAAAGAACTCAAAGGGGCAATTCAGACGGGTACTGATGATGACGCTGCGCACCATAGGATGTCAGAGGTCATTACAGGCAGGCCTGTGCTTTCAATGGCAAAAAGAATAGGTGGATTTCGCTTACGCTATGGTCGCTGCTATAACACTGGTTTTGCTACTGTAGGGATACATCCCACAGTGCCGGCCCTCCTTAATTATGCAATTGTAGTTGGCACCCAGATCAAAATGGATATACCTGGCAAGGCATCTACGATAGCACTCGTCGATACTATCGAACCTCCAATCGTTAGGCTCGATGATGGCAAAGTAATACAAGTGACTACGGTCGAACAGGCCGAAAAAATCCGTCCCCGTGTCAATAAGATCTTGTACCTTGGGGATATGTTAATAAGCTATGGAGATTTTCTTGAAAATAATGCCCAATTACCATCTGCAAGCTTTGTAGAAGAAATATGGGTGCAGCAGTTGCGTTCAAAACTACTTACAATACAGTCGTTGGACCTTGATAGGGGGAGGCTAATTCAAATGGCTGAAAACTCACTTGTTCTGCCGTCAGTTGATGAAGCATTCGAAATTAGCAAAAAACTTGGATTGGCATTGCATCCAAAATACTCTTTCTACTGGGACTCTCTGACCGTTGAAGAGGTACTGTACCTAAAAGACAAACTGTCTGAGGATACCCTATTGTCCTTTGACACAAAGTTAAAGGATATCCTAGAGCGACTAGGTGTAGTTCATTCTATAACACACGACCACATCAGCATTGACGACAACAACCAAGCAACTTCCTTGAGAAGGCTTCTAGATGGACCTGCAGCTGTTGAATCAAACAATGCCCTAGAATTTGTTAATAAGGCATCAGGTGTTCTTGTGATGTCCAAATTTTCTTCTGCCATTGCAGTGAGAGTCGGCAGGCCAGAAAAGGCAGCTGAGCGAAAGATGAAGCCGCCGGTACATGTTCTCTTTCCAATTGGACCAAAGGGTGGCTCAACGCGTGATATCCTGAAGGCTTGCAAAGAAGACTCCTTCTATACTCAAATAGCGAACAGATATTGCGATAGATGCAAGTTGCCCTCCATTGGCACACATTGTAGGGTATGTGGTACTTGGGCCATGTTGCGCAACCTATGTGTTGTATGTAGACAGGAAGTTGAAGAGGGTGAAAAATGTGTACGCTGCGGAAAAGAAGGCCGAACCTATTCCTTCGTCAACTTTCCACTCAAGTTTGCGTTGGAGCAGGCAAAGAAAAAGCTGGGCATGGTTCCACAAGAACCCTTCAAGGGAGTCAAGTCGCTTATGAGCTCACATAGATCCGCAGAGCCTTTGGAAAAGGGGATCCTACGCCAAAAACATGGACTCCATGCCTTCAAGGATGGCACAATTCGATTTGATGCTACCAATGAACCACTCACCCACTTCAAACCTACATGGATATCTGTCAGCGTTGACAAGTTAAGAGAGCTGGGATATACACATGATTATCTTGGCAGAGATCTAACTTCACCAGATCAGATTGTGGAGTTGATGATGCAGGATGTAATAATCCCTCGAGACTCTGCAAAGCACCTTGTGAATGCAGCGAAGTATATAGACGAAGAGCTTGTTAAATTATATGATTTAGAGTCTTTTTACGGCTTATCTTCACTTGATGGCCTTGTTGGTCACCTGATTGTAGGTCTTGCACCCCACACATCTGTAGGCATTGTGGGAAGGATAATTGGCTTTGCTGATTCACAGGTTTGTTTGGCATCGCCAATATGGCACTCTGCCAAGCGCCGCGACTGTGATGGCGACGCCGACTCTGTGATGCTCATAATGGATGCATTCTTGAACTTCTCCTACGACTTTTTACCTGACAAGATAGGTGGGCTAATGGACGCGCCATTACTTATACAGCCTATTGTGCTCCCACATGAAGTTCAGCGTCAGGCGCACAACGTAGATATTGCAAACGCGTACTCACTTGAATTCTATGAAGCTACGTGGAAGCAGGCAAAGGCTGCCGACGTAGCTGGCATGACAGAGACCGTCAAGAATAGGATAGGCGATGTACGTCAGTTCTTTGACTATGGCTTTACTCATTCAACTGACACGCTTGTCACAAAGGCACAGAGAAGCGCCTACTCAACTCTTAATACTATGGAAGAAAAGTTGAAAATGCAGTTTGATACTGCAAGATTGATAAACGCGGTTGACGCTGACGAAGTTGCCGCAATGGTGCTTACTACACACATTCTGCCTGATATCATCGGTAACATGAGATCCTATTCTTCACAGACATTTCGCTGCACGACCTGTGGTGCCAAGTTCCGTAGAATGCCGCTGATGGGAAAGTGCATTGAATGCGGCTCCTCATTGATCCAAACAGTGACAAGGGGAGCTGTTGAAAAGTATCTCGGCATTGCAACTGACATGTGCAAACAATACAAAATTAACGATTATCTGCGTAGTAGAGTTGAATCAATAGCACTCGAACTGAGATTGATCTTCCGGGAAGAAAGGAAGGCCCAGTCGAGCATGATGGAGTTTATGGGCGGCTAATGTGCTCTACGAATGTCTTGTAAATCTTGGCTGCATCTTCTTTGTCCCTTGCACCAACGATTGTAGCAGCGCCACTTGAAAGAAAACTTACAGACATCCTGCCTGAATTGACTGCAGTTATACCAAGGTTCCCTCTTGTCTTGACCTCGTAGCCAAGTGATTCAGCATTCTTGATCATGGATCTTAGGTTTATGAGCGTAGGCTCTGTAGGGGTGACCGTCCATGTACGCTTTCCCCTATCTCTGCCACACAACTCTTCAATTATCAACTCATTGTCTGCCAATTTGCTTTCCTTACGCGCAATTCCACACGATGGGCACTCCTCTTGGCGCAACATCTGGATGCGCTCAAATGATAGCTCGTTCAGATCAATGTAGAGCAGGTTATTTGCCAGCGTCGGTTCTCTGCCTGTGATTATCTTGACTGTCTCTGACACCTGTATACCTGCAACCAGATACAGTATGGATGGGTGCACACCTTCGGTGCTGCACGCAGGCATCTCTTCTTCATTTAATTCAGGAAACATACAGCGCAGGCATGCAGTCTTGTTGGGCAGAATTGTGCACACTGATCCTAGCATACCAATAGCTCCTGCATAGATCAGTGGAATATTGTGCCTGATACAGGCGTCATTGAGAGCATATCGAGCATCAACACTATCTAATGCATCAATGACAATATCAAAACCTTTGATAAGACTTTCAGCAGTATATTTGGTTACAGACGTTGGGATGGGCTCTATCTTGACTGTCGGGTTTAGCTTGCCCAACCGCTCTGCAGCAGCCTCTACCTTGACGCGGCCAATGTCATCGTCAGTATATAGATGCTGCCTGTGCAGATTGGTAATTTCAATAACATCTCTGTCAATGATACGTACTTTACCAACCCCCATTGCTACTAGCTGTGTAGTAACGGGGTTGCCGATGCCCCCTGCTCCTACTACACATACCTTTGCATTCCTTATTTTTTCCATGCCTTCAAAGCCAATCTCCTCAAGCATGACCTGCCTAGAGTAGCGCTGAAGCTCCTCACTTGTCAACTCCGCCCCTCCTGCTACAGCCGGGAGTATGTAAATGGAATCACCGTCCTTTAGCTGAGCAGATGTAACGCCGCTAAAGCGGACATTCTTGCCATTAATGTAGATGTTGATAAGTGATCTTGGTTTGCCATTATGATCAAATACCCTTCGTCTAAAATCATCGCCCATTTGCTCTGAAACTTTTGCAAATGCATCCTGGATGTCGGAAGCTTGTATCGGGATCTTTTTCTCTCCCTGCCCTTTGTTAAGTACTGAAGGAACTAAAAATTCAACCTCTGCCAACATTATCCCCTCATAATTGCTGAAACTTCTTCTGCTGCATCTGGCTTGATAGCATTTAGTTTTGGCAGCAGACCTATGATCGCTTCTGTAGCTTTCAAACCATTGCCTGTCACATAGCAGACGACACGCTCGTCCTTCTCTATCTTGTTTTCTTCCACCAACTTTCGCAGTACCGCAACTGACACGCCGCCTGCAGGCTCAGTAAAAATACCCTCTGTCTGGGCAAGCAGCATAATACTGTCTGCGATCTCCTGATCGCTTGCCTCTTCTGCAAGCCCATTGTACTGCTTTAACCTTTTCAAAACATATATTCCATCTCCAGGATCTCCAATTGCTAAGCTTTTCGCAATTGTCTCTGGCCGCTCAACAGGGATTACCTCTTCGCTTTTGTGTTTGAATGCATCAACGATAGGTGCACAACCGCGCGGTTGTGCTGCAATCACTTTCATATTCTTGGGACTGTCGATCAAACCAAGCAAGTGAAGCTCTTCAAAACCTTTGCATATAGCATTGAGCATGGCACCACTTCCTACTGGGATTACCAGACTCTCTGGCACCCTCCAATCCATCTGCTCTGCAACCTCATAGGCAAGCGTCTTTGATCCCTCTACATAGTATGGCCTCATGTTAATATTGACCACACCTATGCCTTTCTTATCTCCTATCATTGAGGCAATCCTGTTAGCATCATCATAGGTGCCTTCGACTGCAACAAATTCTGCGCCGTATGAAAGCGCTTGAGCGATCTTGACATGCTCAATGTCAGAAGGTGCAAATATGTAGCATGACATACCGGCCTTAGCTGCATGAGCCGCAGTTGCTGCTGCCAGATTGCCCGTAGACGCGCAACCCACTGCCTTTAATCTTGTCTCCTTGGCCCTTGAAACTGCAACGCCCGCAGGTCTATCCTTGAATGAAAACGTTGGGTTAACGGAGTCATTTTTGATATACAAACTTTTCAATCCAAGCCTGTTGCCTAGATTGTCTGCATGTTGCAGCGGTGTTAGACCTGCGTTTAGGCTTACAATATTGCTTTTGTTTGAAATTGGCAGGAGCTCAAAATAACGCCAGTATGTCTTTTCTCTTAATTCAAAAGTGTTTCTACTTATGGATAATTCTTTATATGTGACATCCAGAGGGCCAAAGCATTCTTCGCACACATAACGAAATTGCGGCTCATATTCTTTGAGGCATTCTCTGCACTTTAGCGATTTGATACTTCCCATGTTTTCTATCCTCTCTCGATTAGTATATGATTAAAACTTCTCTAAGCATCATTTTAGTTTTACTAAATTTTTTGCTGATTATGTTTTGTAATACTAAACAGCAACTATCCTGCACACATTCTAACATAAAGCATAATAATATAAAAATATGTTAATTTACTACACTACATTAATAAATTATGGAAACACGATCGGTTGCCAGTGTGGCAAGCTGGTTTGTCTGAATCCACCATATACAAGAGAGAATCCGAGTCACAGTCGACCATTATTTTTGACACTGGCTGAACGTTCCCAGATTCCTCACCTTTCATCCACAGTTTGTTGCGTGACGTGCTCCAGAACCAAGCGTTTCCTGTCTTGATAGTGTTTGCAAGGGCTTCCTTGTTGACATAAGCTAGCATCAGAATGTCTTTGGTCTTTTTGTCCTGTACTACAACCGGCAAAAGGCCCTTGCGCTTTTCAAAGTCAATGTCGCTAAGCGATTTGGAGTTCATGTTCATTTTACAGTGTGCAGAGATGGAAATAAATCTAGCCATTGGATTCGCTACTGAAGGACATAAGATTAAGGAGACCGCTCTGCTGCGTACACAACAACAGAACAAGGCAGTTGTAGCTGATGATATTATTAATCAGCGGTAAATTGCTAGTGTGTGGAATAGCTGTCTCGCCTATTTCTCTTTTCTTTTTTTGATTTGTAATAATATAATTACTCCGTTATTATAATATCCAATCCTGCATTTCCAACTGCGGCTTGCACCGCCCTTCTCCTTTATGGGGTTACATTAATGATAAGCAAAATGTATACATGTATACCTTCAAGAAAAAACATTTCAAATCGCTAATTGTTCCGGAGGGTATAACCGCAAACCTCTCTGTGGAGTTCAACCCAATCTCGAATGAGCCATTATGTGTCTTTTAACAATGATGAAAAAAGATGTGACGGTGTTTGTGGCTGTTATGGCTACTTCTCGATGATGCAGTGCAGACAGAGATATATTCCCCTTATGTCAAGCTGCTGTCAGCGAGGTGGGGAAGCCAGGTTATCCCGGCGGGCTCATAACCCGCAGAGCGGTTTCCACTTTTGCAAGATTGCAGGTGGCCGTAAGTTCAAATCAACCCCTCGCTACTACCTTTTTTTCAAACAAGAATTCTGTCTTTTCAATGCCGTACCTCTGTAGCGGCTTTGTCAAATGCCTGTGTGCTTTGGGTGTTGGGATGTACAATCCAGTCTTGATTGCACGCTCCTGTAGTACCAGAAACTTTTTCATATTACGGTCTTTGTGTTTGCACCTGTCGCATTGATAGCCTTTATTTTTGCCTTCTGATTTCATACGCTTGCCGCACATTTTGCACAATGGATTCAATATTTCATAAACAGGTGCAAGCTTGAGTACACACAAATATTCCACATTTAGAATTTTGGGGTGTTTGGTGGTTCCCTTTCTGACCCCGACACCGATTTCTATGACATCTCCCTCTTCAAGCTTGGTTGCGACATTTGCAAGCCCTGTTGGTTCGTAGACTGCTGCAGGCATTTCTGCACCATCTTGCTTGATCTTAAAAATGACGTGACCGCCTTCAACTGCATATGGCTTGCTACTGACTTTGCACCTCACATATCCTGCTGTGTATGCCTTAACCGTGGCAATTCTGATTTCATTTTGCAGATGCATGTTTGTCCCTTGATTTGAGCGAAAAATAGTCCAACCATCTGTCTCTTCTTTTGGGTCTAACATATGTAGTGCTGACTCCACTATCTCTGGACTCTCGCCTCTTATGCCAAAGAAGACCGGGTCTGGACTATGCGGCGCAATCAAAACACGCCCTTGGTTTGGATCATAATTGTTGAAAGTGTGAGGATATGTGTCAATGCTAAACTTGATGACCCGCTGCTTGTCTATTACGCGTAGGCTGCCCCAGTTCTTCTGCTTTCTATATGCAATTAGTTCAAAAGTATGATCACCCTCAAGCAGACAACCTATTGCACCAAGAGCGCCAACAAGCCCCTGTCCGTTGCCAAAAGTAAAATATTGAACTCCAGAGGCTTTGGCTACCTTTTCTGACATCTGTCTACTTACGATATCCCACATTGCACGCGTGCTAAACTCTTGAACCCTAGTCGGCACATAGTCACTTTCAAGGAATGCAATTGCAGGGTTAGCTCCGCTGCCAATGGCGGAACCTTCTTCCACTGCCTGCCTCGTATAGTCGATGACTTTCTCTGCATCTTGCACTTTTAACCGCAAGCAGACTGCGCCATTCCCTCTGGTTTTCCAAGGGATATTGGGATTGAGCCTAACCAATAAGGGATAGTCAACAAGCTGTGCACGCTGTTTCTTCTTTAGATATTCTACCACCTTGAACGCAAGGTGCGTAGTGCACCTGCCTTCACGCGAGTCAGTGTCATCAAATGCAACATGGAGCGTGCGCATGATATTTGCTGTTAGCGCAGTATCTATATAGTCGTATATTTCAAGGAGCTGTCACTTCTATGATTCTGCTTTTCTCGTACTCTATGAGGGGAAAAGAAGCAGAAAAAGAAAATGGTAAAGGAAACGAGCACATATCCTGGTGATATATAGATACATCTCTCAAGTTTTGCAATACACCGTTTTGGCAACTCTGTGCTAAAAAATAATTAACTAAATATAAAAAGAAGTCTCAAAGTGATTATTACTATTAGATGGCTGAGCACGAAACCTGCCAAGTTGCCTGCTCGATTCTCTAATTCAAGAACGTTTATAGCTTCCCTCTTTGTGGAACTAATTGGGATGGCGGAGGAAGTAGAGGAAAAGGAAAAAGAAAAAGAAGAGGTTAAAGCAACAACGCCTGAAGAAGCTGCCAAAAAAGCAGCAGAGATAATAATAAAGGAACTTGAGAAAGAAATTGGAGGTAAGCCTGTTCCCGATGAATTGAGGGAGAAGCATCTTGGATATAGAAATATCAAACATGTGAGGACATTTATAGAACAAAGGCGTGAATACTATGCAAAGTTATTTCTAACACAATGTAAGCGTGACCTTAAACTTGAGATGATGGAAAAGGGCATACTATCGAGACCCTCAAAACTACCATTAGGACAAAGAGAGCTAAAAAAAGCGGAGGCAGTAGACTACTACAATATCAATGAATCGACCTTGATGCACTTCTCAAAGAACTAAAAATATACCTCGAATACCCCAAGCAGGATGGGGAGAAGACATAGGGACTTGCGCTAGAGAGGGAAAAATCTAATTTGACCCCTCTCCCAATTGTACAAATAAGCTATGACCAATTTAGTTTACCCCTGGCAGCGCTGGGCTACCAACTCTCTACTATGTATAGAGAATTATATCGCTGTTATAAAAAAGGCGTAGTGTTTAAATAGTTTCAGTATGGATTGTTGGGTGAGTGAATTAGATGCCAGTCGCAATACTTCCTGATATTAGCGAACAACACTGCATCGGCTGTGCACTCTGTGTAGAGATTTGCACTTCCCTCGGTCCAGATGTGCTCAGAGTAAAGCCAGTCGAAGGATGGAAGAGAGGTAAAGCCTTCGTGTTCTATCCAGAAAGATGCATCTCTGACGGAGCATGTATTGGAGTTTGCCCCACAAAGGCAATCTTCTGGATGAGGCCGATGGATTACACGCCCGGACAACCAATCCCATTGAAGAAGTCAGGCCTATTCGTAAAGGGCTGGGAAGAAGGTTAGTCCCTTCGACAAACTTCTTTTTTTAATTTTTATTCTCTTAATAAATTATTAATAACGTATTTGCTCGCCTATCTTTCGATTGGTCAATTGGAATGAAGAGATTAAGGGCCATCTCTTCTGGGTTTGGGGAGGAGAAGAAGGGCTTTTCAAGCGCGGCAAAGAGGGCATGCTAATCGTCACGGACAAGCGCCTTGCATTCATTGTAAAGACAGACATGACTTATAAAATGCATGAAACACATTCTATTAGACAATTAAAGCGTTTTGAAGCAGGTGAAAACGTCTTTCGGTCTGCTGAAGGTTACAACCTCGAGCATCTCAAAAAAGATATTGCGAAAAGTCCAGATAACCTGCAAATCCCGTTTAGCCAAATTCTGGACGTCCTCTCAGAGGAAAAGGACTGGGGGACCCTTCTTAAGGTAAAGATTAACCTCGGCTACAAAGCAAAGGTTTTCAAGTTCTCGATAGTGAAAGGGTGGGTAAAATATCCTGCAAAAGATCCACTTGGGTTTCAACGCATGGATTGGAGACCGATTATAAACTTGATCAAAACATCAGTTTAAATTTATTTCAATACTTTCTCGCAATCTTGTGTTGATTATCTATGATGGAAAATGAGAAGGGAAAGGACATTTCCACTCCTGACGCCATGAGGATGAGGATGGTCATGGAATTAAAAAGGGTTCTTCCCAAGAAGTTAAAGATGCCTGAAGTCACAACACTGTTTGGGACTTGTACTACAATATTTCGTGATGCTCTCTGTCAAGCACTACTACGCCTGCAAGGTGCAAATCTCCGATTATCCCAAGAGATCCTTAAGGATAAAGTAAATGCCTAGCATATGCATGATAATGATTGCAAAGTAATATAATTAGGCAACCTGCTGCCTAGAGCTCGCATATTGCTAAGAAAGCTATTCGTGGTGGGTGTCGGTCCTGGCTCGCCAAAGTATCTTACTGATGCAGCTAAAGAAGCCATTGCCAAGTCACATTACATCATAGGCTACAAGTATACGCTATCGACGATTGAAGGTCTTATTGATAAAAGCAGGCAGCAGGTATTTCAAGTCACAATGCATACACAAGAGGATATCTATCAGGATATTTACTCGAAAATGAAGGATGGCGAGTATTGCACAGTACCTTTTACAGGCGATGTCACTTTCTCTGAATCGGAGGTTGTAGACAGGCTGCTGGAAATATTTGGGAGCGACAATGTTGAGATGATTCCCGGTATCAGTTCTATCCAGGTGGCTGCTGCCAAAGCACATGTCCCGACCGACAAGGCTTTCATTGTTACTTTCCACGTGACAGACGATATAGAACATAAAAAGCAGGAAATGCTGCGGGCAGTTAGGGAGGGTAGAAGTGTAATATTGCTACCTAGGCCTTGGCCAAGAGATAGATCAAGGCATTTTATGCAATCTGAAATTGCAAAATTCTTGCGTGAAAGCGGGATCGACACTACTAATCTGATGGTTTGGGTCTTTGAGCATCTGACGACTAATAAGGAAACAATATTCAGAGGCATGGCTGTCGACCTTGAAGGGAAGGAGTTCAGCGACCTGTCTGCTATGGTACTAGATCAAACAAAGAGGAAAACGTATCTCAACTTCTAGCCGGAGTTTAAATATTAAATTGGACTTATTTTTTATGTATGTCATCACCCCAAAATAAGTCTGTTGGCATTATGCAGGGCGATGAGAAAGGCATAATTAGATACTGCGTTGAATGTGGCGCAAAGATGTCTAAGTCACAGAAGATCTGTCCTGCATGTGGCGAAAGTCAATAATATTCTCTTTATTTCTCCCTTTTTGTTTTAAAAACCTGTTTAGACTATTGTGATGAATATCCTCTTCTGTTAAGGCATGTCCTACATACTTTGACTTATGTCTTCTTTTCTGGACGACTTGTAATCGTCTGGTGTTGGAGCGAGCCAAAGCACGTAAGGCTAGATCTCTCTTCCTACTGGCATTCAAGAAACATAAACATATCTCTAGAAGGTTATTGGTCTGTGTAGCGAATTGGGATTAGGTCCGTAGTTGATATTGCAGCATTATTCAATGAGTCAATAAGTCTTGCCGAAAAGTATGATTTATGGCGACGCTTGGTAGTCCCCAAGAACCTCTTATGCTCCAAGTGGATCTACGGCAATACTTGCATCAAAACCGCCCAGCCTTTCTATCATTTGCCACTCTATTACTGCAGCAACAAATAACACGCCTGTGGCAATACCCAGTTCTATCAGAGTTGGGATGATGAATTTGCGCCAAGGCTTTCTCTTAAAAAGGTAATAGATTAGTATTGCGCTCCTTGACATGGCAAGACCATATACGAATACTTCCATTATTCCAAAGGGCGTTATCAGGATGACAAGGGGCGAAACCTCTCGTAACATGGGTGTTGAGCTTGCAAGAGCGCTGAAAATTGAGCCCGTAGCAAAACCCGAGAATGCACCAAATGCTGCACCCGCTGCAGGCACAAACATTATGAGTGTGATCCTGATATTGTTCAGAAAGATGCCGTTCTGATCGACGCCTTCTATCTGCTTCGAGAACTCCTGTATCAAGGTCTCGGCCTCTTGTTCGCTCATAGGTAATGCCGCTCCTCCGGAGTATGCAATCATAAATGCAAATGCACCAAATACGAGGTAGATTAGGCGCCACTTGCTGACTTTAAAACGCAATAGGAATGGTTGAATGTGGTATTTGTATAATTAGTTTTGTCATCCTATTCCACTGCCTCCGTTCTTTTTGCCCTACTTTGTCTTTTTATGTATGTTGAACATAACAATAGTGGTGAACCATTCCGGAGCGACAATAAGTACAGGAAATACTGTTTTTCCGCAGTTTTTTGCAATTGGTAATGATCCAATAGACTTTGTGGTTCAAGATATTGCAGTAATCATGATAGTAGCAGCGATAATGCTTGCAATCACGTTCAAGCTTAAGCAGCCTATGGTAATCGGCTATATTATCGCCGGCATGATAATTGGGCCCTATACTCCACCTTTCAATCTTATTCGGAGTCCTGAGACTTTGAATCTCTTTGCAGAACTCGGCATAATCATGCTACTCTTTGTTACTGGCACCGAATTCCCTATAGCCAAACTTCGCTCTGTGGGCAAGATATCTATAGCTACTGCACTTGCAGAGGTGCTCGGGACCCTGTTGATAGTGTTTTTTATCGCCCAAAGCCTTGGTTTCCAGTTTTATGATTCTCTCTTTCTTGCCTTGGCATTATCAATTACTAGCACTGTCATCACGATCCGGATACTGGAAGATGTCGGCTTAATACGCGATAAGTCATCTACGCTCATCCTTGGGATGTTAATAGTCGAAGACATAATTGCCATCAGCGCTCTTGGCATCTTGCAATCATTTGTTGCGACTGGTGGTAACATGTCTATTCTAAACATCGCCATCGTCCTTGGAATAGTGGGTGGCTTTATCGGCAGCGTAATCATAATAGGTAGCAAGTTCATCCCTCGTATAATAGATCGGGTTGGTAAGACAAACGACTATGCACTGCTTCTGATAACGATCCTCAGCATAGCCTTTGGCCTATCATTCCTTGCAAATGGCCTTGGTATGTCTGTCGTGGTTGGCGCCTTTCTTGCAGGCGTACTTGTAGCCGAGAGCAGAAGTGCTGCAGTGGCAAGGATAATTACAATCCCTTTGCGGGATATGTTTGCAGCGCTTTTTTTCATATCCATAGGGGCGCTCATGAATGTATCTCTAATCCCTGCATTCATAATCCCTGCCGTAATTCTCATATTGACCTCCTTTGCCTCAAAGCTCCTGATAGTTACTGGCATTTTGGTAAGAGCTCGATTTGACAGCACGACTGCCCTTAGGGCTGGCCTTGGAATATCAGCTACCAAGGGAGAAGTATCATTGATTGTTGCCAAGGGCGGACAGGATGTAAATGCCATTACCCCTATCATTCTTCCACTGCTCGGTGTAATTACAATAGTGACGACATTTATGGGACCATTCATTATAAAAGTAGGAAGTCGATTCAGGCTGACTGAGCCCACTGAAGCAGATGCGAAGAAAGAAAAAGAAGAAGAAGAAAGTTAGTTATAAAAAATTTTATTGACCCGCGCAACTGTAATTGATTCTGCAAGTCACATTTTCTTTTTCTAACGTTGCTATATAGAATACGGAGATCATGTGGATTAGCCATAAAAGACTCAACCTCTTGCGAACTACTATCCCCAATGTCTTCAAAATGTGCCAAAATTCTGAATTTTAAACTCATCTCTGCTGTGTTGATATCATTGTTCTTTTTGTCTGCATTTTTCTTCGGCATTTTCCTACCGTTTGGAAATTCTGTTGCTGCGCAGAGAATTGACCTTAATGGGGCAGGTGCAACATTTCCTTTTCCATTAATTGATGTTTGGCGTGTTGAATACCAAAAAATCAAGCCAGATATAAGCATCAATTATCAGTCGATTGGTAGTGGAGGGGGAGTCAAACAATTTACTGAAAGGATTGTTGACTTTGGCGCTACTGATGCCCCCCTCACCACTTTAGAGATAGAAAATGCCCGTGAAGCAGTGCACATACCTGAAACAATTGGTTCAATAATTGTCTCATACAATATACCTGAGGTTCCAAATAAGGGATTGAATCTTACAGGACCAATTCTGGCAAGTATCTATCTAGGAGAAATTACAAAATGGAATGATCCGCAGATCCAGAATTTGAATCCGGACCTTTTCCTGCCTGACCAAAATATCATTGTAGCTCATAGGTCTGATGGCTCTGGCACAACATTTGTGTGGACGGATTACCTCTCAAAGGTAAGCAATGAATGGAAGGTTCATGTAGGCAAGGGCAAATCAGTCCAATGGCCAACAGGCATTGGAGCTCCTGGCAATGAAGGAGTTGCAAGCACTATCCAAAGCACACTGTATGCAATAGGCTATGTTGAGCTCTCATATGCGCTTACTACGAGGATGACCTATGCCTACTTGGAAAATCAAGAGGGTAACTTTATAGAACCCTCTATTGATTCTGTGCGCGCTGCAGTATCTTCTTCAGCCGATCTCTTGCCGAGAGGAGACGAATCGTGGGAGCAGGTATCAACAACTAATTCCCCTGGCGAGGATTCCTACCCGATCTCTAGCTTCTCCTATCTTCTTTTATATAAAGAGCTAAGCACCAGCCCCAGGATCGATAGTATGGACAAAGCCAAAGCTCTAGTAGACTTTGTCGCTTGGGCCATAACTGACGGTCAGCGATTTGCTGATGATTTCGGATACGTTGCATTACCCGATGACGTTGTACTACTAAATCAAGATACGCTCAGCTCACTTACTTACAAGGGCCAGCTTGTCCTTGCAACAGAAAGTGAAACTGATTCTGCATCTCAAGAAAATCTGGTGTCTTTTGTAGCGCCTGCTATAATACTGTCAATTGCTGCTGGTTTAGGGGCCGTGTATGTGCGAAGGAAAAATCGCAGATCTTTATCAGAAGAAGTAACAAACATGGGAGCAAAAAGAGAGTCAATCCATGATAGGCTTTCGCCTTTTTTGCTCAAGAATACGCCCATCGGAGATAAAATATTTCGCTTCATAGTAATAGGCGCAGCCAGCTATACTGTACTACTGCTAGGTCTTGTTGCCATTTCAATATTATCTGGGTCGGCTGAAGTGTTTTATGATGAAGGAGTAATAGAATTCATAACAGGGACAGACTGGAATGCGGTGGAGGGACGTGAGTCATATGGCGCCCTTCCTTATGTTGTTGGTACGCTAATAAGCTCGGCTATTGCTATGGCGATAGGGGTTCCAATAAGCTTAGGAATTGCCATTTTTATTGTAGAAATAGCGCCGCCCAGAATGTCTATCCCGCTATCCTTCGTAATAGAACTATTGGCTGCAGTACCTAGCATAATCTATGGCCTTTGGGCGCTCTTTGTATTTAGATTCTGGATCCGAGACTTTGTTGAGGTGCCATTGAATCAGGCGTTTGGCGGAACAATTCCAATTTTTGCAAAGACCCCCTTTGGTCTGGATATCTTTACTGCCGGCATTGTACTGGCGATAATGATAATTCCCACTGTATCTTCCATCTCCCGAGAAGTAATAAGGGCAGTACCTAACACTCAAAGAGAGGCAGCATATAGCCTTGGAGCAACCCGGCTAGAAATGATTAAGACTGCTATATTTCCATATGCTAAATCTGGACTATTTGGAGCAGCCATACTTGGGCTTGGGAGGGCTGTAGGTGAAACGATGCTTGTAACTATGATAATTGGAAATGCTATTGGAGCGTCTGCCCTCCCAAATTCGCTATTTTCGCCAAGCCAGACGCTTGCCAGCCTAATTGCCAATGAGTTTAATGAAGCAGTAACATCACTTCATGTTTCTGCCCTAATTGGCCTTGGTGTAGTCTTATTCCTGCTTACAATTGGCATCAATATTGGAGCGCGACTCATGGTTTCGAAGATCGCAAAAGTTTCCCTTGGAAGGGAGTGACATAAAAAATGGTAGAACAAAATGAAAAATTAAGTGAAACATTTGCAAATGATCGCAGCAGCAGAAGACACAGAGTCGACATCCAGCAAATGATGAATAAGCAGTCAATTAAGCGCCGACTGTTTGACAAGATTGCCACGGGTGTTGTAATGGCCTGTGTGATAGCAGCCATCATTCCTCTTGGCAGTATCTTATTCGAAGTTGTCAAGAATGGAGCAGGCGCTTTGAGCCTAGAATTCCTGACACAGCCTCCTGGCGCAATAGGTTCTGGAAGCGGTGGGATTGGTCCTGCCATCCAGGGTACGCTTATCGTAATTGCTCTTGCGTCGCTTATTGGCGCCCCTGTTGGAGTAATGGCTGGCATATATCTTTCAGAATTTGCAGGCAGTGGCAGGTTCCCATATGCTGTTAGATTTCTCAATGATGTCCTCACTGGTCTCCCATCCATTGTGGTTGGCATCGTTGGCTTTGTGGTCATTGTACTCACAATTGGTTCGTTTTCCGTATGGGCAGGCGCCTTTGCTCTTTCTATTATCATGGTCCCTATAGTTGTGCGGGTCACAGAGGAGACGCTTAAGATAGTTCCAAATTCTATCCGTGAGGCAGGCTATTCATTAGGAATTCCTAAATGGAAGGTAGTACTGTTTATCGTACTGACTTCTGCCAAAAGTGGTGTGCTAACAGGAATTGTACTTGCTCTCTCAAGGATAGCCGGCGAGACTGCACCACTTATTATGACTATACTTGGAACAAGCCTCTTCTTCACCGGTTTTACCGATCCTGTAGATGCTCTGCCGCTTAGGATATGGCGCCTTGCCTCGCAGCCATACGCGTCGGCGCATTCATTTGGATGGGGGGCTGCACTGATACTTATCGTCTTAGTTCTTGTTATGAGTGTGGGGTTGAGGATGCTAGCATACAAGAAAGGATTCAGAATAAAGGCAACTTCTATTTGAATCTGCCTCTAGTTGTTGTTGTTTTTTCTATATAGAGAATATAGATAATACATAATTACCCATATAGTTAAAACCTAATTAGTGACCCATGAAGCAATAGATAGTGACGTCAAAAATATTGCTGCGCCACTACCATCGGCCGATCTACAGTATCGTTACAAGGTTTCTATAAGGAATCTCGATGCCTGGTTTGGAACGAAACAGGCTTTGAAAAATATTAGCCTTGATATAAAGAAAAACACTGCTACTGCGATCATTGGGCCGTCAGGCTGTGGGAAGACTACTCTAATCAGATGTCTGAATCGCATGCACGAGATGATGCCGGGTGCAACTGCAAAAGGTAGCGTCATTCTTGACAATATTGATATTTATGACAAAAAAGTGGATCCTGTTGTTATCAAAAGGCGTATTGGAATGGTCTTCCAGAAGCCTAACCCTTTTCCTACAATGAGTATCTACGACAACGTAGCAGCTGGGCTGAAGCTCAATGGCATCAAGGACAAGAGGCTTATAGGGGACATTGTTCGGGAGAGTCTTGAAGGTGCAGCTCTCTGGGAAGAGGTAAAGGATGAGCTTGGTAAGCCTGGTCTGAGCCTTTCGGGCGGGCAGCAGCAGAGATTATGCATAGCAAGAGCACTTGCTATGCATCCTGAAGTGATCCTGATGGATGAGCCTACATCCGCCCTTGACCCAATTGCCTCCTCTAAAATCGAGGAATTGATACATAGTCTCAAGAAAGATCTAACCATAATAATTGTTACACACAATATGCAGCAGGCTGCACGCGTATCTGATCTCACTGCCTTTATGTATCTTGGCGAGCTTGTCGAGTATGGGGCCACGAAGCAGATTTTTGAGAATCCTCAGAAGGAGCTTACTGAAAGGTACATATCTGGCAAATTCGGCTAAGCAAGATAGACATTTGGTAATTTGACCCGTCTCCTGGACCTTGGAATAGATCGTATAAGGAATATCATCATGGACATGGCCAAACTTTCAGAGAAATCTGTGACAACTGCCATCGAATCATACGAAAAAGGAACAAGTACAAAAAAAGTTATTTTTGAATGGTCTGAGCAGCTTAGAGTTCTACAGGATGAAGTTGGCGACCTTGCAATTGAGCTCATTGCCCGCTATCAGCCAGTTGCCACTGACCTCCGCTTCATCCGATCTTGTATGGAAATTGCATATGGTTTTTCCCGGTTTGGCCGCTATGCCTACGATATTGTAGATGTGCTTGAAACCATGGGCTCAATAGCCACTTGCGACAAAAGTGCAGTTCTAGAAATGTCTTATACTGTGAGGGAAATGATACGCACAAGTGTTCAGGCCTTGCAGTTGAAAGACAAAAATGCAGCAGAAAAGTTGTATCAAATGGACGATACAGTTGATGCACTTTATCGGAAGTATTTAAGAGAAGCCATTACACCTTACGAAAAAATTGATAAAACATCTTTTGATCCGCGCTGCTACATCTCTGCTCTACTAATACTTCGATACCTTGAGCGCATATCCGATCACGCTTGCTATATTGGCGATTCTGTGCATTATATCGTTACAGGCACGTCAAGCCCAAGGCGCTAGACTTGTCGTGTATCAAGAATAGAATATGAGAATACAAGGCAGTATGTTGCATTAATAGTATAGCCTAGCATCTAGTCTGCATTGCAAAAGTTGTCCTCCTAAAAGAGATGATAAGTGAAGTGACAGAAAATGCATGCAATCACAGAGAAATATAATAATTTGGCAAACCTTAAAGGATCCATCTATGCCTAGCTGGATACGGTGGGTTGTGGTAGGCGTCAGCCTAGGAATTGTGGCTATAATTGCCAGTATTTTCGCAATAATGGCCGGCCAATAATTTTAGGGCGATGACATATAATATGCCTGCCTGATATCCTTAACAAGAGATGTACAGATTATGAACATCTACTGGCAGAAATTCTATGATCTAGAGTAGTGCATCCATTTGACCTTTCTCTTTGCAGACAGCTGATCAGCAGACGACTTCCTCATGATGAACAGATACTTAAACCCCCGAAGATAAAAGTTGAACCGCAGTGCGCGGCTGTGCCATATTGCCGTATTGGAAGTTTGGCTTCTCCTTGCTACGCATACAATATCTACTGTATCAAAATATTTGCAAAGGTCTTCGTAAACTCGAAAGCCCACAGGTGTGAATCTTTTCTTCACCCATTGATCGCCAATTAACCAGCCCAGAACCTTGCCAGGTTTAAGCACACGATAGCACTCCGCCATCACCTTGTCGAGTTCTTTATAGAACCCCTCAGTTTCTGCAGAAATGTGGCCTATGTTGCCAGCGTGGTCATTGTAGTTAATGTTATCGCCATATGGTGAATCAATAAATATCATTTGGACACTTGCATCTGCAAGCGGTATCTTGCGAGCATCATTTTGAGTTATATCAAGCCTAGTGGGTGAAATGTCGTATGCTATACATCTGCGCCCCTCTTCCTTGCATACATCGATAGTGGTGCCACTCCCTGCCATCGGGTCAAGTACAAGGTCGCCCTGTTCTGTATACCGCTTGATCATGTTATATATGACAAACGCTGGCGTCACACCAGCGTATTTGTTGCTTCCCTTCAGAGACTTCCCATAACTCTGCCGAGGATAGTCCCACAGCGTGGTCGTTTCAAGCCGTGGATTATTGTCCTCTGTCTCTTTTACTGGAACCTTTAAGCCAACATTGGGGTTCATGAGGTACTGTGAAAGCGACTGCGCTATCTCGCCTTTAAGCACACTATGCCAGCGAATTCCTCTGCTAGACAGGATTTTTTTTGCACCTGTAATAGAGTGTATCTTGCCATTGTGAGACATCCTCACCTGGTATGGGTATTTACCTTTCCAAGCTTCCGGCACCATGTTCTTTGCGCCCTCTGATGCTGCTAGGAAAGTGCCGTAGAGTGTATCTGTGTCCACATTGAGCAGAAAAAGGTGATCACCTTTTTTTATTTTCAAAACATTTTCGCCATAAACATGATTTGTTGCAAAGAGCATCCTATCAAAGCATTCTTGCTCACTTTTGTTTGTGCAGGCGAAGATGTACCCATCTGGCGCCTGCACTATATCCTTCATTTATCTTTGGGTACTGGACAAGTAGATTTAACGATATCGGAAGCGACAAAGAAGCTTGAAGTTCGCTTTAGTAACTATTTTTGTTATATTTTCCACTTTTTTATTCTCTTTCTATAGATTAGATCCTTAAATATAAAATTTAATCGAACTTACAAAGTCGAGGTCTCACGATTCTATTATATATAAGAATAGAAAAGCCATTTATTTCACAGTACACACAATACGCAAAATTTATGAGTGCCCATTAAATCACCACTTGGTGAAAAAGCGAGTTATCCTAAAAAACCTTTTACGACCCTTTTGGTATCATCTCATTGTATCATGACACTCTGCTATATTTGCAGCATAAGGACAGCCTCGATGCAATGCTCTGAATGCAAAAGACCTGTATGCAAAAACTGTACAAAGGATTTCCCATTCTCGAGCAGCGCATGCCTTGAATGTGCAGAAAGTATAAAGACGGGCTTGGGAGGCATCAGAAAAGACGAAGAGATCTTTTAATTTTTTCTCAATTTTTTGAGGCTATAGTATTTCTGGAATTGAAACAGCAGTTTCCTGATGGTGCTCCTTTGATAATAAAGATCGTTTCATCTATTTCCCATCTTTAATATAGGGAATTACTCGCAACTAGCGCCAGAGACTCGGAGTAAATGACTCCCATAACAGTTGCAAAATTTGGCGGCAGTGCCCTTGGGGTAGAGGGAACTATGATCCCCCAGGTCATTGACAGGATAAAACAGCTTCAGCAGCAGGACTTTAAGGTAGTCACTGTTTTCTCGGCACCTTTGATTGAATATAATGACAAAGTCATCTCTCTGACTGATATGGCGATTCATGTGGGTAGAAGCTATGCTTCTTCTACTCCTGTAGAGATTGAAGTGCTAAGAGAGGTTTATGAAAGACTCTCCTCCAAGTACTTAGACAACCATCGTCGCCAAGAATTTCTTGATCTTCTTGATAAGTTCTACAGACAGGTAATAATTTCGCTCAAACAAGCAGCGGAGAATAGGCGCTTTGTTGATGTGATAAGATCAAGAACACTTGCATACAGTGGCGAAGTCACAATGTCCTACTTGATGGACTATGTAATGCAGAGCATCGGTCTTAAATCGTCACATGTGTTAATCGAAAAGTGGCCGATAATCACTGATGACAACTTTGAAGCTGCCAATTTTATGATACAGGAGTCAAAACACCATGTAGGCCATCTTATCGATCTCATAGAGCACAGTGATGTAGTGGCCATGGGTGGCTTTATCGGCAAGACTGCGGATGGACTCGAAACGACGTACGAGCGTGGAGGCTCTGACCGGACAGCTGTTGATATTGCAATTCTACTCCACGACCATTATGATGTACAGATCGACTTTGAAAAGGATAGCGCAGTTTTAAGCGCAGATCCAAGGATTGTGAAGGAAGAGCTTGAATACATACAATATCTGTCATATAATGAGGCCAAGCTTGCGGGCATGTTTGGCATGAAAATCCTAGACCCAGTTGCAATAAAAGAGATAGATGACAATGATCTTGATATTCCTATTGTTATCACAGAGATGGTCAAGCCAAACGGCAATGTTACTATGATCAAGAAGAAGCCGCCAGTTTTAGAGCACACCAATCCGATAAAAATTGTGACTGGCAAAAGAAATTGCGCGATAGTGAGGATGGAGAGCGCCGCATCCTCACATCTTGTAGCATCGCTACAACTTGACAGGCAGTATCATGATTTTGTGAAGTTATCCCCCTATGTGATCGATGATACTGAGATGACCCGCCTGCTGTTCCTTGATGCAGATTATGTCAGAAGGCATGAGAGATATATCCGTGCCTACTGCTCCAAGAGTGAGATAGTATATGGCAGAGGGGTAGTTACGCTTATCGGCGATGAGATGTGGCGTGTACCTAAGATCGCATCTACTGCAAGTAGCACAGTAAGTGAACATGACCTGAATATCCTGAACCTTGACGCACAGGAAGAAACTTCGAGGATCCTAATCGTAGTTGAGGACAAGGGGACGAACGTTGCAGATGTAGTAAGAGCAATACATTCTACAAGGACGAAGATACAGGGGCTGAAATGACACAAGGGAAAATATGGCTTAATGGATCGCTTGTAGATTGGGATAATGCTAAGATTCATGTATTAACACATGGGTTGCACTATGCTACAGGCGTCTTTGAGGGTGTCCGCTGTTACAAGACGGTAAATGGCAGTGCACTATTCCGATTAAGCGATCATATGCAGCGACTGATGGATAGTGCAAGGATCTACTTTATGGATCTTGGATATACCAAGCAGCAGCTGGAAAGAGCGATAATTGAAACTGTCAAGGCAAATGACATGGAAGAGTGTTACATACGACCAATTGCATACTATGGCTATGGCAAAATGGGTGTAAATCCCCTGCCAAACAAAGTGTCTGTAGCCATAGCCGCCTGGAAATGGGATGAGTATTTGAAAAAGAGTGATGGTGCAGACAAAGGTGTACGCATGATGGTATCATCGTGGATAAGAATCGACAACCGAGCAATGCCGATGCACGCCAAGGCAACTGCCAACTATGCCAATTCTGCCCTTGCACGAGTAGAAGCTATCAAGGCTGGATTTGATGAGGCTATAATGCTAAATTCGGCGGGCACAGTGGTCGAGGCAAGCGCCGAGAATATATTCGTAATTAAAGACAACGTTCTCATCACTCCTCCTATTTCCTCTGGTGCCCTTGAGGGTGTTACAAGAGGCAGCATCTTAGCAATTGCCAAAGAAAATGGTATAGAATGTGAAGTGCGCAATATTTCTAGAGATGAGCTCTACACAGCCGCAGAGGTGTTTCTGACCGGCACAGCCGCAGAGGTGAAACCTGTGTCTGAGATTGATAATCGAACTATAGGTGACGGCCAGACAGGCAAGATGACAAAGGAACTAACGCTGCTGTTCGATGCAGTAGTTCACGGTAGGGACAGAAAATTCAGTAAACTGTGGCTCACACCTATAAACTGACCAAGGTCGCCTATTATTGCAAAATGTATCGCAAGATGCACAGGTAATGCACCCGCCAGATACAGTCCAGTAGTACGCACATTCACTTTCTTAATAAAATACATAGCTACAAGTGGTGAAAGAAAAATTCCAACATGTATAGCCCCATTTAGTATTAGTGGGTCATAATTGTAGGAAAGATAAAACGCGCTAGTGGCACCTCCCACTACGCCTGTAATCAAAAATATCAACATATTATGCCGCCTCTTTTTACAACTTCTCTTTTAATAATTTTTGAGATTGTCATAAGCCTATTCTTCACTTCTTTTTCATTGTCTCCACGTGATATCATCTGTATCTTTATCTGTGGGGTTTTTTTCCTGTAGTAGCCACGTGGATGAGTCTTGAGATAGATCCCGTTCTTAGGATGCGCTTTGACTATTTTTATCAACACTGGAGCGATCATGGCCTCGGTAAGGCCTCTTGTATTATAGCTGATCTCCTCCGCAACAAACTTGCCTACACTCTTCTTTATCTGTGGCAGGATGTGCCCTTCAAATATCGCTTCCATCTCCAATGGTACTCCCGGTAGACAATAGATTGATACGTGATCTGCCTGCAGCATGATTGCAGGTGCACTGCCTACAGGATTCTGGATTGGGGTTGAACTCTCTGGTATCGTAGCCATCTTTAGTCGAGACTCAGTCAGTTCATAGTGAGTATTGAGTCTTGCATAACTTTTCTTAAGCATTCCGACTGCTCTACTATCTAGCACAACTTTCTTACCGAGTGCTGAGGCCAGGCCTTCGAGAGTCATATCGTCATAGGTCGCACCAAGGCCTCCTGTCGTTATTAAGATATTGGGTTTTCTTGCAAGCGATTCATTTACCGCAGATGAAATTTCACGAAGATCATCGCATACAACCGTTACTCTTCCAACATTACCACCGACATTTGTAATCTTGTTGCAAAGCCAGTATGCATTGGTATTGAGCGTGATGCCTGATAGGAGCTCAGTACCTATGCACAGGATTTCAACAATCATGCTTTGAAAATCCTGCTCAGCATAATTAGCTCAGGCCCGCTTGTAAGGTTGCCTACAACCACTGACTTCATGTTCGCTACTATGCCTGACGACAGAAAGGGCACACCGCCATTAACCGTTACCGGCTCTGCTGGTACCTGCAAAATTTCTGAAATTTCCTTTACCTCATCCTCCGTGGCCTTGGGGTGGACACCTGCTCCACCATTAGTGGCTACAATCATTGATCCTGTCTGAACAAAGCCTCCTACAGTCATTGAGTTGGTTGGGACACCAAGTATATCCTGTACCTGACGGTCGATCTCTCCTTTAAAGAGGGGGGATATTATTGCTCCATTATCGTTTGTTGCAATTAGGTTGCCTATAGCGGTGAACTTGCTTTTCACCCGCTCAACATTAAGGTGACTTGACTGCTTCAGCATCTGGACTTCCTCATCCGAGGCTATTGGGGGTAACAACATGCCATTATTGTTCATGACTGTCATAGGCCCAAGGAGTCGAGTTCCTGCTATGGAAGCATATACTTCGTTTACTTGCAGATATTCCGCAAGCTTTTCTGTCTTTGTCTCCGCAAAACCATACGGTACTAAGATGATGCTGTCATTTGCCTTGACAAATATGCCGATATTGGGGCTCTTGTATACCGTATAGCGATATATCGCCAATATGTTAGAGAAAACTCGGAAAATAAAGGATATGAACCTAGCGCTAATGGTTCATTAATACTCAATGAGGGAATCTTTAGTTCTTACATCTAAAATAGCTTTCCAACCTTCAATTCTTATCTTTTTAATGCTTCTATATTGATGATAGTCCGACTTGGCTACGTAATATATTATTATACCTATCTCGTCATTTTTGGCAATGTGTTACTACAAACAAACCTTCTTCCCTATTACAGTTTTAAAAAGTATTAAATCAGCGATCTTAATCTCTGGTTGCGATCTGGAAAGAAGAATGGGGATATCTCAAACTGCTCTAATATATAACATATGCAGTGTTTATGCAAAGTAAAGATAGTAGTGTAAGAGCTAACCGACAGCACAAACACATTTGTACTTTGTGAGCAAAGTGCGAACGATCCTTCAAGAAACACAGCTGCAGTCTTTGAGTGAGTATAAAAAGAAGTCCAAGGTCATAGTGTTTATTATAGCCTGGTTGTGGTAAGCTACTACTAGTAATAACTATGTCTAACCCATTTTACGACAGAGACATTGTTTCGATAAAGGATTTTGCCAAGGATGACTTGGAATTTGTGTTTAATGCTACCGATAATATAAGCCGTCTCAAGTATAGCCAGCGAGGTGAGCTTGGCAAGGGCAGAACTCTTGGCTACATCTTCTATGAGCCTTCCACTAGAACGAGGATGAGCTTTGAAGCCGCAATGGCATCGCTTGGAGGAAGCTCAATAGGTATCTCAGATCCCAAGTCGTCTTCTGTAGAAAAAGGTGAAAGTCTTGCCGATACAATAAGAGTCATAGATCTCTATTCAGATGTCATACTGCTCCGCCATCCCCTAGATGGCTCTAGTAGGTTTGCAGCAGAGCTCTCTGAAAATCCCGTCATAAATGCTGGAAGTGGAAGCGAAGAGCATCCGACGCAGGCCTTGCTCGACTTATATACTATATTGAAGGAGAAGGGTAAGATCGATGACCTGTCTGTGGCTATAGTGGGCGATCTAAAATATGGTAGAACTGTGTATTCATTGCTCTATGGCCTTGCGAACTATAAAGTGCAGGTGCATCTTGTGTCACCTCCTACACTGCGAATAAGAAAGGAGTCGCTTTACGAAGTACAAGGCCGGCTCAAGATAAAAGAGCACAGTAAGCTTGACGAAGTATTACCAGAGGCTGATGTTATTTATGTTACACGGATACAGCGCGAGCGGTTTCCAGATGTGCAAGAGTATGAAAAGGTCAAGGGAACTTATACGATAGATGAAAATACCTTGTCAAAGTCTAAACCAGATATTGCAGTAATGCATCCATTGCCTCGCGTCGACGAAATTTCACAGTCAATTGATCATACTAAAAATGCAATATACTTCAAGCAAGCATCTTATGGAAAGGAGTTAAGGGCTACGCTATTGGCCCTTATGCTTAATGAGAATCTGCCAAGGTAGCTTGATAAAAGTTACCATGTATGAAAAGGAACAAGTAAATGCTGCCCCAGTATCTTATCGCCTATATGAAAAGTATAATCGAAGAACCCCGCCCTGGATTTAGGCATAGTTGCCCTTTATCGATGACTTGGCGCCACAGGCTTCACAAATCAAAAATGCAACCTTTGGTTTGATCTTTTCAGTATGTGTGTCAGGGCTCCCACACACTGGACATTGAACATATTCTTTGATGTAGCGATCGATGAGTGCCTGAAATGACGAAAGTGTCTTACGGCCCAAAAATATCACCCTGTCACCAGATATGTAGCCTGCAGAGGCAAGCTCTTTGTTGAGGTAAAACAGGAATTTTTCAGGATCTCTCCGTAGCGCCTTCGGAAAGTCCATAAAGTTGCGGAAAAAAGTATTCTTGCCAACCAAGATTATCTCAGGAGTCGGAATCTCAAGCCTTGACCTTGACTTCTTTGCAGTATTGCCCACTTTATCCTGCAGCCTCTTGAGCAAAACTTCATAGTCGGTAGCAGACTGCGCTTTCACAGGTAGATCGATTGCATTTCTGCTTAATTAACGTATGTCGACTACTACAAAATTACCTGCAACCCTCTTTTTCGTAACTGCTATTGCTGCCAGCGACGAGTCACATCCGATCCAGTGGTGGCTAAGCTTTTCTGCGACCGCCAGTGTAGTACCTGAGCCGCAGAAAAAGTCTGCAACAAGATCATCCGGTTTTGAAAACTGGCTGATTATGCGTTCTAGAAGTTGAGTGTGCTTTTCAGTGCCGTAACCCGTAGAATAGTTGTACGCTTCAATATCGAACCAGACATTATCGATTATTCTGTGCGTCTTTGGAGGGATCCAATACTCTGGGTATTTTCTGTGTGGAAGCTTTCTGACAAACTCTAGTTTTTTGCTGGTGGCTTGCCAGTATTCTTCAAGTATCATGTGAGTGAATTTGTTCTCATATATTTGATAATTTTCAATCGCTTTTAGTGCTCTCTCTTTTGCCCACTTCCATTGTCCCCTTGCAGGCTTGGAGCCAAAGATCTTATAGCGCATTGAAGGCCTGTCTACATTGCTCCAAAAACCCATCCACTTTGCCTTTGACTGGTATTCTGTAAGTGGAGGACGGAATTTGGTGTCGGCCAACTTGGAATACCATAGTACAGTGTCGTGGGCAGCGTGCATCCTATCTATTGAATTAAATTGATACTGCAGGTTCTTTCTACGGCCGCGCTTTACTATTATTTCGTTTCTGAAATTTTCGGAGCCAAAGATTTGATCCATCATCACCTTGATGTAATGGATGGCATGCCAGTCCAAATGAATGAAAATAGACCCCGAAGATGAGATCAGCTTACGGATTCCCATTAAGCGCTCTTGCATCATCTCAAGATACTCGCTTTCTTTCAATAGATCTTCAAAGGCGAGATTGCTATTGTTTTTAATGCGGTGTAAATAACGCCCGCCGCTGAGGAAGGGTGGATCGATATAAACTAGATCTATCTTGTTTTCAAAACCATTCTTTAGCAAATAATTGATGCATTCGAGGTTATCACAGTGAAAAAGCAGGTTCCTGTTACTTCGACCATTGTATTCATCCGGCTTGCAGATGAGCTTGGCCCTCTGTGCCATGACCTTGAGATTGTGCTGCCTATTATTATTTAGATCCCCTAACTAAGAGAGGCTCTGTACCGCGAACTGGCATACGTGTGATATCCGTCAAAAAAATCTTCTACTCTGCAAAAATAAAACCTGCACGGAGCAGTGATTACAAAGGCGAATTCAAATCTTCATCGGTCTCGCTGTAGTTTTTTTGAGCAGTTGAGAATTTTCTCAGAAGCACTACCATAGCCAGTCAACCATTTCTGACTTTTCTCTCTCCAATCCAACAATATTGCAGGGCCTATGTGACTAAATATAAATACGTATTTCTTCTCAGTCAGGATTTGCAGTTCTAATAGTTCTTCAGCCATTGTGATCTTCATTCTATAATGCGACTCATTATAAGTAAAAAACTATATGATGAAATATTGACCACTGATACAGTGTCGTTAAGTATGATTCCAATTAACAAGCCCTGGATGGGTGAAGAAGAAAAACGTGAGGTAACAAGTGTGCTTGAAGAAAACGCGCTTACGACAGCTGCCCGTGATGGTGGCAAACGAGTGCGTGACTTTGAGTCGTTGATGAAAAACTACCTGAAAATCAAACATTTAGTGTCTGTCAATTCTGGCACCGCAGCCCTCTATGCAGCGCTACTTGCTGCAGGGATAAAGCAGGGCGATGAAGTGCTCATTCCATCATTTACATTTGTGGCAACTGCCAACGCTGTTGTCGCAGCAGGCGGTAGGCCCGTCTTTGTAGATGTCAATAAGGACGACTATACTATGGATGCTTCTGACCTGAAAGCCAAGATCACCAAAAAATCCAAGGTAGTAATACCTGTGCATCTCTACGGTCACCCCTGCAATATTGACGAAATAGGCGAGCTTGCAGAGAAGCATTCGCTTAACATCATAGAGGATGCTTGCCAGTCTTTAGGATCCAGTTACAAAAAGAAGCAGACTGGTACATTTGGCGCACTGGGCTGCTTCAGTATGTATGCAAGTAAGGTACTGACAGCAGGCGAAGGCGGCGCAGTTGCAACAGACAGCGATGAGCTTGCAGACAAGCTCAAAATGATAAGGAACCATGGCATGGTTGAAGGTTATGATACAAGGATGCTTGGCCTGAACCTTCGGCTGCCCGAACTGAGCGCAGCTGTTGCTAAGGTGCAGATGCAAAAGCTGGACAATATGCTAGAAATCCGGAGACGTAACGCAGAGCTTTTGACTAAGTTGCTGTTCGACTCTTCAAAGAAATATGATGTAAAGCTACCTGAGGAGACTGATGACAAGAAGTTTAATTGGTATCTTTACACTGTAGCCCTTTCATCTGAAAGGGATCAGATAAAGAACACCCTTGTGCAAAATAATGTGGGAGCAACTGTCTATTACAGCCCTCCTGTGCACAAGATGCCGTTCTATGCTCACGCCGCATCGGAAACAAAGCTGCCAATGACAGAATGGTGCGCAGATCATGTACTGTCATTACCAGTACATCCACACGTCGCAGAAGCGGATGTAGTCCGTATAGCAAATAGCTTAAAATTTATAGTTGAAAAGTAAAAACATATCATAAATTTCAGAGATAAGGCTAATATCCTAGTTGCCGATGCATTTTTATATTATAGACCGACCAACTAGAAGGCGGAAATGGCGATAGACACTGGAGATACGACATGGATGTTGATCTCCACCGGCCTTGTCATGATGATGACACCTGCGCTCGGATTTTTTGAAGCTGGCCTCATCCGAGGCAAAAACTCGCTATCTGTAATAATGCAGACCTTTTCTGGACTTGCCATTCTTTCCACTCTGTGGTTCATTCTTGGGTTCACCCTTGTTTTCTCTCCCTCACAGGGCGGCTTTATCGGTGGCTTTGATTGGCTGTTTTATAACAACGTTCCCTTCAATGAATCTCTTGACTATTCGCCTACAATCCCTGGCGTGACATTTGCCACTTATCAGATGATGTTTGCAGTCATTACCCCACTTCTCATTACCGGTGCTTTTGCAGAAAGGATCAAGTGGAATGCTTTTGTGATCTTCATTGTAGCATGGAGCATCTTCATTTACTATCCTCTTGCACACTGGATATGGGGAAGAGGATGGCTTGCGGAGCTAGGCGTGTTTGATTTTGCCGGCGGCATAGTCATTCATACAAGTGCAGGTCTTGGCTCCCTTGCAGCTGCACTAGTACTGGGTCGCAGGAAAAATTTCGGTCCTGATATAATGGTACCTCACAATATACCCCTTGCGGTCATCGGTGCAACATTGCTCTGGATCGGATGGTTTGGGTTTAACGCAGGCAGTGCGCTTGCATCTGGGTCGCTTGCTGCAAATACTTTGCTTGTGACGCATATTGCCTCCTCCACCTCCGCCCTCGTTTGGATAGGGCTTTCGTGGAAGCGGGCGGGAAAACCATCAAGTACAGCTGCTATCAACGGTGCAATTTCGGGCCTTGCAGGTGTGACACCTGCTTCTGGTTTCATTAGCGCACAGAACTCTTTCCTGCTTGGAATTGTACTAGGGTTTGCCTCATACTATGCAATACTTTTGCTAAAAGAACACTTGAAGATCGATGATGCACTTGATGTCAGCTCTGTCCATGGCGTAACTGGCATCGTAGGCTCAATAGCAATAGGCCTTATTGCAAGCACTCTTATCAATCCTGCTGGTCCTGATGGGCTACTATATGGGAACCCAATGCAATTGGCTATACAAGCACTTGGCATCGCAGTAGCAGGAGCTCTGGGCTTTGGAGGTACAATTATTATCATGAAGTTAATAGACGCTACAATAGGGCTTAAGGTACGGGAGGAAGAAGAAGATATTGGACTCGATATCACGCAACATGCAGAGCGAGCGTATGTCAGCTAGATTTTCTTTTTCCTTCTTGTCTTATTTGTGTGCCCTTTTCTATATCCCCATAATGAATATTAAGATATTATTATGTCGCTATAATACAGCATTCCAAAATTCGCAGTATAAGGTTTTCATTGCTAAGCATAATCTTAGTTTTACCTATTGACGAGCTTTTTGCTAATTTGCAGATGTATATATCACATATTGTTTCAGCATATCATCCAACATTATGCTATCCAATAAACTTCATTAATTCTTCATTTACTTTGTCCTTCTCTTCAATATTCAGACCATGACCACTTTCATGAAATTCAATCAACTTAGAGCCTTTGATTCCTTCATTCATCACTTTTGCAAAGTCAAATGGACATACTTTGTCATGCTTGCCATGAAATATTGCTACTGGAAGGTTTCTTTGATTTAGCACCTGCATATCATTTCTAAGATCTGCATCACGTAATTCTTCTAGGCACTTTACGGTTGCAAATGGAGACACTTCCATATTTATTGAAAATAGCCAATCTAACATCTCTTTGCTTTGGGAGCTCTCATTTTTAAAGAACATCTTGGCAAAGTCGGACACCATCTTTGGTCTGTCTTGCTTTGATTTCAGGATGAGATCATCGCAGTCTGATTTTTCAAGTCCATATGGGTAATCCTCTCTTCTGGTAAAACAGGGCGCTGCCGCGCCCATCAATACTACTTTTGAAACTAATTCTGAAAAATACTTTGCTACATAATGCATCACTATTGCACCTCCCATTGAAAATCCTACTAGAGTTACTCCTTGCAAGTTGAGCATAGAAATCACTTGTTTTATATCATCAGCAAAAACATCATAGTTATAGCGAGTCCAAGGCTTATCTGAGCGTCCAAAGCCCCTAAGATCCATACCGATACAGCGGTAGCCGTTCTTGTGCAATGCCATGTATTGATATTCAAACATCTCGTGACTCAATGGCCATCCGTGAATAAATAAGACAGGTTTGAGAACATCTTTTGCTCCGGTTTCACTACCTATATCTTCAACGTAAACAGACACGTCTTCGTCGACTGCGATATATGGCATTTTATATACTGCTTCAACTTGCTCTTCTATTTATAATGTTTCCGTAAAAAAGAATTTCTAGAGAGGGTTCATCAATTTTTGTGTTCAAATGAAATAAGATCTAGACACTGGGCCGATTGCAACCTTATTGGTTTTCAGGTTACTGCCAGGCCACGCATTTATAGACGATTTAGAATACAAGCTTTTGTAACTAAAAACAAGTATAACAAGATATAAGCCTTATCTGTATTCCTCTTATGTTTAATGACTTAATTCTTAAGAATGTTAAAGCGGCTACCGTTGCATTAGGTTTGGTCAAGAAGGGCTCTGCAGATCCATATGTCATTTGTGGAAGTGGGTTCCTAGTTGACCCGAAAGGTAATGTCATGACGGCAGGCCATGTTTCGGGCAAAATCAAAGAATTAATTGGAATCTGTAAAGCGAAGAAAGTTGAAGTTGAGCGCGCTATCTTTATGGTAGATCCACAGAGGACCGCGTTGATTTTGTGGCTGCAGAGTTAGACGAACGAGTTGCCCGGCACCATCAGGTGCAAAAGCCTACTGGAACTACTATGCCGGATGATGTAGATATTGCAGTTTGTAAGGTTCTTGTAAAGGTAGATGACTTGCCATCTCTCAAAGTTAGAAAATCGGACGTTACATTATACGAAGAGGCAGCAATGTGTGGATATCCTAGAGGATCGCAATCGCTGAATTTCACTACTGCATATATTGGAATAAGGCTAAGTCCAGTTATACAATTCGGCAGGATAGTTTCACTATTTCCTGTAGACAATACTCCAGTCCCAAATGGATTTCAAACTGATATAATAGGCACGGCTGGCTCTAGTGGCTTAGCAATAGTTGATTCAAAAGGAGACGTTGTCGGTGTAGCCCTTGAAGTTTTTGGAGCCGACGTCATGGAGGGTAATGAATCTACTCGTTATACTGTCAAGGTGGGGCTTGTTTATGGGTTAACAACCAACATACTTAATGCCATCTTAAATAATGTAGCCGATTTCTTTGAGAGGAATATCAAAGACGTTCCATACCCCTTTGATACAACAACCATGCACCCCCCGAACTTTCGTAGACTTTGATTTATAGACTTTGATTTATTATCGCAGGGTATATAGCAAAAACTATCTTGACATTCCTTATCAGTTACGTCTAAAGTCTTTTATTGGCTTGCATTCACTTTTATTTTGTGAGGCTAATTATCTACACGGGCAAGGGCGGCACTGGTAAGACAGTAACTTCCTGTGCAACTGCAATCAAGATGGCCGAGCACAACTATAAGACGCTTGTGATTTCAGCAGATCCAGCACATACGCTCAGTGATGCTTTTATGATGCCCGATGTTGGCCAGGAGCCAAAACAAGTGATGCCGAACTTGACCGCATTGCAAATCGATCCTGTAGTTGAAATGAGTCAGCAGTACAACACTATACTCTCCTATACAGCAACCCTATTTTCATCTAAAGGCATAGATGAAACGCTCGCCTATGAGATTGCTATGCTGCCAGGTATGACTCAATTATTTTCGCTATTGAAGGTAGAAGAAGTCGACCGTGCAAAAACATTTGATATAGTAGTGCTGGATATGCCTGCCTCCGGCGAAGCGCTACGATATCTATATTTCCCCAAACTTGTAGGCAGCATAGGTCGCAAGCTGACAGGACTTGCAGGTCTCTTTAGTGGATTTGCCAAGGTCTTCCAACCGCTTGGCAAGTTCCCGACACCCACCAAGGATGTCATACAGAGTGAAATGGAATTGCTCGACAGGCTCAATATACTTTCTGACATTATTAATGATAACAATAGGACCTCTGTTAGATTGGTTGCAAACCCGGACACATTCAGCATCGAAAATGCCAAGCGTGTACTCATGTCGACAAGCCTCTATGGCATTAATGTCGATATGGCAATAATAAACAAAATAATGGCCAATTCTTCAGATGAATACTATGCTAAGTGGGCAAACTTCCAGAGGTCAAAGGTGGAGGAAGCAAAGGCAAATTTCTATCCCCTACCTGTAAGAGAGGCGCAGCTCTATAATATGGAGCTTCGTGGCATAGATATGCTGAGCAGACATGGCGAAATGCTCTTTGGCAGGGATGATCCATCCAAGATATTCTATCACGGCGAACCATACATGTTTGTAAAGGATGGAGCTGCGATTAACATGACTGTGCAAGTACCCTTTACTGAGAAAGATGACTTCAGCATAGAGCGCTACGGTGACCAGCTCACCATAAAAGTTAAGACTGCAACAGGACAAATAGCCAGTGTTGTTCCATTGCCCGTTGCGACCGCAGGAATGAAGCTGGCAAAGGCAAAGCTCTCAAATCACAAGCTAAACGTGCAGTTTGAAAAAGATCCTTTATGATGAGGATCCATCATGCCAGGTGCAAACAGTTTATATAATCTCGGATTTTATGAGATTTGAGAAAGTAATGCCAATAGATCCAGACTTTCCAAAAAATCATCAGCCAACTGGCAAGCACCAGCATTCAGATGGAGAACATTTTCATTTTGTATGGGGGCCTGGAAGGGCTGCGGAAGCGACAGAAAATGAAGAGGTCAAATCTGCATAT
>DATFCN010000032.1:0-23365 GCA_035253045.1 Nitrososphaera sp.
TTGCCTAACGAGCTTGAGCAAAGTATGATAGTCCTTACGAGCTTTTATGACTTTTTGAGCTGCAACTTTCATCTAAGTACTATCATATTTTTTAGAAAACTTGTATTAATAAGGGCATAGTACTGAGTCTAAGTTAAGTCGTCGAATTGGTAAAGGTAGTGGCCCGCCACCTTATGGCAATATCGGAGAATTGGTACAAAACCCGAACAAATAGTACGAACACCGAACTCACCTATTCAATGGTCTTCACTGGCTTTGGGTGGAGTGAATGATAAAAGGCTCAAAGTACGTGCGCAAGAGAAACTATAAAACCCTAGATATCATGAGCCCATCAATATGACAAGGCCAATTCTCACTGGTGCCGTCCAGAAAGCTTTTTAGCTGGTCGAATATTATTCAGTTTTGAAATCTACTCCTTTTCGCTTCTAAAAAGACGGTGACGCTTGGGCCCGCTGTCTGTATCTTCTTTTAATCTCCTCAATGCTGCTGGCCTACTTTCAAGGTATAATCCTGATGAGATATTTGCTATTGATCAGTTTTTTAAGCTGAAGAAAGTGACGATTACTGACGGTCAGGCCATGAGGCATGCCCTAGCTCATAACTTGTTCGATATTGTGTTCACAGAGGCTAGTTGGGAGATCTGTTTCAACAACGACAAAGCAAGCGAGTATACTTTTCAAAGAACATACACAAGAGAACAATTTATCGACTTCTTGTCGCGATCTGATTACCTCTACCCAGCGACCTATGTTCTACTTATCAGCATTGTTGCTGGAACCATCATTAAACTTCGCTTACTAAGATGATTCAATCAATGGCGATAAGCTGGTGATCTTTTATGTATACATTTTACTGTATATACTTTATTCTACAGCCCAAAGGAATAATCCGTTAGAGAAAAAGATAATGATTGCCAGCCAAAGAGAAAAAAGTTAAGGAGAACCAGCGTGTTACAGAGATAATAATATTAGAAGTAAAATGTTGAAGAGAAACTTCTTGTTCGCATATGCTGCGCCTCCACGCATAAGGAAAAAGTTTAAAGCTAACTAGTTCTTAATTTAGATGGAATCCTCTTAACAGACCGATATCGTTCTGGGTTCCTCCGGGCCCGCTTTTTTTAAAAGTTCAAAACTGGACTCAATGCTATAGTAAAGCGATGTGGCTATTTATAACGCACGGAAAAGTATTTCTTCGTCACAAAAGTCTAAAACTGCCTCGTTGTCTTCCAATTTGTGTGCAAATATCCCTATGTTTATAACCTTCCCTTTGCCACTGAGCGTTTCATATAGAGCTACTTTTCCAAGATTTGGAAGAAGCTGCCCTTATCTAGTTCTTCACCTATTTCTTACTGGGGGTACTCCTCGACTCCAAAATCAATAATATCTCCGCATTTGGGTGATAACAACTACTACCTATTGCCCTCTAAGCAGATGAGATCTTCATGCTACTAAATATGGTAATCAAATATGCTGCCTAATGATAAAAGACCAATGTCAGAGGGCCCCGAAGTAAGACGTACCGCTGATAAGCTCTCTTCTCTTCTCATAGGGCGACTTATTGATAAGGTTATTTTTAGGAACGCAGAATTTCAAGAGGTTACACAGAGCCTGATTGGAACTCATATCGAACGGATTGAGACTCATGGTAAGAATATTGTGATTCAATTTAGTAACGGTATCTTTTTGCGCAATCATATGATGATGTGGGGAAAATGGAGAATATATCACAGAAAGCAATATGATGAAGGGAGGGCTAAATCGCCTCCAAGAAGAGGAAAAACACACGTTAGTTTGGGGCTGAAAAATGACAGGACGGCAAGTAGTCAACCATCACTAGCATCGACAAGAGTTGAGAAAATTGATATTCGAAATAATAGTAATAAGCACAGTCCACCCAGCACTTCAACCTTACAAGAAATTAATGAATATTCTATTGCTGATGATGTTAGAAGGGACAAGAGGCTTCGATTGGCTCTCATTACAACGGATTACGTTGCTGTTCAATTTAATGGTCCAATTCTGAAATTTTCAGATTCTAATCCATTTCTTACCGAGCAGGCTCTTATCAGGCTTGGTCCTGATCCCCTCAAACCTAACTTTTCATATGATGAAGCCAAAATCAGATATGACAAAAGGTCAAACATGAATCTTGCTGATCTTTTGCTTGATCAGACCTTTGTCGCTGGAGTTGGTAACAAGTACAAGTCAGAATTACTATTTCTCTGCAAACTTTATCCATTCATTAGTGGTGGTCAAGTATCGCCAGAGAAGAGAGATTTTCTAATTATGAAAATACCAGAGATGCTCAAATTCGGATATGAGAATGCAGGTAGAACACGCCCACTGTTATACGATGAACCAAAGAATAAATGGGATTATACTCATTGGGTTTTTCGGCGTGCAGGGAAACCCTGCTGGATTTGTAACACTCCGATCAAGTTTGACAGAACGAGGAGTGCCCGGGTATCATTTTGGTGTCCTTGTTGTCAAAAACAAAATTGACTGGATATCATGAAGCCCTGGGTTGATTAATATTAAAATTATGAAATTATTTCAGCCAACATAACACCTCAAAAACTAGATTTTGAATGACCTAAATTGTATAACATTGAGAATTGGTTCCTGCGTTAAGAGTATTGACGCGTCATATGCAAATGCACAGGATTTATTATTAGGTTCTTATTTTACTACATTATCTAAGCTGTCGTCTCCCTCACTCATTTTTTATAACTAACAAAACATTTTAGCGCATTGAGTATCAATTTCGAAGTTTTTTCTGCCGGAACCCTCCAGGCCCGTTACAAAAAATCATAAAGTAGGGTTGACCCAATAGCTGTGGACTAAAGTCCTAGTGCATCCAAGAGGATGGAAGTGGCGAGGTGTGGGGGCCGACATTGTGATTGCTCTAGTCAAGATAGAAATTGAAGGTCCGAGAATTGTGCATGATAAGTTAAGGAGATTCTATTTCCGACAATAAAACAGCAGGATTTAAGGTAACTCCTAAAAATGATTATCGTTAACGCAAAAGCATCCAAACAAACAAAGAATAGCTTCAAAGAAAATGAGTTATAACGTATACATAGCTTGTAAAGCAATAAGGATTTGAAACTTGCCAATGCCATCTGACAACAACAAAATCGGTGATACAAAAAATGGTAAAATCATTCTAAAGGTTGGTGAAGCAAATACAAGAGATGTTGGAAGAAAAATTGGAAGGATTGATCCAAAGATCGTGCAAGAGATGGGCTTAGCAACAGGCGATGCAATTGAAATTTCTTCAGGGAGAGCCAAGACAACTGTTCTGAACTGGCCAGCATATTCACAAGACTATGGAAAGGGATTGATCCGCATCGACGGCTATGTACGAAACAAACTGGGCGTTGGTATTAATGATACAGTCGATATTAAAAAAGTGCAAGCAAAAGACGCACAAAGCATTACTCTAGCCCCAACAGAGCCGCTAAGAATACTGGGAGCAGAGGAATACCTTGCATCATTTTTGGAAGGCCAGCTCGTTACAAGAGGGGACACTATTCCTTTGAACATAATGGGCCAAAGAGTTAATCTTGTTGTCGTTTCAACCAATCCGTCTGGACCAGTTATAATTAACAGTTCAACACAGGTAACGGTCTCAGAGGAAACTGCAAGAGCAGTTGAAGCAACTAGAGAGCAAGCAATCCCCTCTATAACTTATGAAGATATTGGTGGGATAAGGGATGAGGTCACCAAAGTTCGTGAGATGATTGAACTTCCTCTCCGCCATCCCGAGCTATTCAAAAGGTTGGGAGTTGAAGCACCAAAAGGTGTCATACTTCATGGGCCACCAGGTACTGGCAAGACACTGCTTGCAAAAGCTGTAGCCAATGAGACAAATGCGAACTTTTACACTATAGGAGGTCCGGAAATTATGAGCAAATACTATGGAGAAAGTGAAGAGAGGCTGAGAAATGTTTTCCAAGAAGCGGAGAAGAATGCTCCATCTATTATTTTCATTGATGAGCTTGACTCAATAGCACCGAAGAGGGAAGAAGTAAGCGGTGAAGTAGAGAGGAGAATAGTTGCACAACTCTTGTCTCTGATGGATGGTCTCAAGGCAAGGGGAAAAGTGGTAGTTATTGGCGCTACAAACAGGATAAACGCAATAGATCCTGCACTTAGGCGTCCGGGAAGGTTTGATAGAGAAATTGAAATAGGAGTTCCTGATAGAGATGGCAGGCTAGATATACTCCAGATACATACACGAGGGATGCCTCTGGCGGAAGATGTAAACCTTGAAAAGTTAGCAGATATCTCTCATGGTTTTGTCGGAGCCGACCTACAGGCTTTGGCAAGGGAAGCGGCAATACGTGCATTAAGAAGAATACTTCCTCAGATCGACCTTTCTGCTGAAAGCATTCCAGGAGAAACGCTTAACCAGATAATCGTCAAGATGGATGACTTTGTGAACGTCATAAACGAGATGGAACCCTCTGCGATGAGAGAAGTGTTTGTTGAAGTTCCAGATATAAAATGGGAAAATATTGGTGGGTTAGACCTAGTAAAGCAGGAACTGAGAGAAGCCGTTGAATGGCCTTTAAAATACCAAGGAATATTCTCTTATGCCGATGCAACCCCTCCGAAGGGTATTCTCTTGTATGGTCCTCCGGGTACTGGGAAGACATTGCTCGCGAAAGCAGCAGCAAATGAAAGCGAAGCCAATTTCATTAGCATAAAAGGGCCAGAATTATTGTCAAAGTGGGTCGGTGAATCTGAAAAGGGCGTTAGGGAAGTATTTAGAAAAGCAAGGCAGGCTGCTCCATGCATAATATTCTTTGACGAGATTGATGCCATAGCACCAACAAGGGGAGGAGATTTTGGCAACTCGCATGTTACAGAGCGGGTTATCAGTCAAATGCTAACAGAGCTTGATGGCCTTGAAGTTTTAACGAATGTAGTAGTTGTCGCTGCAACTAACAGACCCGATATCATAGATCCTGCACTATTACGACCAGGAAGGTTTGACAGACTTCTATATGTGCCACCACCAGACCCCGAATCAAGAAAACAGATAATTCAGATTCATACAAGGAAAAAACCACTTGCGGAGGACCTTAATATCGGCGACCTTGCAGCAAAGATGGATGGCTATACTGGAGCCGATATTGCAGCTGTAGCATCAGCTGCAGTCATGCTATCTCTTCGGGAGCACATCTCAAAGTACAAAGACCCAAAAGAAGCTGAAAATAAAGCCAAGGAACTCAAGATACATATGCGACATTTTGAAGAGGCAATGAGAAAAATTAGGCCTTTATCTGCTCAGGAATTAGACATGTATAGGAGGATAGCGGAGGGGTTTGGCAGACCTTCCCTTGCTTCCAGAGACACTGCTGCGGCACCCTCATCTCCGAGTGCCATAACGTAAATCGACAATTTGGCTGCGTGTGTGTAAAGTGAAATCCCAAGAGTTTTCTCTTAGCTAAATTTCTGCCCCCGAAGCAGTAGAATATCCTTGACAGAGGGCGTAACGAAGGCGAGTGTAAGCCTTCTCTACATGAAGCGGCGATATTTTCAACTACTCTTGACTAATTACAATCCATACAGAGGTAAATTTTTGGTCGCTGTATACTTAAGAGAAAAGGCCAGGTAGGTCTTTTATTTCAATGCTGGAGCTATCTCGTTAGCAATTAATTTTACTAGCCTTTCTCTATCTGGACTAGAATTTGTCAGCACAATTTCTGTAAACCCTAAACCAACATATTTCTCAAGTTTCTTTATTCCTTCTTCTGCATTTGTAATTACTAATAACTTCTTTTCTAATGTATCATCACCAATTACTTGAGCATTTTCTTCAATCTTGCGAGGATCATGTACATCTACATCGAAAAATGCTTTTATCATAGAACCTCTCCAAAATCTAATGGATTGTATTGCCTTTTCTTTATCCTCATCGTATGAGGCTGGAACAAAAAGTATTTTTTCTAATGTATCAAAATCTCTTCCTGACTTTTTTGCTCCCTCGTTGAATGCGGGGAGCAATTTACTCCTTATTGATTCTACATTAGTTTCATTTGTTACAAATCCATCTCCTTCCTCTCCTGCCAATCTAGCTGTTTGAGATCCCATAGCTGCAATATACAGAGGAATTGGTTTTTGTGGTTTTGTATATAGGTTAGAATCTTTCACCCAATAGTATTCTCCTTTAAAAGTTACCCATTCTTCAGTCCATAGCTTTTTAATTAGTGCTATTGCTTCTTTTGTCCGCTGAAATCTTTGCTGAGTAGGGGGCCACTCATTACCTGAAGTCACTTCATTGAGAGATTCTCCTAAACCAACTCCCAAAAATACCCTATTGGGGAACATGTACCCGAGGGTTGCAAAGACTTGAGCTACTACCGCTGGATTATATCTAAGCGTTGGAGCTGTAACACCAGTACCTATCACTATATTGCTTGTTTTCGCTAAAGCGGCACCCATCCATGGCCAGGCTGCACCACCGGAAGCTCCAGTATGCCACCAAGGCATATAATGATCGCTTGACCAGCATCGTGCAATGCCATTTTTATCCATAAGAATGACATCTTTCAATAAATCATTAGGGTTTACTTGTTCATGAGCTGCTTGAACACTAATTTTTGCCATACTCTAGTTCTTCTTCGGAGCAGAATACGATATAGCGGTTTTGTATATCTGTTTATGCAGATAAAACAACAAATGCTAATTGTTCTACATTGCTAAGGTAAGTTGCATAGTACTGAAGCCAGTAGAATATCTGCTATTATCGGGTGGATGGAACTCAATTCTACTCTGTTTGAATTTAATCAAACCTGCACCAGTAGCGAGCCATGACTGATTAAAAGTACTCGGCACGTGATTTTCATTTTTGCGACCTTGATTCATTGAGTCCAAATTTGAAGTTTCCTTGCAGTCCCCCTTGGAGCCGCTAAAAATAGAAAAACATCCAAAAACTGGACCCAACGCAAAGGAGTTTAAGTTTTGAAGTTTGTCGTACTGGAACCTCTGAGCCCCTTATTTCTCTTAGCAAGGACAGTCAATCGATGATCACTAGAAAAATAGAGCATCTGAAAAGTTGGAGTTAGAATGCATCTTGTGACTAATGGTTAGAGATTTACTACAACTTTTTATACAGATCCAATTGTGTGAAAAGACATGGGAGGTGCTCGTAAACTGGCATGAGACCTGTTTTGCTTACAGTAGATGATGATCCAAATGTGCTGAGAGCTATTGAACGTGACCTGAGACAAAAGTATGGCAGTCGCCTTCATATTCTTAAATCAAATTCTGGGCAAAAGGCTCTTGAATTAGTAAAACAACTAAAGTTACGAAATGAAAGCTTGGCATTACTTTTAGTTGATCAAAGAATGCCGCAGATGTCTGGAGTAGTTTTCCTGGAAGAGGCTATGAATATTTTTCCTAGCGCCAAGCGTGTATTGCTTACAGCTTATGCAGATACAGAGGCCGCTATAAGGTCGATTAACAAAGCTAAAATTGATTATTACTTGATGAAACCATGGGACCCTCCACAAGAAAATCTCTACCCTATACTTGATGACCTATTAGATGACTGGTGGGCTTCGTTTAAGCATCCATTTGAAGGCATTAGGGTTATAGGATTAAGATGGTCACCAAAATCATATGAAGTAAAGTATTTCCTAGCCAGAAACGGCATACCATATCAATGGTTAGACCTTGAAGGTGACGAAGAGGCTCAGCGTTTGGTGTCTTATGTAGAATCAACAAGTAAGAACGAGCAATCTAAATTCATTAGCGCCACCACTACAACAATAGCTCCGGGTAGTTCTTTGTCTGTTCTTGACAACGATAAAACTGAAAATAATAATAATTCTATATCTTCCATTAGGTCGGCATCCTCGTTATCTCATCCTTCTCCTGTTAATTCATCCTCCTCCTCTTTGCACTTACCACTTGTCATTTTTCCTGATGGTACGCATATGGAGGAACCATCTAATGGAGCTCTTGCAGAAAAAATTGGTCTTAAAACTCGTGCAGAGATGCCTTTCTATGATTTGATAATAATAGGAGGAGGACCAGCTGGCTTAGCAGCAGCAGTGTATGGCGCGTCAGAGGGTCTAAGCACCTTACTAATTGAAAGACAAGCACCGGGAGGGCAAGCAGGCATGAGTTCTAATATCGAAAACTATCTCGGCTTTCCTTCTGGGTTAACTGGCAGTAATCTTGCCAGGCGAGCTGTCACTCAAGCAATTCGTTTCGGTGCCGAAATTTTAACCCCGCAGGAAGTTGTAGGTTTGCGTGTTGATGATCCGTATAGAATAGTCAAAGTAAAGGATGGAACGGAGATAAGCTGCCATGCTCTGATAATTGCCTGCGGCGTGTCTTACCGCAATTTGGACGGGGTAAAGGGAATAGAGAAACTGACTGGAGCTGGTGTATACTATGGTGCTTCTATGGTGGACGCCCTTTCGTGTAAGGGTGAGGACATCTTCATGGTTGGAGGAGCTAATTCTGCAGGTCAGGCTGCAATTCATTTTTCAAAGTATGCTAAAACAGTTACACTCCTAGTCCGAGGTGATTCTTTGAACAAAAGTATGTCAAGATATCTTATACACCAAATAAATGAAACGCCCAATATACATGTCTTATTAAATTCAACAGTTACAGAGGTACATGGTGAAAATAGACTTGAATCCATTACTATAACAAATACCCAAACAGGGCAGATACAAACCGTTCCAACTTCGGGGCTGTATATATTTATTGGTGCTGTGCCACATACTGATGGAGTGGCCGGACTAATAGAACGAGATGCAAATGGTTTTATCCTGACTGGCCCAGAATTAATGCAAAATGGCAGTGAGCATCCACGGGGTTGGACGTTAAATCGTCAACCATATTTACTTGAGACAAATGTGCCTGGTATATTTGCTGTAGGGGATGTACGTCATGGTTCTACAAAAAGAGTTGCTGCAGGCGTAGGAGAAGGATCAATAGCTGTGCAGTTGGTACATCAATATCTGACGAGGGTGTGAAAAGAGGTATATGATAGATATATGATAGATATCAACGACAATAAAAATAAAGAAATCAATGACGAGAGTATGAGTATCCAAACTGACGATAACAGTGTCACTAATGACCACGAGAGGTTTCTTCATCAAATACGTCTGTTTTCAGGATTAACGGATCAGCAACTAAAGTCTATAGAAAAAGGAGAAGAGGTATGGTTTGAAGCAGGAGATAAAATACTTGCTGAAGGAGAACACAGTACGTTTTACGTATTGTTAGACGGGAAAGTAGATGTCATATTGAGGGACAGATCCAAAGAGGCGATACTTTCTTCCTATGATTCAGGAGACCATTTCGGAGAGCTTCCGATTATTCTTGGATGGTCAGATCATACATGTGCCGCTTATGCCGCGAAGAAGAGTCATCTGTTAAGATGGAAGGAAGATGCGTTTTGGCGAATGATATACAGTTCCCCCTCCTTAACAAGAGAAATTTTACGTTCTATGGCTCAAATTCTAAGAACGCTAGAGACAATGCTGCAGCAAAATCAAAAACTTATAGCGCTTGGTGGCTTGGCTGCAGGTCTAGCTCATGAACTGAATAATCCTGCAGCAGCAGCTAATAGGACAGTGACGCAATTATCTGATTCTATTCAAGAGTGGCGATCACTTGTCCAAAAGTTGAATGTGCAACATGGCATAACAGCTCAGCAATGGTCATATATCATCGAATTGAGAAAGAATGCTTCATTGTTCGATTTAAACTCGACAAGGGGACATTCATCTTCTCTTAATAAAAATTCTTCTTATTCTGCTACCGACAATCTTAACACAAATGATCAGTTAGCACAAGCCGAACAGGAAGATGAAATCATTGATTGGCTTAAAATGCATGGTGTGAATGATGGCTGGAATCTTGCGTCTGAGTTAGTAAATGCAGGAATCAACATAGACAAGCTAAATGATATCATGGTTAATGTCCTCAACTCATCCCAATCGTTTAGAACGGGCACGATGGATGATATCAATAAAGTAGAGCAAAGGAACCCTTTGCTCGAAGATATCTTGAGTTGGCTTAATACTACAACAAGAATAGATCGTTTGCTTTATGAGATTAAAAACAGCACTATACGTATCAGCGAATTAGTCTCGGCAGTGAAATCATACTCGTATATGGATCAGACTCCACTTCAGGATGTTGATATCCATAAGGGATTAGAAAGCACGATAACCATGCTTCAGCATAAATTAAAAGAAGCGGATGTAAATGTAGTTCGAGAATATGATCCTAACTTGCCACAAATCAACGCTATTGGAAATGAGCTAAATCAGGTATGGACAAATCTTATAGATAATGCTATTGATGGTATAGGAAAGCACGGGACTATCACAATTCGCACAAAAAATGAAGGCAATAGCCAAATACTAATAGAGGTAATTGATGACGGTTCTCGAGGTATTCCCAAAGAAGTACAATCACGTATTTTTGAGCCATTCTTTACAACGAAGGAGCTAGGCAAAGGCACTGGTCTTGGATTGAGTATAAGCCATAGGATCATCACTCAAACTCATAAAGGAGATATTAGCTTCGATTCTCGACCTGGAGAGACTCGTTTTCAAATTCGTCTACCTATCATTTACAAAGGAATCGGGCAAAAGTACTGGTCTTGGATTAAGCCATAGGATCATTAGACGAGGCTATTCTAGCTCCTATCACAATCACACTAATAGCAATCTATAACTAATATGGACGCACCTATACGATTACTGATTATATTATTTTTATAATGTGCTTTTGATTCGTTAAGTCCTAATTTTGAACTTTTTTCTGCCTGAACCATTTGGGTCCACCTAAAATGTAAAACGTTCAAAATAATGACTGCTGCTTACACGACACAACAAAGAAGGTTGTCCATAGCGGAATAGTGCCAATGCCAATTACTTCAAGGCTACGGTTCTTTGAGAGCTTTTGGTTGCGTAGTATTCAAGACACTTGCAAAAGAAAATATTATCAAAATGTCGCTATTTTTATGTATATTCATATTGCTCCCACACTCAATAAACTGCATGTCAATAACAACAACATTATTTAATTATGAGAACTGGATGCGGGGATTTTTCAGATAGTTTTCTTGCTACACTTCCAAGAGCTCTTATTTTTGAAAGACCCTTTAACTTCAACCTGTTACTCCCAATTACGACAAGATAGGGCTTTTCTTTTTTTATTGTTAAAATAATCTTTTTAGCTGCGTCTCCCTCCAAGACCAATGAGGATGATGCTTCAATACCTCTTGAGTTAGACAATGAAGCCAATTTCTCGAGTTTCTTGTATTCCTTCTCTCGAATCTTAGCCCTATGCTTCTCTACTTCCCTTTTGACTCGCGCCCGTTCAATATTATTCCAGTGACTCATAGTTGAAGCATCAAGAACTTCTTCCACCGCCCTGATGAGCTTTATTTTCATGTTCAAACCCTTCGCAATTTCGATAGCATATTTTAGAGCTTTATCTGACATCTCATAACCGTCATGTGGCACAAGTATGATACGTGACATCCTATTTGGTACCGTGGGCCTTACGACTAATAAGAGATCCACAGAAAGCCTTCAAGAATGATGAGGTATTGGAGTTACCACTTGAATCGCCCTCATGACTAGAAAATAATCCATAGTCATTCCTTTCTGACAATTTGTTCCTACCTTGTATGCATATCGCGTGAAACAACCCTTAAAAATTACGCATGAGGAAAGGAAAAGAACGTAGAATCGATTAAGATACTAGCATTTTATACTATGGAGCTGATTGGTTTAAAAAATTTATCAATTCATGGGCATGAAGACTGGAAAGACTTGACAACATTGGCGCATTGAGTATCTCAAAACAATGCAGAGTAAACAGGAAGTTGCCACCAAACGAAACAGCCAACAGTGTCACAACTGATAATAGCTAGAATGTATTATCGTACAGAATAAATGTTTACAATACAAACTGACAATCATACTCTCAAGCCAGCTTTGCTAGTAATTGATGTTCAAAATGGATTTGTCAGCAAGGGTGGTTCCTACGATAGGTTGGGGATGGACACATCAAGTTACAGATCTGTTATTCCGAAGATGCAGCAACTTGTTAATTTGTGCAGAGAAGTAGGAATTCCAATTTTTTACACAGAGGCTACCCGAGAACCTAGTGGAATAGATCTGTTGACTAAGGTGCACAGAATACTGCCAAAATCTAGGGAAGAAAGGATAAAAAAGATGCCTATTTGTGTGCGTGGCACATGGGATGCACAAACAATAGACGAGCTAAAGCCCACAGAGGCAGATCATGTGATCATAAAGAGAAGAGATTCCGCCTTCCAAGATACAGAAATTAATGTGTGGTTTGAGGCTCTTGGCATAAACACCATCGTATTTGCTGGTGTCGATACGTCGATATGTGTGGAAACATCACTCAGAGATGCGTTTAACCAAGGATATGACGTAATCTTGGTTTCTGATGCCACTGCTTCTGGTAACAAAGAGCACTACAATACAACTCTTCAAAGAGTAAGAGACTATTATGGTGTGGTAATGGACCTTGAGCGATTTGCAAATTCTACTAGGTGGACTCAGCAAAATAATGGAAGGGTTCCTAAAGAAAGGATTGACACTTTCATTCAAACATTCAACCTGCTTGACCCTAGAGAAGCGATTGTCTGAATTATTGCGTTTAGCTTATAAGATAAGACAGAACTGGGTTGCTATAATCTTAACCAATACAATTTGTATTACGAACGATTAACTAGGCTGAAATTCTCTAAACCACTTCATAGTAGGTGTTTCCGTTTTGAAATGGACATTGCTTACATCTCGGCTATTATTGACGATGATAGCCATTATTCCATTCCTTAATTCTTATCATGATCCATTATTTAGATCCTGTGACTATTTCTTCATCTCACAAATATCAATAAGAGAAGTCTTTAATTGATAAAAATTATCTAATTCCAAGTTAGGAAACAAGCTGATTACCTTAGCATCTGGACTGCTAATATTGCCGGCATTGCCGACAATATTACGACACTACAGTTCCAGGAGAATTCTTGACTACTTTTTTGATCGGAGAGGCTGCAGTGCAGTGCCCCATGCTTTAACCTGGTCTATTAAGGTATTCAAGGCTTGCTCCTGGTACGAGGCGGGCTTAAACTTTGTGAAGTTCTCAAAGTCTGTAAACAGTGACAATGTGACCTGCGCACGCACATCCGCAACTTGGATCTCCGCCATAACCAAACGCAAATGTTCTACTGAGCGCATACCCCCAGCGCCGCCATAGCTGACAAACCCTGCGGCTTTGTTGTTCCATTCCCTGTAAAGGAAGTCAATTGCGTTTTTCAAAGCACCAGGAATGCCGTGATTGTATTCGGGTGTCACAAAAATAAAAGCATCAAAAGAGTCGATTTTCGTAGACCATGCTTTCGTATGATCTTGGGTGTACTGCCCTCGCGAAGGAGGAATCGGTTCATCCAAGAGCGGCAGATTGAAGTCTTTGATATCGACATACTCAAACTCTGTATCATCGTTGCTTCGCTTCTTTGCCATGTCATACACCCACCGAGCTACCGCCTCGCCGTTTCGACCAGGCCTGGTGCTTCCCAAAATGATTGCTACATTTAGCATACAGTATAGACATATGGAGTTTACAAAACTAATATGACTTGTATTGTTAGTACCGCCTGGTTTTATTTTTTTACATGAACTAGCATCCGATGATTCGTTATTGCTTGACTACTTGACCTAACTAGCGACTCACAGCTCTCCTGCGAAATAATTCGTTAGTGGTTCTGAGGCAATCATATAACTTTAACCCTCAAGCTGCCTGCTCAACCTCTCTTCTATTTCTATCTCTCAAAGGATGGGCCAGTGCTATAATCATCTTTTGATAATGAGTTCATAACATCTCGTTCCAACAGATTCATACATCTCTCAGCTCTCATCTTGTCCCCTTCAGCCATTGCTCTACAAAACATGATGTACAGTGCAAAGTCTCTAGTCCATTTCCTGCTTTCTGCTAGTTCATAGGCTTCCTGTAATAAGGCGTAGTTACCAATTTCGATATCATCACCATTGTTCTTGTTAGCAGTAGTGTTGTCACTGCTCATCTTTCTTTGAATTGTCTCCACACCTCATCGTCGCTGAGTCAAAACGTGACTCCGCCCCTCATGTAAGCTGTCTTTGTAACCATAACAATACCGTCCTGCTCTAAACCTTCATCATAGGATTTTTAGGTATGCAGGAATAAAAGAGCCATTATACCTTTTTTTGGCCGTGACTCGACCGCTTGTGCTTATTCAGGGTATCTTTCCTCCGTGTAGTTTCCGTCTCTTTAACCTGCTTCTCCTACCAGGCCAATCTTGGCCATATCGGTTACTATATTTATAATTATTGCCCATACAAGACCTCAAATGAAAACTCGCCAAATAAATTGGCATCCAATCTTTTGTCTCAGGGAACTATGATTTGCTCAGTTGACTGGAAATTGAGAATTTCAGATTTTGGATAACTATTCAATAAAGTACTGAGGCCAAAAAAGCTCCCGCTGGTTCATTATAGAGACCGATGCTCATAAGTGTCATTGGCTGGACTACACGCAGTCCATGCTCCAAACACCAACGGAACAGCTCTGCGTTACGGGTAGGTAGCAGGAAACCAGGACCCAAATACTCTGGTGCTGCCCCAATAAGCGCTTTTAGCTCTTCATTGGTCTCACCTACAGCGTGGCCCAAGAAACCCACAGCTGTAGCATAGCCCGTGATGCGGCCATTATGCTCGACCACCGTGGCTGTTCCAAGCCTGATCGCATCGTGCAGCTCTCCTCCACGGTCATGTCCATGCACTCTCATACAAACCTGATTGCAGGCGCTTAAATCATCGATCTTTGCGGGCCGAACAATGTATCCGGGAATCTGTACTGTGATCGGCGGTCCCTGTATAGTTGACAGCGACTCTCTGGCTGCAAACCCTAGCTTTGTGTAAAGAGAAAGTGAGCGGTTATGATAGGTTGTTTGAACCAAGCGGACCCCAGGATAGCGCTGCTTTGCGGCTCTATCCAACACGTGCTGCATTAACTCACGCCCAATTGCGCGATTTTGCATGCTTGGTTCAATTGTAATTGGACCTATGCCAGCGATGATGGAACGCTCGTCAACGAAGTTGCTGCCGACGATTTGTCCGTCAAGTTCTGCAACAACACTATATATTCTTGGGTGCCCAAGTAATTCGGATAAAATCGCAATGCTGACCTCTGGCGAGGGAAAGTCTGGTGGAAAGTTATGCTTCTCCGCAATGACCCTAAACGCTCTATAGCATATTTCGCCGCATTCCTTGGCGTCCTCGCGTGTTCCTTGTCTCAGCTTGATGCTCAACGGACTTCTTCATTTGTTGCTGTCCTTTAAATTAGTTGATGATGCACCAGGCACTTAATTATAGAATTCCTTCTATAGATAGCGATAGCAAACTACTAGGGCCATGGAATATGAGAAAACATACGAGCCATCACCAGCCTCATTCATTATGCCGTGCTACTGAGAGCTTTATTATATGACAAAAATAGGAATTTTCCTATATAATGACTTTTAGAAAATTATATTATTATGGTCTGTAATAAGAATTATGTTGGGCTTAGATGATGTTTCATCATCGAAGGTGGATAGAAAATAACACGAACACTTGACAACACCCACACTTTGCTCTCTTATGTCCAAGGCAGTCTCAAAAACGTCCTGGTAGTAAACGGAGATGAAAGGCAGTATGGCTTTATCTTTTCTCTGTTGAATCCCCCGGTTCCACTTGGGGGTAACATAGTTTCGCTCGACATCTACGTCGATGAATTACCAGTTCAGAGAAACTCAATCTTTATCGCAACTTCCGACGAAGTGGTCAATGTAGCCACGCTAAATGAAAATAGACCCATCTCATTCAAACCATACCAGAGCGCAAGGTTTCTGATTATCAAAGATGGTGGCTTGGACGAAAACGTCAAGCATAAGATATTGGTAATGAGCAAGCTTGAAGGCTTTGAGGAAATAACTGTTCCATTTACATTCAGTGACTACATTTCAGGAGATCAGAAAGATAGTATCCATATTACTCCAGATTCTCTGGCTTACAACGATTCTGCAGTTACAAGCGGTGATACAATGTTCAAGAATTTCACGACCCCCCTTGTGCTATCGGGGAAAAAGGCGTATATTGTGTGCTCTGCAAACGGGGCGCTTTCTGCTAACTGGACCTGGATGGGAGTTCGATATGACAATGGCGGTCTGTATGTTCCTCCCGCAAGGTCGTTTGGAAGGATAATTGTCGAAGTATCCATGGACGATGGTGTACGTAAGCGTCTTCCGAATTTTGCCCTGTCGTCTAGACACGAGCACGGCATTGTTACTACAGAACACGATCTGGGAGGGTTGCACGTGCAAAGGAGGCTATGTGTGCCTTTTGAAAATAGAGGATTCATAATGGAGATAACGATGGGTATGAGGTCTCATACCGAACGTGATCTGAGGCCGACCAAAAGAAAGGTACCACGAAACATTCGCTTTCACTTTTTAATAGATGGTAACATCACAAGTTATGGGCTTGCAGCAATCTCTCAGAGCAATATCTCGAAGTTCAACCAGCGCGACAACTGTCTGCAGATAGGCTCAGCCAGGAACACTAAGAAAGAGAAGATGCAGTATTTTGGAGCCATAGGTGTCATGCCAAAAGACCTAGGGCCAAGCAAGATCTTGACAGATTCATTTGACAACGATCTCGAGCTCTCATATGATCTTAAGCTTGAAGAGGGGAAAACCATCAACCTTGCGCTTGTTGGAGTAGGCAGCTTTTCAAGTGCCAAAGAGTGCCTGAAAGAATTTCGGTTCATGAGAGATAACTGCAGTAGGCTTGTGCAAAGTACCGAAGACACTTTCAGAAAATTTTCCTCATCAACACTTACATTTAGATCTCCCTCAACAGAAAAAAGGCAAAATCTCCAAATATCAAAATTGTTAAGAGCCTATGAAAAGGCCAAGACATGTTTGCAATATCTAAAAGCAGAATATGATGGCCTTGGGCAAGGAGTATGCGCAGGGCTTCCACGCTTTCCCAACTATTGGGCGAGGGACACTGGCTGGTCGCTGAGGGGCTACCTTTCAATAGGCGATTACCACTTTGCCCGGTTAGTCATTGACAATTTCTTCAGGCATCAGGCCAAAAATACCACGGAGACTGCAGTGAGAGGTGAGCTTCCGATGATAATAAGTGGGAAGGCTTTCCTGCACAGCACCACGTATGGCTCTGCGGATTCGACCTTTCTCTTTCCTTGGGCTATACGTGAATATGTGTTGGCAACTGGAGATGTCAAATACCTGCAGCAAAGATGGGAATCGATCCAAGCGTTGATTGATTGTGGTCTTCTCAAAGACACAGACGGAGATGGCTTGGTTGATCACGGCTTTACAGGTACCGCAGAAAAGCTGCCTATCCGTGATTCAACCTGGATGGACCACATAGATAGGCGGAAAAGCGCAAACGACGTTCAGGCGTTATTTTATGAAAGCTTACAGATCGGAAGCGAGCTAGCAGGCATAGTTGACGACAGCTACAATTGCAATAGATGGAAGCAAAGGGCAGAGAAGCTGGCTCACAAAATCGATCAAGAATACTGGAATGAAGGAGCAGGATTTTACTTTGACACAATAAGAAAGGATGGTTCCAAAGATCCCAGCATAAGACCTAATGCTCTTGTCCTTCTGCTCACTGATGTGGCAATGGATCCCCGCAAGACAAGATCGGTGATCGAAAGAATTGAACAGGAGGACTTGACGACAAGCTGGGGAGTTCGAACGCTTAGCAACTTGGACCCTAAGTATCATCCTACCCTCTATCACGACGGCGCAGTGTGGCCCCTTGTCACTGCCTGGGCAGCTCTATCCGAGATCAAGGCTGGACGGAGCGAACATGCACTCTACTATGTCAATTGCATGGCAGAGCGAATTTTGGCCGAAAACGGCATGTTTGCAGAAACATACAAGGGAGACAAACCTGACCCCTTCAATTCATGTATCTTGCAGGCGTGGTCTGTTAGCATGTATACTCACGCCCTACGAGAAATGATGGTTGGAATGAAATTGAACTTAATTGAAAACAAGGTCTCATTTAAACCACAGATAGCAGGTTCACTTCTGCAAGAGTATACTCATTTTGAGTTTGATCACAGAATAGAGGGCAAAGGAAGCTTCCAAGCAGCAGTCGACCCTTACAACAGAAAGGTTCTTGTCACATTGAAGGGCTGGCGTGGACCAAAACCAGAATTTCTTGTTGACCCATCTTATAGCATTGATGTTGTTGCTACCTCCGGCGGGTGAATAGAGTTACTTCAAATTTATAAATTCAGTCAGCGGTTATGATGGTAATGACGATCATCAATGTTCAAGGACATAATGTCAACCCCGCACTCGTAGTAATAGATGTTCAAAACGGCTTCGTTAGCAAAGGTGGGTCATATGACCAACTTGGAATGGGTGTATCCCACTATCAGAGCGTCATCCCGAAGCTATCTGAACTCATCAGCCTATGCAGGAGCTTCAATATACCCATATTCTATACTCAGGCTGTCCGCGAGAAATCAGGTATAGATCTTTTAACAAATACCCACAGAATACTCCCAAAATCACGAGAAGAGAGAATACGCAGTAAACCCATTTGCGTAATAAACACTTGGGATGCAGATATCGTGGATGAAATCAGGCCTTCTCCAATGGATCACATCGTCATCAAGCGACGAGATTCAGCATTTCAAGATACAGAAATTGGCGTCTGGCTGAAAAGTATAGGAATCGATACCCTGGTTTTTTGTGGAATCGATACATCAATATGTGTAGAAGCTTCGTTGAGAGATGCATTCAATAACGGATATGATGTTCTACTCATCTCAGATGCAACAGCCTCAGGCAACGCTAAACACTTTGAATCCACGTTAGAAGTTGTAAGAGACTACTATGGCTTGGTGATGGATGTAGAGGGCTTTAGGAGGCATTTACCCCAAAGACCCGAACAAATAACAGGGAATTTTTAGAGATACCTAACAAACATTTTTTCGATCATCCAGTGATTAGCATAACTAAGACAGGATAACCTGCAGAATGTATTAACACAAAAAAGTAGTTGTCATTAGGATTTTTGGGAATGAAGCAATCTAGATGGCATTATGAGCAACTGTCAGATTGTGTATCATGTATTTCTGCGACATGTTGATATTATTGCACAGTTATCTTCCCTTTCATGAAAGGATGAACTGTGCAGTAGTAATCCAAGATGGTACCTGCCTGTCCCTCTTCTACCAATTGCTCTGCAGGCATGCTAAATTTCTGTCCTTGACCTAGGGAGCCGGAATCAAAGAGTTTGCCGGAATCAGGATCATCCAGACCCGCACCGCTTGTCACCGTGTGGGGCGCAGAATCAGCGTTTACCCATGTAATCACATCATTGCTACCTACCGCTAGGCTATAGGGTTCATAACTAGGGTTGTCGGGAACTGAAGACCCCTCAAGTATTTCAATAGATATCTCATCTGCTATTATAGTCTCAACAGTTGTCTCACTTGTCACTTGTGATTCTGCATCACCCAATTGCATTACCGTTGACAATTCGCTCCAATTTAGACTGGCCACTGAAAGCGCAGTTCCTATTCCCAATGATATTAGGAAAAACAACAGCCATGTTCTCATGTTCCCTATTTTCTGCTTGCGTCTCAAAGCAATGAAGAGCCCTATCCATAGGATACCCCATATTACTTTGGTATAGAGGAATATCCCACCATATTGCGCGGCAGGCACATAGGGAACAAGCCATGTTTTGAGAGGCTCTACTTTCCGAAAGTATGTCAACACTCCTACTGCAAGAAGTGCTATTGACGCTGCTATGATTGCAGCGACTACCGCGCCAGATACTTGTGTTGTTGATAAATTTAGTGAGGGTTTTAATGATGACATTTTTTTCCCTGTTCTCCTACTAACGATTATTATTATCCCTGTGCTGACGCTATCTTGGTCGGGACTATGCCCATAAGTGACACCACAAGGGCATATATTATTGCAAGTGAAATCATCACCATCATTGCGTTTCTGATACCAATGTCTGCAAACATTCTTTCTCTGAAGTGCCAAGTGAAGTAGGCGATAAGACCTGTCCAGATTACACCGACTAGTCCGACATACTCCATTACTTCAAACATCGGCTCATGAGCGAATGGAAATATTTCCAAGATCTTGGACTTAGCGCTATCTGGATCTGGTAGTCTATATTCTATGTAACCAATTGTCCCTGTAATTTCAATAAGAAATGCTGAAGCTACGGCAGTAAGTGCTAGTACTTTTAACGTGTTAGTTGCATCGCGATAACTTTGGATCTGTTGTCCGATTTGACTTGAACCAAATACAAGCAATCCTATAAAGCCGGCTCCGGACATTATAGCAAGGACGATATAGTAGTCATGGATAATCATGACACTCTCTATCCCTTTGCCTACTGCCTGTCCTAGTATTATCATAAGAATTGAGATGAGAGCTGAACCTCCTACAACCCCCAGCGCCAGCGCTTTTGGCGCGGTTAATGTTGATTGTATCCCTTTAGATTCAGTATGCATGACGCCATAAACAGGGTTAATTATATTTTAACATTGAAACGTTTCTCAACCCTGATTCTGTGAACTGAGAACAATACATCTCCTATGCGTATTGAGGAATACCACTTTGCTAATCGCTCCTTTAGCTCAATTCACGATTTGCAGATGATAACTACAAAAAGAGTTTCTCAAATTCTCAGAATATGTCATCGTCATTAATGACACAAACATAGAAGCATTTAAAAACAAGCGAATGCCGGTCAGAAGAAAAAGGAATAAAGGTCACTACCAATTATACTAAATGGTAGACGGTTTGTTCATCATTATGATCGCATTAGTTTATCAGCTAGTGAAGAACTAAGTTATTAATCGGGGAAACAATATTTGCAAGTTCGAGATAGTCTATTTAGATTCCAATCAATGCCCAAATGATATCTAAAATGTACTTTCATCTCGATATATTCATTGATCATCTTGACAAACTGATCTGCAAATGTCATCTTTGATTTGCCCTGCAATCGGTTGTCCGTTATCGTTAAATAATTAATTTAAGGATGGTTATAATTCTCCAATTAGAGAATCTCAGATCTGATATAAACCACATCAGAGAAAATACACGATGAGTCTAAATAATGATCCTGGAAAAGAAGAGAGGTGACGATGGTTGTGGGACATTTACTTTGTATCTTGAATTTCTAGTCTAGCTAGAATGTCTTCCATAGTTTGCTCGTCTGCTAGCTCATCTTTTAACAAGCCTGTGTCGGAAAGCAGATGATTAGAAATACCCGCTTGCTTGAAACGCTCATGAATGATGTACTAAAGATAGAGATAGATGAAGAAATGGCCTGCGGGATAGAACATCACATGAAAGACATGTTTACTGAAGCACTTTGCACTCTCTTAAATCACCCAAGCTTCTGTCCTCACGGTCATAATATTCCAAAGGGAAAATGTTGTCCTTTATATTAAGAAAGTTGACGTAGAAGTATTCCATCTAATCATGCAAATATTGATTGGCATAGTTTATCCGAAGTAAACTAGTCCTAGGTTTTCCCATCACAATATGAGTACTGGATTTTTCCAAACTATCTATCCTCTATTTGCCGTTATTCTTCTGTCTATAATCGACTCAGAGAATCGGCACTTCTCATAAATAATACCAACCTAACTATCCAATCCGTCAGTAGGAAAGTCTGGCAAGCCATATAAAGTCACCAGGTTTTCTGTCTGGCAGTCTATCTGTGTTATTGTACGCAGACTGCCAGACAGAAATGACTGAACTTTAAGATACCCTAATGCAAAATAGAAGTATCCAAAAGTTGTTCCTGACAACCACTATGTAAAAACCAAAGAAGGATAATAACTTAAGCTATGATAATAATTCCCCAATTATTTGTGAAATAGTGCTACTACCCTAGCCACGGTAATCGATACGGAAAACGGAAAAACCACTAACTATGATAATATCACATCTCTGCTGATCTTAAAGATTCTTATTTTCTTTTTAAAGAATCACCTTTAGAGTTAAATTACATAAATAAATGAATTAGTTTATGGAATGTGTAGGATACTACACTTACGTTACAAAGAAGGATGGAAGAACAGAGCACTTGATGTGGTTCTAGACGTAGATACACCCCATGAGAAGGCAATTGAGTACGGCAAAGAATGCGTCTTGACAGCGGGTCAAGACGGATAGAAACACGATTCAGGAATGCCTATTTTGTCATATATAGAAAGCCCCACCATTTGTAAAGAAAAATATGGAGAAAAAGGCTACTGGATCCAAAGGTTGGACAGCTGCCCTCATTAAACTTACAACTATATCTGTCAATCACCTATTTCTAATTGCTACCATTGTGAGCGTCGATTGAATATTTCTTATATTCTTCAGTCTATGGTTAATTACTTTGGCAACCTTATCTATAGTCTCTCCTTCCACTTTTACTAATATATTGTAGATCCCAGATACCTGGTAGGCTTCGGAGATGCCATCTATCTTCTTCAGCTGAGCCAGAAGCATTTCACCATCGATGTGGTCATCTGTATTTATTAATACAAAAGCCTTCTCTACCATCATAACTGAATGGCTTAGAAAGATTTTATAAACAACCATTCAAATCTCAAATTTGATTATTACATTGTGGAATGACATCCTATGAGCAAAATAATATTGTACTGCACTTTTCCTTAAAATGATGGAACATATGATCTTGAAGCTCTGCAAGTGATAGTGTCTTGTGCAAGACTGAAAGAATTCAGATATTGCTCGTTAATGCCAAAATCACTTTGTATGAGGGTTTATCTAGAATCAACATCAAAATGCAGCAAAATAAGATTGTTCAGTAGGATAATCGAATATATCAAATCTTAACTATTGACTGCCATGGTAGATGCAACATGAGCACCGTTGAACAAAATACCCTATAAAGGACAGTTTAAATATTAGGCCAGCCTAATTAGGTCGACCTAATTAATGGGCAGAACTTTGTCATTCGAATACGAGGAAGCTATTCCACGGTTGCAGCTCTTTGCAGACATTGTTTCCCATAAAATAATGCTTGCAACAATTGACATTGCAAAGACAGCTCAACAAATAGCATTGGAAAATAACCTTCCTGTAAGCTCCACTTATAAGAAGATTAGAAGGCTTTGTCAAATGGACCTGCTGTGCATTGATCAAGTCAAGATTGATGAAAGTGGTAAAAAAGTCCTTTTCTACAAAAGCAAAGTAAAGTCCCTAGAAT